>PKDZ01000086.1 GCA_002862785.1 Flavobacteriales bacterium
ACGCGCCCGTAGAGGTCAATCGACTCGCTCTGTTCGAGTCCGGTGGGCTTCGGCTTGTTCAGGATCACCTCCCGGACCTCGCCTTCTTGGTCGCGCATGTGGAAGCGGGTTTGGGACACCGAGACTTCCGGGTCGTACACGACGGGGTGGTCTGTATCGAGGGTGCCCGACACCTTGAATTCGATGCCCGGCTCCGCAAAGGCCCGGGCGAAGACAACCGACTCGCTGTTGGTCGTGAAGACGCTGATGAGCGTGCCCATGAGAACGGCCACGAGGAGCAGGACGACGATGTTGGTTCGGCTCATGGGGTCAGGGCGTGTCGTTGGATTCGGATTCGATGCGGGTGAGGCGCCGATCCATCCTCCAGAGGGAGAGGGCGATGCCGGCGAGGATGGTCAAAGCGACGCCGGTGACCACATGGGCTTTGCCGCTTCCGAAGAAGAAGCCTTCGAGGCTGCTCAGGAACAGGATGTGGAACATGATGCAATTCATTTCGTCAACAGGCGGTGTTCCGCGCGGTTCATGCGGAGGCGCAGGGTGTACATCCAATAGCACAGGGCGCCCCATCCGATCACGGCCGGATAAAAGACGGCCCGGAGGCTGTTGTCTAGGTCATAGCTGTTGAAGCCGGGGTTGCCGTCCTTGCCCGGATGGAGGCTCTCCGTGTAGCGCGGGAGCACCATCAACAGAATCACGAGCATCACGAAGGCGAAGACGTTGTAAACGGCCGAAAGGCGACCGACCCGCTCGTCGTCGCTCATGGCGGCCCGCAAAATGAGATAGCCTGTGTAGAGCAGCACGGTGACCAGGGCCCCATTGAGCTGGGGATCCGAGACCCACCAGGCGCCCCAGGTCCACCGGGCCCAGAGCGATCCGGTGGCCAGTCCGAGCAGGCCGAAGACGAGTCCGGTTCGCACGGCGGCTTCTCCCCGATGGTCCCACTCGATGCGGTCTGTCCTCAGCTGCATGAGGGACGCGACGAATCCGATGCCCATCACGAAGAACATGGCGAACCACATGGGCACGTGCCACAGCAGGTTGCGGATGCTCTCCATGATGTTGGGCTGGTAGGGAAAGCTGAATCCGAGGTCGGGGGAGCGCTCATCCGGAGCCTTGGCTTTGAACTCGTCCGCCACAGGGCCGGAGCCGGCGCCTTCCACGAAAAAGGCGTTGCCGAGGAACAAGGTTCCGGTGGCGGGGGTGAACAGGAAGGCGTCGAGGGCCGGGGAGGGCATTTGTTCCGGGATCGTCACTTCCGCTTGAACGCGGTGGGGGGCAACCTCAATCAGTCGGGTGTCGATGAGGTCGGTGCCCGACCGGAGGATGAGACGGTGGCCGTCGGTGGAGCCTACTTCGTCGGCGAATGGTTGCCCCACGGCATGAAGTTCCAGGGTCACCGGTCCGGGCACAAGACGATCAGGCGACGCTTCCACGAGGCCGGGCTGCAATGGGGTGCCGAAGCCCACCACGATGACGTAGGCGAGAAGGAGGATCCCTCCGAATTTCCAGAGGACGTTCCAGTTGCTCATGCCCGCCAAATGTACGGGAACAGGATGCACGCCATCACGCTGGTGCCTGCGCTGAGCGCCGCGAGGAACAAGGGGATTTCCCCCAGTATGGACCACGGCGTTCCCTGCAGGGCACCGGTTGTCATTCGGGTCGCCAGGATGAGCTGGGGCAGCAGGAGCGGGAGTCCGAGGATGGCGGCGAGGGTGCTCCCGCCACTCTGGACTTGAGATGCCACCGCCGTGACGAAGACGAGGGTGGTGGTCATGGACACACCGCCGAGCCAGGCGGCCAGCACGACGAGCGAGGTCCGGACGCCCTCCCCGGGCCAGCCGAGGAAGAGGACGAAGGCACCAAGGACGATGGCGCTGAGTGCCGTGGTGGTCAGGATGGCGTGGAGGAGTTTGCCCAGCATCAGGCCGAGCGGCTCGACGGTCCACTGGAGATAGCGGCGCGTCGCCGACCGTTCGCGGTCGAAAAGCCGGCCGACGGCCGTGAATCCACTGAACAGATAGACCAACCAGAGCATGGCCGTCCAGGCTTCGGGCGCTGTGCCCCGGCTGGCCGCTTGGAAGGCCACGTAAACCGAGGACAGGGCGAAGAGGCCAACCGAGGCGAGTTGATGGCCCTGGCGCCATTCGAGGGTCCATTCCATGGCGGCGACCGTGCGGGCGGTGCGGACCGTGCTGTGGAAACCGGTGTCCATCAATTCAGTTGTAGGCTCGGAATCTGCCGGGCGACCTTGCAGAAGAGTTCGGCCATGTTGCGGGCGTCATCAATTGCGCGGTGTTCTGTTCCAGACCAGTTGATTTCCTCGGTTTCGAGGGCGTTCTTGAGTCCGATCTGATTCTTGGATTGCTTCCACTTCCCGTAGTGCTTTTGGAAGCAGACGTGGGCGTCGAGCCAGTCCAGTCCGATGTTGTGAAGGTGGGCATCGGTGTTCAGCTGCCGCTTGTCGAATTCACCCCAGCTCATGGGGATGACCTCATGCGTGCCCACGCCCATCCAGTCTTCGTAGTCCTCTATCACCTCGTCAAAGAGGGGAGCATGGTCTACGTCGGACTGGCGGATGGAGGTGAGGGACGTACAAAATTTGCTGATGACCGGGTGCATCAGGGGACGGACGAAGGCGCAGAATTCGGAGACGATTTCCAGCTGTTCATTGACTTTGACGGCGCCGACCTCGATGATTTCGACCCGTTTGGGCCGGCTGGTCCGCCAGCAGGTGGCTTCGAGGTCATACAAGATGAACGCCTTCTCCATGCCGCGCAAAGATACGGGGTGGATGGGCGGCGGGTCGGGGTGCAATCAATCGAGGGGCATGACCCCGGCGGTTGCCCCCGGCCTCCCCTTCACGAGACCATGGGCGTGGAGGATGTGCTCGATGGCGGCGTCCTCTCCCGAGGCGTCGTATTTGCTCTTCAGATCATGACCGAACAGCCGGGCCAGACCTTGCCACATGAAGGCGCTGAGTCGGCCTTTGAGTTCCTGAACCACCCCGAAGGTGGTCCGGTTGGCCTCTCGGTCGATGAGCCGGATGAGGATCACGCCTTCCCGAATGGTGAGCCGCCGCAGTTCCCCTTCGAAGCGGGCTTTGAGTTCTTCCTCCTTGCGCTCGACGAGCATTCGGCGTTCCTTCTTGGTGGCGATGTCGGCCAGTTCAATCTCGAGGCTGTCCATGGCCCGGCCGGCGAAGTCGGCATAGGGCCAGACCTTCAGGACGCGCTTTTCCAGACGGCTGTAGCGTCGCGATCCAGGCTGAACGCGATGGTCGGAAGGAATCGAAGGAAGGGAAGCGACTTCCGCGACCTCGAGATGGACGAGGGGAGGGAGGCTGTCGACCGGTGTCGTCTGCGCAGAGATCGGGGATGCTAGCAGCACCGAGACCATCAAAGACAGTCCCGGGCTGACCGAGAAGAAGTGCATCCGCTTCATCGCGTGTATCCAACGGAATTGGCGCTGAAAAGTTGCCTTTTGGAGGGCCCAGTCAGTCGGCAAACCGTTGTTTCCATGCCGCTTCTCGACTGCCGGTTGACGCGCGGGATGCCGGGTTTGAGGGGGGAGCCGATGCCGCCAAAGCCGCCGCGGCTGCGGCCCAGTCCTGTCCGGTGCGGGCGTCGGAGCGGTAGGCTTCGAATCGATCGGCATCGAAGTGGGTGCCGACGAAGCCCGTGTCGAACTTACCTGATTCAAATGCCTCGTGATCAAGAACATACCGCCCGAACTCGAGGGTCGTTTCCAGCCCTTGGATGAGGTACTCGTCAATGGCCCTGCGGAGCCGCTCGATGGCCTGAGTTCGGTCCATGCCGTGGGCGCACAGTTTGGAGATCATCGGGTCGTAGTGAATCGAGATGGCGTCGCCTTCCTCGACTCCGGCATCGACCCGGATTCCGGGGCCTTCCGGAACGACGTGTGTGGCGAGGACGCCGGTGGAGGGAAGAAATCCAGCAGGGACATCCTCCGCATAGACCCTCAACTCAATGGCATGCCCCTGGATGCGCAGCTGTTCCTGCGTCAGGCGAAGCGCCTCTCCTCGGGCAATCCGGATTTGCTCTTCGACGAGGTCGACCCCGGTGATCATCTCGGTCACGGGATGCTCCACCTGGAGGCGGGTGTTCATCTCCAAGAAATAGAAGTTGCGGTCCGAGTCGACTAGAAACTCCACGGTTCCGGCCCCGACATATCCGCAGGCCCGGGCGCAGTCCAAGGCGCATTGCCCCATCCGGCTGCGGAGTTCGTCATCGAGCAGGGCGCTGGGCGCCTCTTCGACGACTTTCTGGTGCCGGCGTTGGATGCTGCATTCGCGTTCGAACAGATGGACGCCATTTCCGTGTGCGTCGCACAGGACTTGGATTTCGATGTGCCTCGGTTCCGTGACAAAGCGTTCGAGGAAGACCGCGCCGTTGCCGAAGGCGCTCCGGGCCTCACTCATGGCGCGTTCGGTTTCGCCCCGCAACCGCGCGGGGTCATGGACGACCCGCATGCCCTTGCCGCCTCCACCGGCGCTGGCCTTGACCATGACTGGGAAGCCGATCTCGGCGGCCAGCCGCTCCGCCTCATCAAGGTCGGTCACTTCTCCGTCGGAACCGGGCACCAGCGGCACGAGCTGTCGGGCCACCGCTTCCTTGGCCGACAGTTTGTCGCCCATCGTGCGAATGCTGTCCGGACGAGGTCCGATGAAGGTGAGGCCCGCCTGTTCGACGGCTTCGGCGAATTCGGCGTTTTCGCTGAGAAAGCCATAGCCCGGATGAATGGCGTCTGCCCCCGTGACCTTGGCGGCCTCCAGAATGCGGTCAAACACGAGGTAGCTCTCCGAAGCGGTGGCTGGTCCGATGAGGATGGCTTCGTCTGCATAGCGGGCAAAGGGCATGGTTCCGTCCACCTCGGAATGGACGGCGACACTGGGGATGCCCATCGTGCGAAGGGTGCGCATCACCCGGAGGGCGATTTCTCCGCGGTTGGCAACCACGACCTTGCTAATGGGCCGGGCCGGGGCCGTTACATGGCTCATGCCGTCAAAGGTGGGGCATGGGCGGCGGACTCCCGAATCAGAGGGGGTAGCGGCCCGCGATGAGCCGTTCGAACACTCGGGCGGGGAGCAGCCGCTTCAGTCGGATGGCGAGTTTCTGTAGGGGAGGGGCGACCGTAACATACAGGGGTGGTCGGGATTGCCCCAGCAGCTTGAGTACGGCCCGGCCCATGTCTTCAGGCTCACGGGCATGGGCCACCTCGGCATTGACGGCTTCGCAGACGGGGTCAAATCCCGGATACGTGTCAGCATCGGGACGAGCAACCTTCAGGCGATTGTTGTTGATGGCCGTTCGGAAATCGCCCGGGCGGAGAACGGTGACCCGCACCCCGTGCCGAGCCAGCTCCATGCTCTGGGCTTCGGCGATCAATTCGACCGCAGCCTTGGACGAGCAGTAGACGCCGCGGAAGGGGAGGCCCACCACGCCAGCCACGCTGCCGACGTGCAGGAGGTGACCCTTCGAAGAGATCAGGTGTGGAATGGCCATCCGGCTGACCGTGTGAAGGCCCACGACGTTGGTTCGATAGACGGTCAGCAGTTCCTCTTCGGTGGTGTCGCCCATGGCGCCCATCATGCCGATGCCGGCGTTGTTGACCACCGCATCAATCCCGTGGCCGGCGGCGATGACTTCGTGGATGGCAGATTCAACGGACTTCGGGTCATTGACGTCGAGCCGCACTGAGCCAGGGGTCCCGGGAGCGGGAGCCAGGGTGTCCACTTTTCGTCCGGTGCCCCACACCCGGTGCCCCGCTTCCGCCAGGACCCGGGCAATGGCGTCTCCGATGCCCGTGGTGGCACCGGTCACGAGGACCGTTTTGGCATGGGGAGGAAATGTGTCGGGCATGACGGAAAAATGGGGGAAAGAGAGAGGGCAAGCGATTCCCAACGCACCGCTTCGACCACCTGCCCTTGCTGCCTTCCGGCCCTGGGGGGTTCAGTGGGAGCTGGCCGTGGGAGACTTGCCCTCCGGGACAAAGGTAGGACAGGAACGGTGGGGATGTATTTTCGGCACGAATCACATGAAGATGAGCACGACTTCCCCGTCCCGATTGGACCGTTCTGCGGTCCCTTTGATGCTCTTCGGGCATGCGGCAGCGGGTGCGGCCTTGGTGATGATCGGGTATTTCTTGGCGATTCTCCGCCATTTTGAATGGATCCTCGGAGCGTGGTCTACGCCCTTCGTCCTGATGGTGGTGGTGGCCGTGATGGTCATGGTCCTCTTGACCGTCCGACGGGAGGAGGGGGAATTGGCGTTCGGACGGGCCTTTGGACTGTCGCTGTTGGCCGGCTGGCTGGCACGCCTCGGATACACCCTGTTCAACCTCGTGTATTTCCACCTCCTGCACCCTGAGCATGTCGAGGCTTACGTCGAACTGGTGGTGGACAAATCCTCCGAGGCGCTGGGGGTGTTCGGCCTCGATGTCGAGGTCCTCGAAGGAGCGGACATGGCAGGCCTCTTCCGGGAGCAGGCGTTGTGGTCGCTTTCGATATCGGGTCAGGGGGCCGATGCCTTGACCGCCATCGTGTGGGTGGCCATCGTGGCGCTCATTGTCTCCGCCATCCTGAAAAGGCCGCCTGAGTCTGAGTCCGGCTTGGATGCCTAACCGTACCTTTCGGCCTGAACCAGGGCCTCAACGAGCCTCCATTTCGACCCAACCTTGGACACCCGAACCTTGACTGCGCCGTCGCGGCCTGAACTGGACCTGAGCATTGTGGTTCCCCTCTTCAATGAGGAGGAGAGCCTTCCCGAGCTCATGGCCTGGATCGACAAGGTCTTGGAGGGAAGGGGCTACGAGGTGGTCTTCGTCGACGATGGGTCCACCGATGGTTCGTGGGAGGCGGTCCGCCGCCTCAAGGACACCTATGGGGACAAAGTGGTCGGGGTGAGTTTCGCCCGGAATCACGGAAAGAGTGCCGCCCTCCACACTGGATTCCGTCTTGTGCGGGGCCGGGTGGTGATCACGATGGACGCCGATTTGCAAGACAGTCCGGACGAAGTGCCCGAGTTGGAGCGCAAGGTGCTCGAGGAGGGCTTCGACCTGGTCAGTGGCTGGAAGAAGAAGCGGTATGACCCCATCACCAAGACGGTGCCGACCAAGCTGTACAATTGGGCGACGCGCCGGGTGAGCGGGATCCACCTGCACGACTTCAACTGTGGGTTGAAGGCATACCGCCGCGAGGTCGTGCGGGCAGTTGAGGTCAATGGAGAGATGCACCGTTATATCCCGGTGCTCGCCAAGCAAGCCGGATTCCACCGCATCGGGGAGCAGGTGGTTCAACACCGCGCCCGCAAGTATGGTGAGACGAAGTTTGGCTTGGAGCGGTTCGTCAATGGCTTTCTGGACCTGTTGACCATTGCGTTCCTCGGCCGTTTTGGGCACAAGCCGATGCACTTGTTCGGCGTGCTTGGGACGCTCATGTTTGTCGGCGGTTTCGGGCTCTTCGGGGCCATCGGTGGCTACAAACTCTGGGCATTGAGCCAAGGCATTGAAGCCAAGAACATTGCGGACATCAGCGCGTTCTATGTCGCCCTCGTCTGCATGGTCATGGGCTTGCAGCTGTTCCTCGCCGGGTTCCTCGGCGAGCTCGTGACCCGGAATGCCCTGGGCCGCAACCACTATTTGCTCAAGGATCAGGTATGATTCGGACCGCCGTCAGGCGATGACGCCGCTGCCGAGGACCTCCTCGCCGGTTTCCGCGTCGTGCCAGGCGGCGAACTGTCCCGAGGCGATGCCCGATTGGGGCGCATCAAAAACCAGCGTGGACGGCCCCTCGCCATGGAGGGTCAGGGTGGCGGGTTGCAACGGTTGGCGGTACCGGAAACGGGCCAAGACCCGCATGGGCAGGTGGTCGTCCGGTCGGAGGTCCGGTCGAATCCAGTGGACGTCATTCGGGGCCATGCTCAACCCCTGACGGTGGAGTCCGGGATGACGCTCGGATTCTCCGACGAACAGGGCGTTGGTGTCCATGTCCTTACCGATGACGAACAGGGGTTCGGCGTGACCGCCGACATTCAATCCGCGCCGCTGGCCAATCGTGAAGAAATGAGCGCCGGGATGGGTGCCGACTTCGAGGGCTTGTCCCAGATCAAATTCCGGTGGCGACCATGGAGACTCTCCCTGGATCACCGCTTCGGCAGGCAGCTTGATGATGGGACCGTGCTGAACCTCGAGTTGCTGCTGGAGGAATTCCGGCAACTTGACCTTGCCCACGAAACACAGGCCTTGGCTGTCCTTCTTCTCCGCGTTGGGCAGTCCAATTTCGGCTGCGATTCGCCGAACCTTGGGCTTCTCCAATTCACCCACCGGGAACAGGGCGTCGGACAGTTGGTCCTGATCGACTTGGCACAGGAAATAGCTCTGGTCCTTGTTGCCGTCCACCCCGGCGAGCAGTTGGTGATGGCCATCGGGTGTGGTGGCCCTGCGGCAGTAGTGACCGGTCGCGACGGCGTCGGCCCCGAGCTGAGCAGCGGCCTTCCGAAACAGGTCGAACTTGATTTCCCGGTTGCACAGAACATCCGGATTGGGGGTCCTGCCAGCAGCATACTCGGCAAACATGTGGTTCACGATGCGCTCCTTGTACGCGTTGGAAAGGTCAATGACCTGGAAAGGAATGCCCAGATGCTGGGCGACGAGCAGGGCGTCGTTGGCATCGTCCACCCAAGGACAGGCGTTGTCGAGGGTGACCGAATCGTCGATCCAGTTGCGCATGAAGATGCCAATGACCTCGTGCCCCTCCTGCTGGAGAAGCCAAGCGGCGACACTGCTGTCCACGCCACCGGAAAGTCCGACCACAACGCGCATTCTGCGAAACTAACTCGGGTGGGCATCAGGGAGTTCCATTCTCGACCGATATTGTCGCTTCACGGAGGGCAATTCGCCCATTTTGTGAAAGAAGGCCCTTTCCGGGGCAACCAAAGGTGAATCGATTCGTCAACTCCCCGACTGCGCCTCCCGGGCCGGACCAGTTGAGAGACTGGATCCTGTCCGCGCAAGCCGGTGAGCAACGGGGACAACAGCACATCTATGAGGCCTTTGCGCCGAACATGATGCTGGCCATCCGACGCTACATCTCCGGGGAGCAGGAAGCGCTGGACGTATTGCAGGATGGATTCATCAAGGTGTTCGGCAACATTGGCGGATACACGTTCAAGGGATCCTTCGAAGGATGGATGCGGCGCATCATGGTCCACATGGCCATTGATGCATTGAGATCCAACAAACAACTGCAATGGGTGGGGGAGAACGAGGAGATGCTGGATGTCTTGTCTGAACGGCAACGGTCGAACGACGGAGAAGGCCCGGAATGGGCTGGACTCGATTACCGGGACATCCTCGACGCCATGGAAGAACTCTCGCCCATGTACCGGGCGGTGTTCAATCTGTATGCGATTGAGGATCACGGACACCGGGAAATCTCAGCCAGGCTGGGAATTTCCGAGGGGACATCCAAGTCCAATTACGCCAAGGCCAGACGCAACCTGCGGGAAGTGCTGCGGCGGAAACTGAAAGAGAAGTGAGCGAAGAACGAAAAGAAGACGACAGCCGGAAGCGCGCCGCGGGGGGCAGCTTCGAACAGGGACTGAAGTCGGCCTTGGAAAAGGCGCCGGGGATGGTCGTTCCGTCCTGGGCGACCATGCAAACGGCCATGGCCGGCGGAGCGGCTGGAGGTGCTGCTGCTGCCTCCTGGCGCTGGATCATCGGTCCGGCCGCGTCGGTGGCCCTCATCGGTGGGGCCATTTGGCACTCCGAGAGTGCGTTGGACGAACCGGTGGTGGAGTCGCCTCTGGCCGAAGAGATCCTGCAGGAGGGGCAGGGATTGGATGGTCAAAGCAGCGAAGCTGCAGAGGTGGCCAACTTCACTGAGGCTGCAGGCACAGGGTCCGCTTCGGATGCTTCCGCAGGCGTGGCGAAGGGTGACCTCGACCTGTCCGACAAGATGAACCCGCTGGAGAACGCCGCACCCGTTCAGCCGATGACGGAAACGCCGAGCCCAGTGTCGAACAGCGCTGGGAACGGGGCCGCGGAGCCTGTGGCGGTGCCGTCTGATTGGGCCGAGCTTCCGGCCGAGAAGGCCGCTGCCTTTGGAGTGGACATTCAGAAAGCCTGCGTCGGAACCGAAATCGGATTCCGGATGGCCCGGCCCTTGAAGGACGTGCGCGTTCTCTGGAATTTCGGCGACGGGCAATTCAGCAGTGAATCTGAGCCGCAGCACGTGTTCAATGCTCCCGGTACGTACGACATCACTCTGAGTGTCACGCGCATCAGCGATGGCCTCATCCGGACCCGCACCATCGAAAACCTCGTCACGATTCACCCGAACCCCGAGGCGGATTTCACATGGGACGTGCCCAGCACCGCCACCCTCGATCCGATGGTCGCACTGCGGGATCGCAGCCGCGACGCGGCGTCCGTGCTCTGGGTCATGGATGGGGACGAAACCGAAGAGGGTCCATCCGTGAACTTCGCTTTCCCCAGGGTCGGTGAGCATCGGGTCCAGCTCGTCGCGAGCTCGCCCAATGGATGCCAATCCGTCGCGGACCATGTCTTGGAGGTCGGAAGTCGGTTCGGGCTGGGAGGCTCTGCCCGGTTCAGTCCAGATGGAGATGGCCGTTATGACACCTTCCTGCCCCGCAAGTTGCTGACCGAGGAGCGTCCCTTTGTCTTCCGCATTGAGGACAGGGACGGTCACATTGTCTTCGAGACGACGGTGCCCAAGGCGTGGGACGGTTCGATGCCGGGCAACCAGCAGGCACAGCCGGGTCAGAAGTTTGCTTGGACGGCTGTGATCCAAGGGGAAGTTGGCCCGTCCTATTTCTCTGATGAGTTGGTCGTCGAGTGACCCTACGTCTCCGCACAGAATCGGGTGGACGAAAAGTCGCATGTGCAACGAATCCAATGCCCTCGAAGTTCCACCTTTGCATCTTAGAATGAGCATGAACCAGAACTTGATTCGCGCTGCCCTAATCCTGGTGGTCAGCTTGGCCGCGGTGGTCCCTTCCTCCGCGCAGTTCTTCATCATGGGGAACGAGACGGTGGAGACGTGTGCCGGCATCTTCGTTGACGCTGGGAATTCGGATGACGGGACAGGAAATCCCTATCCGGACGCCAACTTCACGTATACCATTTGTCCCGACAACCCGGGGGATGCCGTGTCCGTGAGTTTCGTCGCCTTCGGTCTGCAGACGAACCCCAATCCAAACAACAGTGACTATCTGTTCATCTACGACGGTCCGGATGCCGGTTCGCCGTCGATGGGCAACTACACGGGCAATGCGTTGCAAGGACTGCCGGTGACGGCCACCGTGAACAACCCCACGGGGTGCCTCACGTTTGTCTTTCAGGACAATGGTCCCGGGAATGATCTGGCACCGGGATGGGAGGCCAACATTTCCTGCACGACACCCTGTGCGACCCCGACCTCGGCCAGCAGCATCATTGACCCGCCTCTGCCCAATCCGGACTCCCTGTCCATTGGAGTCTGCCTGAACCAAGAAATCACGTTTGGCGATGCGGGGTCCGTGGCCGGGGCTCCGGAATTCAACCTCGAGAACTGGATTTGGAACTTCGACGACGGCACCATCGACACCCTCACCAATTCGGGGAATGTGACCCACAGTTTTGATGAGCCGGGAGAGTACATCGTCAACCTTTCTGTCCTCGACAACAACGGGTGCGTCTCGCTCAATCTCCAACCGTTGCAGGTGTTGGTGAGCACGATTCCCTTGTTCAACAGTTTCCAGAGCACGCCGGTCTGTGCGGGCAGTCCTGCGTTTGTGGATGGCAACCCCGTGCAGAGTGTGACATGGACGGCCCTGCCACCCCAGGTCGTGGCCGGGGAGACCTACCTCGCCGACGGTGCCGGATTCAGCTACACCAGCGAGCTCAACTTCGATTTCTTCGAGGACGGAGCCACGCTGGAAGATTGCGATGACTTGCTGTCGGTGACGGTGAACATGGAGCACAGCTACATGGGCGACCTCGATTTGACCATCACCTGCCCGGACGGAACCACGGTGCCGCTGATGAGCTACCCCAACGGTGGCGGCGGGTGCTTCCTGGGTGAGGCCGTGGACGACGGATCCAACATCCCGGGCACGGGCTATGATTACGGATGGTCTCCGAATCCGGACATTGCCACCAACATCAACGACAACAGCAACTGGACGCAGACGACCTACACGGACAATGCAGGCAATGCAGAGAACAACAACATCGCCAACCCCGGCATCTACACCCCCGAGGGCGATCTCTGTGATTTTGTCGGATGTCCTTTGAATGGCACGTGGACATTCTCCGTCGTGGACAACCTCGCCATCGACAACGGCTACATCTTCGAGTGGGGCCTCAACCTGAACCCGGCCTTGATTCCGGGCGTGACCACCTTCACGCCCACCATCGGACTCAATGCCGACAGTTCTTACTGGACGGGGCCCGGCATCATCAACCAGGATTTCGACGCGAACTACTGCGACATCATCCTCGATGAGCCCGGCATCTACGACTACACGTTTACGGTCACGAACAACTTCAGCTGCACCTTCGACACGACCCTGAGCATCGAGGTGGTCGAGGGGCCGGAGAACAGCATCACGGCAGGTCCGGACCAGGTTTTCTGTGGTGACCCCGTCCAGCTTCAGGGTGCCTTTGTGGGCGGTGGTCCGTCGCCGTGCGGAGCCAGCCAAGGCACGACCACCTACTGCTACGGCAACAACGAGAACACCGAGTGGGTCTACTGCCCGGACACCCCGGGGGACGGCACCTTCATGAACATCCTGTTCTACGACGGGGCCATCGAGAATTTCTTCGACCACATCCAAGTCTTCGATGGGGACAACACGGGGGCGCCTTTGCTGGTGGACCTGACGGGCAACTACCCGGAGACCTCCGTGACCGCCACCAACCCGGATGGTTGTCTCACGGTGCTCTTCACGTCCGATGGCAGTGTGAGCTGTGACGCCAGCACCTTCTACGAGGAGGTCAGCTGGTGTGTGGGCTGCGGCCTGGATGCCTGTGGCTTCACCTGGAATTGGGAGCCGGCCGACAACTTGACCGATCCCAACAGTTCCCAGCCGACGGTGAACACCTTCGACGGAACCCCGACGGAGTACGTTGCCTTCGTGGAGCCGATTGGCCTCGAGAATTGCGCCACGACGGACACCGTCCTCGTCATTCCCGGGTTTGAGTACACGACCGACTACAGTGATCCCACCTGCCTGATCACCGATGGCACCATCACGCTCAACATCTCCGAGCCGGCGTCCGAGGGGCCTTGGGACGTGCAACTCAGCACGGCGGCCGGGGTCATCAACCAGCAGAGTTTCGGTGGCGGACTCCTGGTTTTCGAGGATTTGGAAGCCGGCAACTATGATCTGGAAGTCTCTGATCAGTCCGGGTGTTCCTATACAAGCGAATTTGATCTGGCAGATCCGGAGCCGCCGGCCATCACCGTCAGTGACGATGACCAGATCTGCATCGGGGGCACGGCTGTGTTGACGGCAGAAGCGGCGTCCGGTGGGCCTTACGGATTCAACTGGACCGTCAACGGGGATCCCGTGGGGCAAGGCGCTTCGATTCTCGTGAGCCCGACGGGCACGACGACCTACGACGTGCAGGGTGTGGACGGCGCCGGTTGCGTGACCCAGCCGGGCTCGGTGACCGTCGGCATCTACGATGGATTCACGGTTGACATCACCGCTGAGGACTTGATCTGCCTCGGTGACGAGGTGTTGCTGTCTGCCATCGATGTGACGGGGGGAGAGGGAAATGGGTACAGCTTCGACTTCGCCTATGATGGGGTCACCTTCGCGGCGGGCGAGGAGGATGAAGTCGGTTTCGTCCCGCCCCTGACCGGAGAGTTCTGCGTGACCGTTTCCGAGGCCTGCACCACGCCGCCGGTGACGGCCTGCATGGAAGTGGAGGTGGAACAGCCCTACGACTTGACGTTGGCGGCGGACACCACCCGGGGATGCGTTCCGGAGGCGATTCCCTTCTCCCACAGCATTCCCTCGGCCTTCGTGCAGAGCCAGGGATGGGACTTCGGCGATGGAGGCCAAAGCGTGGAGGCGACGCCAGTGCACATCTTCGACGAGCCCGGCGTGTATGACATCGCCCTGTCCGTGATCACGACCACGGGGTGCGTGAACACCACCATCGCGGACAACTACATTCAGGTCTACACGCCGCCGAGTGTCGGTTTCGACGCCGGTCCGCAGCCGACCACCGCACCGGATACGCGAATTGACTTCGAGAGCAGTGTGTCCCCCAACGTGGTGGAGTGGAATTGGACCTTCATCTTCGGTGTGGTCGACGCGGTGAGCAATGAGCCCGACCCCACCTACACGTTCCCCATGGGCCAGGGCGGCATCTATCCGGTCACGTTGGCGGTCGTGGACACGAACGGCTGTGAGAGCCAAGTCACGCGCAACGTCGAGATTTTCGACTTCTTCAACGTCTTCATCCCGAACGCCTTCACGCCGAACAACGACGGCTTCAACGACCTCTGGGCGGTCTACGGCACGGACATCGATCCGGACCGTTTCGAGATGAGCGTCTTCAACCGGTGGGGCGAAGAGGTGTTCCACACGACCGACCTTGATGAGGGGTGGGTTGGCCAGTCGGATGATGACAAGCTGGACCCCGGCACCTGGTACTACTCCATGGATGGGGTCTATGCCTACCGCATTGTCCTGTACTCGGAATCGACCAACGAGAAGCGCGAGGTCAAGGGCTTCATCAACCTGACCCGCTGATTGGATTTCCCGTTTTGGGACATGAAAAAGGCCGCCTCAAAGGGCGGCCTTTTTCGTGGGGTTCGGAATAGAGCCCGGTCAATCAGGAGTCGGCTTCGTTCCAGTCGAGCAGGGCGTCCATCGTGCCGGTAGCGACGGAGTGGTAACCCGGGCGGGCCTTGCCGTAGATGTCCAAGGCCATGTCCATCTGATCCGCCTCCTTCATGGCGCGATAGAGCGGCGTCAGGAACTTGCGTCGGCCCACCTCGATCAGGAAGGCCTCCAATCGGGGGTACGTCGGTGTGTAGCCGCTGCGGATGGACTGCTCCATCCACGCAAACAGAACCTCGTTGTTGCCCGTGCGGCCGATGCCCCAGGTGGCGTCGAGCTCGGCCATGCGCTCGGCCGACGTATCGTCGGCGATGTTGGACAGGAAACGGTAGCGTTCCTGGTACACCCAGTCGTTCCAAGGCAGGTCGGCGGTGGCGAGGCTGCCGTCCTCCCATCCGGTCAGCACGGCGTCGACCCGCTCGATGCGGGGGCTTGCCACGCGGGGGCAATTGTCGGGCAGGCCGGGGCCATAGATCCATTCGTCGAGCCGCACGGCAGCGAGATCGGCCTCGTCGGCGAGGAGTGTCCTCTTGAGGTAGTCCACGAAGCGCTCGGTGTCCATGCCCTTGAAGGCGTATTCCTCGAAATAGCTGGCGAGCCATGCGTCAAAGCGTTCGCGGCCGACGGTGTTCTCCATGAGGCGAAGGAAGAAGTAGCCCTTGTCGTAGGCGATGGCGGTCATGCCGTCATCCGGGTCCCGGCCCTGCAGGTGGAGCTTCAGGTGGGTGTCGTCCGGGTTGAGATCGCTGATGGCATCGACTTCATCGACCAGCCCCTGATAGCTCAAGGTGGCGAGCATTTCACTCACGTCCCGGCCGTAGACGGCCTCCATGATGCGTTGCTCGAAGTACACTGTGAAGCCCTCATTGAGCCAGAAGTCGTCCCAGGTGGCATTGGTGACGAGGTTGCCGCTCCAAGAGTGGGCGAGTTCGTGCGCCACGAGGGACACCAGCGAGCGGTCGCCGGCGATGATGGTCGGGGTGGCAAAGGTCAGGCGTGGGTTTTCCATTCCGCCGAAGGGGAAGGCCGCCGGCAGGATGAGCAGGTCATACCGCTCCCAGGCATAGGGGCCGTAGAGCCCCTCGGCAGCGAGCAAGAGCTCTTCCATTTCTGCAAATTCGTAGGCGGCCTTGTCAATCAGGTCGGGCGTGGCGTACACCGCGCAGCGTTCGCCCACGGACCGGTACTCTACTTCGCCGACAGCCAGGGCGAGGAGGTAGGCGGGGATGGGCTGGGCCATGCGGAAGGAATACACGCCGTCAGCGCTGGTTTCCGTTGGGTTTTCCGCGCTCATCATCGCCATCAGCCCTTGCGGGACACGCACTTTGGCGTCATAGGAGAATCGGATTCCGGGGGAGTCCTGCACCGGAATCCACGTCCGGGCGAGGATGGCCTGGCTCTGGGTGAAGAGGAAGGGTGCGCGATCTCCTTGGGCTTCGACCCACAACAAAGCGTTGGCGTCCGGACTCGACGTGTATTGGATGGCGACCCGTTCCGCACCCGGATGGAGTGAAATGGTCAGCGGGCGTCCGATGAAGGGACGCTCCTCTCCGAGGGTGAAGTCGGCTTCCTGTCCGTCTACGGTGACGCCGGCAATGGCCAGGCCATGCGTGTCGAACACGATGCGCTCGGCATCATCGGCTGTTTCGATGGCATAGGCGGCGGTGCCAGTGATGGTCCGAGTTTCGAAGTCCACCGAGGCGGACCAGTCGAGGTGGGTGATGCGGGCCTCGTCCGGACGCGCGTAGCTGTGGTGGTCAGTGACTTGGTTCATGGCACGGATGCGTTCGGCCTTGGCGGAAGAGTTGGAATCGGATTCTTGGGGTTCATCGGCACCGCCACAGGCGGCCAGGGCACAGAGTCCGAGGAGGCCGGTCGACCATCGTCCGGCAGAAAACAGGGATTTCATGTCGGCAAATTACGCCCGGCCCTTTGTGCTTCGGAGGGCCAGCACAGAGAGGAGCATACCGATGGCAGATTTCAGGGCCACCGGGCGTCCCAGCCGCTTCATCAGGGCACCGGGATCGAGCTCGGAATCGAAGCGCATTTGCCAGGGAATGCCCAAGGCAAGGATGAGTCCGTGCCCAAGGACCATGGCGCCGGCGGCAATCAAATAGCGCTGACGGAGGGGACGCGGTTCCGCGGCCTCACCGATGAGGCCGAGCGCAAAGGCGACGATGGGAAAACCGAGCAGATAGCCTCCGGTCGGACCGGCAATGACCTCCAGTCCGGCGCGGTGGCCGGCAAACACTGGCAGGCCCGCCGCTCCGGCGGCCAGATACAGGAGGACAGCCGTCAGCCCGGCCCGCCATCCGATCATGAGGGGGATCCAGCAAACCAAGAGGGACTGCAGACTCAAAGGCAAGGTGCCTTCCATGTCGATGACCTGCGGTCCCAGACCGGCCAGCAGCAAGGCGCCGAGCAGGGAGAGCAGCGGCCAACTCAGGCCCCGTTCCTTCAACGTGTCAATGAGCATCAGCGGTTTCCGCCTTCACGTCTCCACTCCTGAAGAACACCGCTGGAGAGCTCGACGCGGTTGTTGCTCCGGTCGGCGTCAGCGGTCCACTTGGCGGCGTCCACTTCCACGGTACAGCCCGGCATGGACCCGGCCAGTGCCACCGTATAGGTCGGATGCGTCCAGGGCCAAACGGGGAGGAGCGCCTCACCTTTGGCCAGTGGGCGGTGCCCTTGCGTCACGACTTGGGGAATGTGGTGGTCCATGACCTGACCGTCCGCCGCTGTGATGTGCAGGTCGACCGGGAGAGGCAACTTGCCCATGCGCTCGAGGTCGATGAAGGTGCTGTCCTCCGTGACGCGAACAGCGGTGATGGCGACGTCCACATGGTGCGTGGAGTTGAGCATGTATTGGAAATAGGTGTCCAGTTCCAATCCGCTCTCGCGCTCCATCACGCGCTTGAAATCGATGGGGCCGGGGTGTTTGAAGGCCCACTCGTCGTAATAGCGGCGGATTCCGGCATCCCGCGCTTCTTGGCCAATGACGGCGGCGAGTTGATTGAGCAGGACTTCTCCCTTGCTGTAGGCGCCCGTGCCGTACGCCCGATTGGTGACGTAATGGTCGGCATGGGTGGACAGGGGCTCCTCGCCTCCATCCCGGACGAGGTTGAGATATCCGCCATAGGCCCAGTAGTGCGGCTGATCCCGAGATTCATTGAACTCTTCCGCAAGGAACTCGGATTCGACCCAGGAGGTGAACCCCTCGTCCATCCATTCGTGCAGGCTCTCGTTGGTCGCCAGGAGGCCTTGGAACCAGGCGTGGGCCATCTCGTGGGCGGTGACCCCGACGAGGCTTCGCAGGTTCCGGTTGCCTCGGACCAGCGTGCACATGGGGTATTCCATGCCTCCATCGCCTCCTTCGATCACCGTGTACTGTTCCCAGGGGTAGGGACCGACGTGTTCTCCATAGTACTGCATGGCCCGGGCGGCAATGGCCGGGAGCTCCTCCCAGGCGCCGTAGCTGGTGTCGGCTTGGTGGATGAAGTGCAGGGTGGGGCCTCCCTCCACCTCAAGGGTCTTGTGGACGAAATCCGGATCGGCTGCCCAGGCGAAGTCAATGACATCCTCGGCCACGAAATGCCAGTCGATCATTCCGTCGGTCGGCGTGGGTCCTTCGCCGTAGCCGTGGCCACAGTCCTCGGGGTTCTGAAGGACGCCCGTTCCGCCAATCATGTAGGCGGCGGGCATGTGGATCGTCACGTCGAAGTCGCCCCAGATGCCATGGAATTCACGGCCGATGTACGGGTTGGTGTGCCATCCGTGGTGGTCGTATTCACACGCCTTGGGGTACCATTGGGTCATGCTGAACTCCACCCCCTGCGCATTCATCCAGCCGGAACGGCGGACCTGACGGGGAACCTGGGCGTCCCATTCGAGGTGGATGCGGACCTTCTTTCCGGGAGCCAAGGCCTTGGGCAGATCGAGCCATCCGATGGTGCCCTGAGTCGTGAATTCCGCTTCGGTCTTGCCGACCCGGGCCGTGTGGACCCGGATCCAGCCCCATTCGTCTTCTGGCAGGTTCACAATGCGGTCACCCACCCGGCGGTCGGGATCGACGATGTTGCGGCTGCGCACATCCATCATGCTTCCGGGTTGGAAGGCATTGAAGAAGAGGTGGAACGGAATGCGGTCGAGGCGGTCGGGGCTGTGGTTGGTGTAGACCAGTTCCATGATGCCCGAATACTGGTGGGGCTCGGCGTCCATGGTGATGTCCATGGTGTAGTCGGCTTCCTGCTGCCAGCCTGGGTATTGGGCGCTCAGGGACAGGCCAAGAGCGAGCAGGGGAAGGACAAGGAGCAGGGGAAGGGAGGGGAATCGCTTCATGGGATGCGAAAGGTACGGGTCAACCGGCCTGCAGACCGGCTCGGAGGTAGGCGCGGAGGGGAGCCGCGGCGTCGAAGTGGACCATGACCCGATCGATGAGGTCGTCCCTCAACAAGGTGGAAGCCGGCAGTTCGGCCATGTAGTAAAACTGCTTGTTGAGGATGTGCGGACAGGAATCCGCGGCCGCTTGGAATTCCTTGGGCAGACGGACGTTTCGCTCACCGAGGAGGGAGCCATAGTGGTCCTTGAAATCAGACGCGTCGAGCAAGGCATTGAATTCCTGTGGATTGTCCGCCATGCGCTCGCGCAAGACATAGAGGTCGTCCTTCTCCACCCAATACGCGCCGCCACCGAGGCGAACGTGGTGGGCGTCCGCGTGGACGTAAAGGCCGGGGTCGCCGGATTTCTTCCCGCCGGGTGCGATGTTGGCCGAGGCGTGCGTCTTGTACGGTGTCTTGTCCTTGGAAAACCGGGTGTCCCGGTGAATGCGGAAGACACATTGCTTGGCCTCCACCTCACTGAATTCAGGGTCCCGTTCGGCACAAGCGGCGATGACGTTGGTGACGAACGCCTTGAAGGGATCGCGCACGTGGCGCTCGTAGTCCTTCTTGTGCTCGGCATACCACTCGCGGTCATTGTGGGCCTCAAGGCCCGCAAAAAAGGCGTGGAAATCAGAAGTGAAATGGGCCATCAGGAATCGTTCAAGGGCAATCGAGGGCGTCGTCCACGGCGTAAATCATGATGCGCTCGGACGAGTTGATGGGGTTGATCCGCTCCAGCCACCGGTCGATCCGGCTGGATTGGATGGTGGTCAGATACCGGAGTCCCGGCAGGGCGGTTTTGTATTCCTGCACGGATTCGGCAAGGTGGGCCCGGCCTTGGAAGAGGATGTACTCAGGTTCGATGGCGCACCACCCGGACACGACATCGGCCACGGGACGACCCGCTCTGTCCTGGCGGTTGTCGACCGGGTACGATGTCCACGTCCCGCTATAGAACTGGGGCGGCATGGCTCCACTGTCGACTTGGACCATCGCAAAGGACCGGGCTCCTTGCTGCCAGAGGAAATCCATGGCGTGCACGCGGGCCCGTTTGGCCTCGTAGGGAATGCTGACCGCGAGCAGGGCCGCATTCACCGTCCAGAAGAGGCCCCACAGCGCCGATTCCAGCCGAGGTCGGCGTTGCCACCAACGGCTCCGGTGGCGCCACAGGTCCCACCCAATCACCCCGAGGGCAATCAGGGCGGGCACGACGGGAAGGATGAACCGCTCTTGCTTGTTGGAGAACAGGCTGTGGAAGAGGAGGAAGACCAATACCGGAATCGCGACGCGCCACCAGCGGGCGGGAACCCGGGACCGTCCGGGATGGAACGCGCCCCAGAGGAGCATCAGGCTGACCGGCGGGACGAGCAAACCGAGCAGGGTCAGTCCATACTGGTACCAGGGGCCGGAGGGATACTCACCGGCATGTTCCGCATTGTAGGCGATGTAGCCTCGCAATTGGACGAAGGGTTCTCCCCAGACGAAGAGGTCGGGGGATTGCATCAGCGCGAAGGTGCCGAGCGCGGTCAGGCCCAGTCCAAGGAGGGTGCGCGGGTTGCGTTCGGAGAGGAATACGGGAATGAGGCCGAGGCCGATCAATCCGCATTGGAACCGCAGGCCCGTGGCGATGCCCAGGCCCACGCCGGCCAGCACCACGTCCCACCAACCCAGCCGGTCCCGTTTGGCGAGAAGCCAGAAACACAGGAGAAGGGGAGGAATGCACACCACTTCCACGAGTTGGTGCACACTGATCAGGGGCCAGAAGCCTCCAGCAGCGAGCAACCAGGCCGTTGTGGTGGCGAGGGATTTCCGGTCCGGAGCGAGGGACAGGGTCAGGTGGTACCCCAACAGGATGATGAGGCATCCGTAGAGTCCATGGAGGAGGCGGATCACCGTCATCTGGTCCGCTGGGCGGTCCGGTCCGGTCCAGTCGAACAGATCGAACAGCAGCATCTGGAGACTGGGGTAGGCAAAATTTCCGGGCTTGGGCTCCGGCGATCCGGTCTGGTTCCATGGCAACCAGTTGTTGTAGTCTTCCCCGTCGGACCAGCTGGCGCCCACTTCGATGACGAGGAAATGGTCGTCGTGCATCAGATACCCCGTGCTCCACCAAGCGGCTGCGAGGCGGAGCACCAGGCCCACCACAAGGGGAAGGATGAGGGGGTGGGAGAAGCCGAAGCGCGTCACAGTCCGATGCCCCAGGGTGAGCCCGACTGCAGATTGCGTCGCAGCTGGAGCATCTCCAATGCGGCGACGGCGGCTTCGACGCCCTTGTTGCCGTGCTTGCCGCCTGAGCGGGCGCGGGATTGGTCGATGTGGTCGTCGGTCAGGACGCAGAAGATGGCGGGGCGGTCCTCCTCCATCCCGGCGCGGAGCACTCCGGATGCGGCCGATTGACAGACGTAATCAAAGTGGGCAGTCTCTCCGCGGATCACACTGCCGATGGCGATGACGGCGTCACATCCCCGGTGGCGGAGCAGCCATTGGCAACCCAGCGGCAATTCGAAACTGCCGGGGACCTCGTGAACGCAAACGTCTTGAACGCCGGCGGCCTTCAGGACGCCAAGGGCCCCGTCCCGCAGTGCATGGGTGATTTCTGCGTTCCAAGCGGACACGGCGAGCCCAATGCGGAAGGATTCGCAGTCTTTGAATCGGTCCGCATCGTAGGCGGACAAGTTGTGTCCTTCCGTGGCCACCCGGTCCGGTCAGATGGCCGCTGCGAGGCCTTCGGCTGTGGCCTGGAGGTTGGAGGACGGGTAGTCCTCGGCAATGCGGCTGAGCTTGGTGCGGGCCGCGTCGGCATTGTCGAGCTCGAGGTCGACCAACGCCCCCTTGTACAGGGCAATGGGGGCGAGGAAGTCCTCACCGATCGAGCGGGAGGCTTGGCTGATGGCGCCTGCAAACGCGCTCTGTGCGGCCTCATAGTTGCCGAGCTCCACCTCGCAGTCGCCGATGTTGATGGCGGCGATGATGGACAGGACGTCGTCCTGCAGTCCAGCATTCTCGAAGGCTTCGATGGCGCCGGCGTAGTCTCCCTGACCGCGCAGGATCAGGCCGATTTCGTATTGGGCGCGGGCTGCGGCCTTGGTGCCGTCGTGGTCATCCGCGATGTCGTACAGGCCGGGGTAGAGGCCGTCTCCATTGAGGGCCAGATCGACACTGTCCATCATGAAGTATTGCTCGGCGCGCCACGTGTCCTCATTGGCCGCGGCTTCCGTGGGCTCCACGATGAACTTGCCATAGCCGACCACCGACACGATGATGACGGCGACCGCGGCAATGGCGATGATCAGGTTGCGGCTGTTGTCCTCGATGAACTGTTCGGTTTTGCCGGTCAGTTCTTCGATGTTCGCGCCGTTGGAGTTGTCTGCAGCCATGGGAGGTAGGTCCTGGTGTTCGTTCTCTTGATAAGCTCCGGGATTCGCGGTGGAAAACCCGGCCGTGGCATCCGCGGGCTGTCGCCCACTTTTGTGGACGGCAAAAATAGCCAAAGTGAGCGAGTCCACATCCGTCCCCGTGAGCATGAGGCTGACCCGCCTTCAGTTGCTCGATTTCAAGAACCACCAAGAGGTGGAGATGGAGCTGTGCGCTCAGGTGAATTGCCTGCTCGGTGACAACGGAACGGGCAAGACGAACGTGCTGGATGCGGTGCATTACCTCGGCAATGCCAAAGGGTATTTCAACCCCATCGATTCCCAGAACATCCATCACGGCAAGACCGCCTTCCTCGTGGAGGGCACCTTCGCCGTGGAAGACGCCAAGGGCGAGGTGGAGCTGGACCGGGTCGCCTGTGCCGTGGCCAAGGGGCAGAAAAAGTTGCTCAAGCGCAATGGAAAGGCTTATTCCAAGCTTGCGGACCACGTGGGGCGTTATCCCGTCGTCATGATTGCCCCGTCCGATTCGGTGTTGGTCCTCGACGGGAGCGAGGTGCGCCGCAAATGGATGGATGCGGTCATCAGCCAATACGACCGTCCCTATTTGGACCGGCTCATTCAGTACCATCACCTCGTGCAGCAGCGCAACATCCTCTTGCGCTACTTCGCGGAGAATCGGGTGTGGGACGAGGCGCAATTGGCTCCATGGGATGAACAGATGGTGCCATTGGCCGAGGCCATTGCCGCTGAGCGCATCCGGTTCCTCGAGGAATTCACTCCGGAATTCCAGCGCATTCATGGCGGGCTGAGCGGGGGCAGGGAGACGGTGGGACTGTCCCTGCACACCAAGGTCTTCGCCGGCCGGTTCGCCGAATCGCTGCAAGAGGCCCGGGACGATGACCGCCGACTCCGCCGGTCCACGGTGGGCATCCACAAGGATGACGTCGATTTCCGAATCGGGGACCATCCGTTGAAGCGATTTGGAAGCCAGGGACAGCAGAAGACCTTCCTGTTGGCGCTGCGTCTTGCCCAGGTCGAACACCTGGCCCGTCGCGTCGGACGGCGGCCCATCCTGTTGCTCGACGACATCTTCGACAAGATTGACGCCCATCGGGCCAGTGCCCTCATGGAGGCCCTCGGCCAGGCCGACTTTGGTCAGGTGTTCATCTCTGACACCGACAATGACCGGATTCCGTCTCTGTTGGCCAAGGCTGGGGTGGACCACGCGAGCTGGTGGGTGTCGGAGGAGGGTGTGCGTCCGCTGGGAGAAACCGTCCAATCCGAGCCGGAATCATGAATGGAGGTCGGAACCGAGGCAGGAAGGCGTCCCATCGGTCGCCGAGGAAATCGGAAGCGCTTTCGCTGGGTGATGCGCTTCAGGACTGGCTGCGCCTAAGTGGGCACGGTGCCCGCCTCGAAGACGCACGAGCTGAACTGGCCTGGAAGGAGGTCATGGGAGAGGCTGTGTCCCGGAAGACCCGGTACCTCAAAGTCCGGTCCGGTGTGATGACCATCGAACTCGACTCCGCGCCGATGAAGGAGGAATTCCTCATGGCCCGCAGCCGCATCCGGACCATGATCAATGAGCACCTTGGCGCCGAGACGATCCGAGAGGTTGTCATCCGCTAACGCTCCATGGCCTTGGCCTCAACGGGGCGCTATCTTTGGCCGCCCATGCGCGCCTTGATTTCCTTCGTGACCCGCTTTGTGCCGCGTCACCTGCTTCAGCGGGTGGCCCATCTGGCACTGCAGGCCATCTCCCCGTTTTTCCGGGGAAGCCGCTACGAGGACCCGATCAACGGGCGGACCTACCGGAAATTCTTGTCTTACGGACGGGGGGACCGCACGCGCCCCAATGCGCTGGCGCCCGACACCTTGAGCCTCGAGCGGCACCGTGCCGTCTGGATGTACCTCACCGAGCACAGTGACCTGTTCAGTGGTGGTCCGGGGCGGACGATGCTGCATCTGGCGCCGGAGTACTGCTTTCTGAAGCGGTTCAACCGGGCCGAAGGGCTGGACATCGTTCGGGCCGACCTCGTGTCGCCCTGGGCAGACGTTCATTTCGATGTGCACGAGATCCCTTACGAGGCGGACTCTTTCAACATCATCATGGGCAACCATCTCATGGAGCATGTGGCCGATGACCACCGAGTGATGACGGAGTATTTCCGCGTGATGAAGCCGGGGGGCTGGGGCATTTTCCAGGTGCCGATGGACCGCAACAATGCGGAAACCCTTGAAGACCCGGAGGTCACCGATCCAGCCGAGCGCGAACGCCTTTACTGGCAGCGTGACCATGTGCGCCTGTACGGGATGGACTACGCTGATCGATACCGGTCCGTCGGATTCGAGGTCGAAGAAGTCGACCTCCGCGCCCTGTTCGGTGAGGAGCGCTACGAGCGCTGTGCCCTCGGAGCTGAGGGCCACCTGCAGATCGTGCGCAAGCCGCTCTGATTCAGCGCGTCCATTTCACCGTCTGCACCCGGCCATCCTCTCCGGTGACCCGGAGCACGGTCATTCGGGCATCCTCTGGTTTCCAGGATTCTCCCGCCATCAGTCGGAAGGAGGCGCTCCGCTGCCCCAGGACATTGAAGGCCTCCACCGTGCACGGCTGAAGGCTCCGGATGCCATCGGCGGTGACGTCGAGCCACTTCGCACCGTCCTCGAGAACGCGCACGTCCGTGAACGCTCCGGTGCATTGGGCCGAGAAGAAATCCCAGAGGACGGCTGTGGCGTCCACATCGGGACTGCCCCACGCGCCAAACCATTCGTGACCTCCACCATTGACCCGGTAGTGATGGAATTCCTGACCACTTGGTGCGCCGGCATACCGCAGGAAATCCACGGACGTCACATCCAAGATTTCCTGGTTGGGCAGAGCCGTCTGCTCCAAGGAGGTGGTCTCCATCAGCCCGGTCCAGTGGTTGACGATTGAGGGCACGCTCTGGAGGCCCCAATTGCCCCAGTTGCTTCCCTCGTATGGGACCGTAGAGTCCTCGGTGCCGTGGAGGTGGATGATGGAGACGATTTCTTCCGGGGTGCATCCGACATCGGCTGGAGTCATCGAGCCGGTAACGGATCCGATTGCAGAAAAAACGTCCGGGTGCTCGCATGCGAGCGAGTAGCTCATGAACCCGCCGTTGGACATGCCACAGGAGTAGGTGCAGTCGGGGCTGAGGTCGTACTCGGCCTGCAGGTGCTGGACGAGGGCCACGAGGAAGCTGTGGTCGTCGGTGTCGCTGTTGCCGAAGTTCGCGTTCCAGTGGTTGATGCCAAAGTTGTCCTCGGTGCCCTGAGGGAACACGGCCACGAAGCCTTCCGAGAGAGCGAGTTCATCCCAATTGCTGTAGGCCCGGATGAGGATCGCGCTGCTGGTGTACCCGTGCAGCACGACCACGAGAGGGGCACCGGCTGGGATGGGGTCGGGAGCATCCATGTAGTAGGTGCGGGTGAGGCCATCATGTTCGAACTCCAGTTGGGCATTCGAAGTCAGTGAAGTGAGGCCAATCAGGGAGACCAGGAGGGAGAAACGGATCATTTCACGTGGAATTGGATGTCTTGGGCTCGACAAGGTCGACCCCGTGAATGTTCAAGAGGGCGCGGGTCAAGTCGTCCACGTCGCCAGCCGCCACGGCGATGTCGAGGAGGCATCGGTCGGTGTAGCGTTCGGCCACGATGTCGGCTCCGGCCTGTTGGATGGATTGCATGACGTGGCGGGTCAGGTCCGGTGGATAGCCGAAGGTCATGGGGAGCTTGAGCACGTTGTGCGACAGTCCGGCATCGGCCACGGCTTCACGGCCAGCCTCGCGGTAGGCTTCGATCAGCCCGCCCACGCCGAGTTTGACACCCCCGAAATACCGCACGACGGCAATGAGGGTCCAGTGGAGATCATGGGTGCGGAGCACGCCGTGGATGGGGGGTCCTGCACTGCCTCCTGGTTCGCCGTCATCGGCGGCCCGAAAGCGGTCGGGGCCGAATTGCCAGGCGTAGCAAACGTGCCGGGCGGCATGGTGTTCCTTGCGCACGGTCTCGAGGTGCTCGTCCACGGCCCGTTCCGCCGCCGCCTCATCGTGGAAGGGCAAGGGGAAGGCGTACCCATGAAACTTGCTCCCCTTGGCCTTGAAGAGGCCAGTGCCGGCTTGTTGGAGACAAGGAAAGGTGTCCCGCATCGGGTCAGCTCATGGGGTTGAGCATGACGCTGTACACCTGGACGGTGTGGGGGTCGCGGCCCGCAAAGAATTTGTCGAGGGCCATGAGGATGTTTCCGGCGCTGAAGTAGCTGGTGTGGAGTTCGGATTCACCAGCCACGCGCCATTGCACCGTGTAGCTCAGCTCCCGGTCGCGGTGGTCCTGTGTGTAGTCCAGCAGGGCCTGCAGGGCCTGGATGCGGTTGGACCCGGTTGAGGTATGGAAGAGGAACCGGTGGGTGTGGCGCGGACTGTAGGTGAAGAGGGAGACCTCGTGAATCCCGTCCTGTTCGGACCACACGAATTCCAATTGGTCCTCGGCATAGCCGAAGTATCCTCTGAGGTCGTGGAGCAGGCGCTCCTCGGTGGGGTGGTCAATGCTCATGATGTCGGGGTTTCCTTGAGGTGGGGGGTGTATTCCGGCAAGAACCGGTCAAAGGCGGCACGGATGTCGTCCTCGGTCCACGCGTTCCCTTCGGCGAGGCTGTTGCGGAGGGCGTGTCGGACGCCTTCCCGGTCGACTTCGGCTCTGGCCGCCCGCAAGATTTTCGGATGGTGGGTGGGCAGGAGGTTTTCTTGTCCGCTCATCAATTCCTCGTGCAGTTTTTCGCCCGGCCGGAGCCCCACGACGTCGATGCGGATGTCCTGTCCTTCGACGAGGCCGGCCAGTCGGATCATCCGGCGGGCCAAGTCCGCGATGCGGATCCGCTCGCCCATGTCGAAAACAAAGATGTCGTCCCCAGCACTGGTGGCCGCGGCTTCCATCACCAGTTGGACCGCCTCCGGGATGGTCATGAAGTAGCGGGTCACTTCCGGGTGGGTCAGGGTGACGGGGCCGCCGGCCTGGATTTGTCGACGGAAGAGCGGAATCACGCTGCCGTTGCTGTCGAGGACATTGCCAAAGCGGGTAATGACGCACTTCATGCCACCGCATTCACCGAGACTGCGGACGACGAGTTCCGCCATGCGCTTGGAGGCTCCCATGACGCTCGTGGGGTTGACGGCCTTGTCCGTGCTGACCAGCACGAAACGGTCCACGCCGGAGGCCTTCGCTGCCTCCAGAACGGAGGCTGTGCCGAGCACATTGGTGTTCCACGCCTCCATGGGTTGGGATTCCATGACCGGCACGTGTTTGTAGGCGGCGGCATGGTAGACGATGTGGGGGCGGAAGTCCTGCAGGAGGCTCTGCATGGCCTGCCGGTTGCGGACGTCGCCGATGCGGGTGTCGAGCCTGGAGGCATCGCCATCGAGGCGGGACAGGGCGAGGAGTCCGAGGTCGTGCAACGGGGTCTCGGCCATGTCCAGGGCGAGGACGGATTCAGCGCCCCGCTGAAGGGCCTGCAGGACCAGTTCCGACCCGATGGAACCGGCCCCTCCGGTCACCAGGACCCGGGCGCCCCGGACCTGCTGGGCGATGGCGGAGGAGTCCAACTCGATGACTGGACGACCCAACAGGTTCTCGATGCGGACATCGCGAAGCTGACCGGCACTGAGTTCTCCTTGGATCCACCGCTGGGCGGGTGGGACATCCATCACGCGAAGTCCGGCATCGAGGGCGGCATCGATGACGGCGGCCTTTCGGGACGGGTCGAGGGATTGGATGGACACGATGAGCCGCTGGGCGTCCACGTCGCGCAGAACACGGGCCGCATCATCGGCCGGGTGGATCGGGGCTCCGTCGATGCGCTTTCCTTGTTTGGCAGGGTCATCATCCAGGAAGGCGACCACCTTGAGGGTGTCCGCACTCGGGCGTTCAACAGCCTGTTTGGTGATGATGCCCGCTTCGCCCGCTCCGAAGATCACAACGGGCGTTGGGCGTGATGTTTGGAATCGCTCATAAACGGAGCGGACGATGATTCGGAATCCGATGAGCAGGATGGACGAACCGAGCAGTTCAATGGCGATGACGCTCAGGGGAATCGGGTAGGGGCTGCCCATGCTGTGGGCGGCGAGATCCTGGGCGAAGAACAGACCGGTGCCCGTGGACAGGGCGAGCAGCACGCGGCCGGCGTCCCGGGTCCCGCTGAACCGGATGATGCCCGCATAGGTCCGGAAGACCAGCATGGCCAGTGCCCGGATGATCAGGTACGCCGGGAGGAAGTTCCGGGCGGCGATCAATTCGTGGGTGGGGGGATCGAATTCGAAACGGATGGCATAGGCCAAGCCGAGGCCCACCGTCCCCAGGCACAGGTCGAGACAGAAGATGGCCCAGCGCGGGACCAGCTGGGGACGCGAGCGCAATGTGTGCAACAGGTTGATCATCCGCGTCGGCAAGATACCGACGGGGCTCCGGGCGCGTTACTTTCAGGTCTTCGATGGTGATGCGATTCCTTCTTTCCGTCCTGGTGCTTCTTGCGGGCGGCGTATCCATGGATACCCTCAGGGCGCAGGACGAGCCCATTGACCTCGTTTCCATCGAGAAGCGGGTGATGGCGTTGTCCAAGGCCGTCGAACGATTCGACCGCGATGCCGCTCGGTTTTTGGAGAAGGAGCTGCTTCCTGCCTTGATGTCTCCGTCGGCTGATCTGGAGATCCTCACTGTCTTTGAAGCCCGGCTGGACCGGATGGAGGAGCTGAACATGGGGCCCTTCCCCGAGCAGTTCGGGTATGTGCGCAGCGTGCAGGCCGCTTTGATGGGAGACTCCCTGCGGATTCCATTCTCTGCTTGGGATGCGGCTGTGGCGCGTGCGCTGGAGGGACGTCGAAGTGCACGGGACTTTCAACCCCTGCTCGTCTTGGGCAAGGACTTGTTGCTCGACGGCATTTTCCACCGTACTCAGAGTGTGGAATGGGAATTCGAGGGCGCCATGGCGATGGCCCTCCCAGATGACGGTCCGCCCCGTCTCGTCCTCGGGCCCAGTGGGACGCTCCGTGCCTTGGCCAAGGGCGACACCCTGGAGGTGCAGCGCACCGGCGGTCACTACGACCACGGTGCAGAACGGTTCGAGGGGCGGTCCGGTCGGGTGGATTGGGGCCGTTCAGGATGGAATCCCGAGTTGAATTACGCAGATTTCGACGCGTTTTCGATTCGATTGAAGACACCGAGTCTGACGGTGGACTCGGCGCGGTTCACGACTGAATTGTTTCCCGATCCCCTGCTCGGGCAATTGACCGACAAGGCCCGGGCCAGAAAGCGCGACGAGAAAACAGGAAAGGCATTGGATGCTTCGCCATATCCCCGATTCGATACGTACGTCAACCGTTTGTCCATGCCGGACATCGTGCCCGGCGTGGATTTCCAGGGCGGTCTGACGGTGCGGGGCGCCGAGTTGCAGGGCAAGGGCACCGAGGAGGAACCGGCCGAGTTGGATTTCCGCCGGGCGGACACGGTCTTGGTGAAGTGCCGGGCGAGTTTGTTCATCCTCAAGGCTCAGCAATTCGGTGGGCAGGGAGTCGAAGCGGTGGTGCGCCTTGGAGCAGACAGCGTCTATCACCCGGAGTTGAACCTTCGATTCGATCTGGCCGGCCAACGCCTCTCGCTCGTCCGGACCCAGGAGGGGTTGGGGCCGCGGCCCTTCTCCGACTCTTACCATAAGATCTCGTTGGATTGCGATGTGTTGTCCTGGAAAATGGACGAGAATCGGTTGCGGTTGGAGGGGCCTCCCGGCTCGAGCCGCTCGACGGCGATCTTGTTCAGTGAGGATTTCTTTGACCGCGATGTCTTCCGGGACATGCAGGGCATTGATCCTGTGCACCCCATCACCCGGGTCTACAACCACATTCGGGCCACGGGAGACACCACCTTCAGCAGCCAGCAACTTGCCTCGTCCATCCGGTTGACCGAGCCGAAGACCCGGTCCATGATGATCGTGTTGGCGCACCAAGGGTACCTTGAGATGAACCTCCGGACACGGGAGGCCACGGCGACCGATAAGCTCTTCGCTGACTTGGCCAATGCAGCAGGTCGCCGGGATTATGACGTGCTGTTCTTCCGTTCCGAGGCGGGGGCTTCGGCCCACGGGGAGATCAGCCTGCTGAACCGCTTGCTGAAGCTCGAGGGGGTATCGAGGGTCGATGTGTCCCGTGACCGCGGGGTGGTCATTGAGCCGCGCGATGGGCGCGTGTCCATCGGGGCGGACCGGGATTTCGACTTCGCCGGGTCCGTCCGGGCGGGCAACCTTCAGTTTGCCGGCACGGATTACGCCTTCGACTATGAGTCTTTCTCCATTGAGCTCAATGCGGTGGAGGAATGCAAGCTCCGGGTCAACGACGAGGAGGAACGGGATGCCCGTGGACTGCCGAAAAAGAACCGCGTGCGGAACGAGCTCGAAAACATCGAGGGGGTGCTGCGGGTCGACGTGCCGATCAACCGGTCGGGGCGGTTGAGCGACCTCTATCCGGAATACCCGGTGCTCGTCACGGAGGCGCCCAGCTATGTCTACTGGGATGATGTCCGCATCGAAGGCGGGGCCTATGAGCGGGCCCGGTTCCGTTTCGTCGTGGACCCCTTCACCTTGGACAGCCTCGACGCCCTCGGCCGGCAGGAATTGGTGTTCGACGGAACATTGGAGTCGGGGGACTTGCTGCCCCCTTTGACCGAGCGGCTTCGGGTGATGGATGACCTCTACCTCGGGTTCCGCACGGAAACGCCGGTCGGGGGGTACTCGGTGTACGGTGGGGCGGGGACGTTTGATGAAGACCTGACGCTGGATGGAGGCGGCCTTCAGGGCGGCGGCAGGCTGGATTTTCGGACGGCCCATGCCGAAAGCGACCGGTTCGTGCTCCTGCCCGACAGCACGAAGGGCCTCGCCCAGGTGTTCACCAACGCCGAATCGGCAGGACCTCCCCCTGTGCCGGAAGCGCAGGGCGAAGGAGTGGCGGTTTTGTTCGAGCCCCGCAAGTCGAGTTTGACGGTCCGCTCCGAGGACATTCCGATTCGTGTATTCGAGGGAGAGAGCGAGCTCGACGGGGCCCTCACGCTCGGTGATGCCAGCATGACGGGGGCGGGGACGATGCGATTCAGCGGCGCGTCCCTGACGTCCGCCCTCTTCGAATTGGACCGCCGGCGCATCCTGAGCGACACGGCCGCGTTCCAGCTCGATCAACGCGTGGAGGGGGCGCTGGCCTTCAAGACGGACAACGTGCACTGCACCATCGACTTCGATGAGCGCGTGGGTGAATTCGCGTCCAATGACGGAGAGACCAAGATTGAGCTCCCGGCCA
>PKDZ01000001.1 GCA_002862785.1 Flavobacteriales bacterium
CGGGCTTTGAACTCGTGCTCAGCGAAAGTGGCGTTGGACCGTCCGACCACACGTCCTTTTATCTGGAGGACATCCCCGTTCTCCACTTTTTCACGGGACAGCACGAAGACTACCACAAGCCCACGGACACCGCCGACAAACTGAACTACGAGGGAATGGTGCGCATTGCGGATTTTGCGGCGTGCATTGTGCGGGAGTTGGGCGCCCAGGATTCAATTCCTTTTACCAAAACGAAAGACAGTTCGAACGACGATACGCCGCGCTTCAAGGTGACCCTGGGTGTGGTACCGGACTATCTATTTTCAGGAACGGGAATGCGGATTGACGGCGTGAGTGACGACCGACCCGCTGCCAACTCCGGCATGAGGAAAGGGGACATTGTGGTGAGAATGGGAGACCATGAAGTCAATGACATGATGGGCTACATGGAAGGGCTCGCCATGTTTGAGGAAGGAGAGGTCACACCGGTGGAGGTCCGGCGTGGCGAAGAGACCCTTGTCCTCGACGTCACGTGGGACTGAGTATCTTTGTGGCTCAAGGTGTTCCACCGCGCCGACCTCAGGGTTGGTGAGGAAAGTCCGGACAGCATAGGGTACCGAACTCTCCGAAAGGGGAGGCGCCCGCAAGGGTGACAGACAGTGCTTCAGAGATTCAGACCGCCGATGGCCTTTGGGCACAGGCAAGGGTGAGAAGGTGGGGTAAGAGCCCACCAGCGTGTTGGGTGACCACACGGCTCAGGAAAACCTTTCGGGCTGCAAGACCATGTAAACCAGTGATTGAGGGCGACCCGTCCGATGCTGGAGGGTAGGTTGCGCAGATCAATGGTGGAGGTCCTTCGGGACAACAGAATCCGGCTTATAGCCTTGACGTCCCCGGGGCTTTGTCCCCGGGGATTTGTTTGTGTGGGCGTCTCGTTTGGTTGTATTCATTGAATGAAAATGTTGTTATTTCGCATTGCCTGACGAATACGAACGCGTATTTCATTCAATTCAAACAACATGGCCAAACAAGGCACTGTGACTCTCGGAGCTTCTGAGCTCCAACAAATCAAGAGCTTCTACGAACAGGAGCGAATTCAATTGGTGGCCAAGCTGCGCCACGTCGATGATGTAATTGCCCGATTGGGTGGTGGCTCTTTGGCTGTAGCCGATGCCGCACCAGCGGCTGCTTCCGCTGCACCTGCCAAGCGTGGCCCGGGCCGTCCGCGGAAAACGGCTGTCGATTCGAAGGCCAAGAAGGCAGGCCGCCCGAAGAAGCGCGGCCCCAAGAGTGTGTGGGGCAACTTCATCTTGCGTCGTCTTCGTCAATGCGACCGGCCGATGAGCTACTCCGAACTGGTTCGGGATGCGATGGTGTTGAACAACATTTCGGCCGACCGCGAGAAGAATGCCAAGGCCAGTGTGCTCAATGCGGCTTTCCGGTTGCGGAACACGTTGAAGAAAATCGATACGGTTGGATTGCCTGGCAAAAAGGAGAAATTCCTCGTGCTGACTTCCTGGGTGGCGTCCGAGGGCAAGCTCAAGGCGCCGTACGACAAGCTGTTCGAATCTTTGGCGTCCACGCCCATGGACGATCGCGGGCGGAAGCCACGTCGCCCGGCTGGAGCGCCTGCGGCCAAGAAAGCGGCTCCGGCTCGCAAGGCGGCAGCCAAGCCTGCAGCCAAGAAAGCAGCTCCGGCTCGCAAGGCGGCGGCCAAGCCTGCGGCCAAGAAAGCGGCGCCTGCTCGCAAGCCTGCGGCCAAAAAAGTGACTCCGGCTCGCAAGGCGGCAGCCAAACCTGCGGCCAAGAAGGCGGCTCCGGCTCGCAAGGCGGCAGCCAAGCCTGCGGCCAAGAAGGCGGCTCCGGCTCGCAAGCCAAGAGCAAAGAAGAGCTGAGAGCTCAAACGAAGACAACGGAAAAGGGCGCCCTTCGGCGCCCTTGTCATTTTCATTGGAATTCCTCCTGGCCTCAGGCCTGGTGGAACGGGTAACGGTAATCGGTCGGCGGGGACAGCGTCTCCTTGATGGTCCGGGGGCTGACCCAGCGGAGCAGGTTGAGGTAGGAGCCGGCCTTGTCGTTGGTTCCCGATCCCCGGGCACCGCCGAACGGTTGCTGACCGACAACGGCGCCGGTCGGCTTGTCGTTGATGTAGAAGTTGCCCGCGGCATTTTCCAAGGCGCGCATCGCGTCATCGATGGCGTAGCGCTCCCGGGCGAAGACGGCGCCGGTCAAGGCGTATTCGCTGGTGGAGTCCACCGTTTGCAGAATGCCATCGAAGTCATCGGCAGGATAGACGTAGACCGTGACGACCGGCCCGAAGATTTCCTCCTCCATGGTTTTGAAGTGGGCGTCCTTCGCCACAATGACGGTCGGTTCCACGAAATAGCCCACGCTGTCGTCGCAGCCGCCGCCGCAGAGGATGTCGGCGTCGTTGCTCTGCTTGGCGTACTCGATGTAGCCCTTGATGTTGTCGAATGACCGACGGTTGATGACCGCTCCAACGAAGTTCGTGGGGTCGGCGGGGGAGCCCATCTTCAGCGTGCCCACTTCGGAGGCCAACTTCTCTTTGATTTCAGGCCACAGGTTGTCGGGGAGGTAGACGCGGCTCGCCGCGCTGCATTTCTGTCCTTGGAACTCGAACGAGCCGCGGACGATGCCAGCGACCACCTCATCGGCGTCGGCCGAGCGATGCGCCACGATGAAGTCTTTGCCACCGGTTTCTCCGACGATGCGCGGGTACGTCTTGTATTGGGCGATGTTTTCGCCGATGGTCTTCCAGAGGTGGCGGAAGACTCCGGTGGAGCCGGTGAAGTGCAGTCCGGCGAAGTCTGGGTGGGAGAACACCACATCTCCAGCGGCGGGGCCGTCGACGGTCACCAGGTTGATGACGCCCTCGGGCAGGCCTGCAGCGTGCAACAGTTCCATGATGACGTGGGCGGAGTAGATCTGGTCGTCGGAGGGTTTCCAGACCACCACGTTGCCCATCAGAGCCGCGGAAATTGGCAGGTTGCCCGCGATGGCCGTGAAGTTGAACGGCGTGATGGCGAAGACGAATCCTTCCAGCGCGCGGTACTCGAGGCGGTTCCAGAGTCCCGGAGCGCTTTCCGGTTGCTGGGCGTAGATCTCCTGGGCGAAATGGCAATTGAACCGAAGGAAGTCAATGAACTCACAGGCGGCGTCGATTTCCGCTTGGTGGAGGTTTTTGCCCTGGGCGAGCATGGTGGACGCATTGATGCGGGTACGCCAGGGGCCGGCGAGCATTTCAGCGGCACGGAGGAAGATGCTGGCGCGTTGCTCCCAGTCGAGGGCGGACCAAGCGGCGCGGGCTTCCAACGCCGCGTCGATGGCCTGCTTCACGTGCTCGGAGGTGCCGAAATGGGCGTGGCCAATGACGCGCTGATGGTCGTGCGGCGGGGTCAGGGGGCGCTTGTCCTCAGTGAAGACTTTTTGACCACCAATCACCATGGGAACCGCCACGGGCTCCTGGTTCAACATGCGGTCGTACTCGGCCAGCTGGGCCTCGCGCTCGGGGCTGCCGGGGCCGTATCCGAGGACGGGTTCATTCTCCGGGTAGGGGACTTGGAAGAAGGCGTTGGGCATGGGAATTCGTTGTGGCCGCAAAGGTAGGCGTGGTGAACACCGTAGGAAGGGTCAGGTGATTCCTGTTGAAAACCCCCGCCGTTCCTACGCATTCGTCGCCGTGTGCGCCTCAATTTGCCGTCATGTCGCGCGCGAGGGATTTGAAGTCGGCCCGGCGGAGTTCAATTCTCCTCAGAAATGGACTTCTGCTGTGGGGTGCGCTGTCGTTCCACAGCCTTGGCACCGCCCAGGATCCCCAGGGCATCGAAGAGCTGAGGGTCCGTGCCGAGGCGGCGTATGTCGAAGGCCGCCTGCTGGAAGCGTTGCGTGATTTCGAACGTTTGGTGAGCCTCTTTCCCGAAGAGGGGTGTCTTCATGGCCGATTGGCCGGCTGTGCACTCAAGGAGCCAGGTCGCCTTGCCATGGCCCGGCGACATCTGCGCATTGCGGTTAAGCAAGGGTGCACCGATGTCGATCTCGAATTCCATCGGGCCCGGATGGCGCAGTTGGAATACGATTTTGAACGTGCCCGGGACCTCTACGCTGCGTATCTGGCGGCGGCCGGAAAGAAGGGACGCTTCAGGGCAGAGGCTGAAACAGCCGCGGCCATGTGCGGCGCCGCGGTATGGGATCCAGCGGAAGCGGTGGGGCTCGAAGTGCTGGACCGCTATCCGGCCGATCCGGAAGGCGCCTTCCGTTTCTACCGCCCGGAAACACCGGGGCTGCGCCTGGTCAACACGCCCAAGGCCCTCCGCTCCAAGGCCGATGGCAAGGTGTCGCCGGGCCGCATTGCTTTCCACAATGGCGATACGGTGCTGGTCTACGCTTCACTCGGCAAATCGGGCAAGACCGGATGGGACCTCTATTCGATTCCGTTGACCGGAGGAGAGTACGGTGAGGCTGAACGACTGTCCGACTCCATCAACACGGCATACGATGAGCGTGGAGCGTATTTGGCTCCAGAAGGCATTCTTTATTTCTCGAGCAATCGTCCGGGAGGCCTGGGGGGGCAGGACATCTATGCGGTCCAATGGGACGGCGGTCCGGTCGGGTCTCCCGAACGGTTGCCCTTTCCCATCAACTCTGTCAACGACGACGAGTTCTTCATCCCCGAACCGGATGGAGGGGCGTGGATGTCCTCGGACAGAGCGGCCCGGGAAGGACAGATTCACGCTTATCGCGTCGCCCTGTCCGCCTCCCCATTCGACGCGGGGTCCGTCAGTTGGATGGCGGACGAAGTGGAGTCCTCCGGGATGACCTTGCGCGTCTATGCCCAGGGTGAAGAGGTGGTCACCCGCATGCTGGACGGAGAGGGGGCCGAGCACGAAGCGTTGCCGGTGTTGGACGGGGCGGTCGGATTGCGGATTGTGTTGGAGAATGAAGGCGGTGAGATTCTGTCGGAGACATTCGGGTCGAATGATTCGGCCTGGGAACTGCGCAAGCAAGGACGGGGGTGGTCGTTGGAAGAGCGGGCGGAGGTCGATTGGGCGATGCTGGCCGATTTGCGTGAGCAGGCCACGGAGCCGGCCCAACCCGGAGCCTCTGCAGTGGACGCTGAAATCGGCCTTGCGCAACAGCGAGACGCCGTCACAACTCCGCCATCCTGGGGCCAATGGGTCCAGGCGCGCTTGGAACCGCCCGTGTCCGCAGCGCCAATGCAAACGGCGGAGCCTGAACTGGTGGCGATGGAAGCGGGCGAAACCGCCTCCACTGTTCCAACGGTTTCCGATGAACCGACTGAGGAGGCTGTTCAGGCTGTTCAGGTTGGTTCGTCTTCGGAAGTCTCGGAAGGGAGTCCCGACGCCAACCCGGGAACGGATGGCGCGATGGCATTGGATGAAGGAGATACAGAGGTTGTGGATGTTCCCTCATCACCGGCCCAAGACGATGCAGAGCCCCGCACGGTCTCCGAGGTGGTGGCGGAGGGAGGTGTTCCCACGCCGGAGGAGCGGAGCCGAATGGTGGAGCAAGAACCGCAGGCTTTGGCGAAGGTCTGGAATGAGAAAGCCAGGATGCTCCTCGAGCGGGAGTCCCAATTTTTGGATTCGCCCAGCATGGTGGCGGCAGGGACCCTTTCAGAACAAGTGGAGGCGCTGTCGGAGTGGGTTCCGCAAGCGGAGCTCATGGTCCCGGAAGTCCGAGACGGGGCCGCATTGGACGACGTCCGCGAGATGATCGAGACCTGGACGACCGCGGTGCAGTCGGCCACCAAAGCTTCTTTGGCCGAGGTTGCTGGAGACGCGGCCCTGGCCTATCGAAGGGAGCGCTTGGCCATCCGGGAGATCCAGGCCATGGAAGGCATAGACCTTTCCGAGGCCATGCAAGCTGCGTCCGATTGGCAGACGGCCAAGGGAGAACCCTCGGCCGAATCAGGTGAAGGTCTTGCGGAAGATGGGGGTCTCCCAGGTGCCCTCGAGCAATGGGCGGCTGGTTTGGCGGATGCGGAAGAGGGGTGGACGCGCAAGGAACGTTCAGGATGGCGGGGAGAATGGCTCAAGCGGCAGCAACGCCATGTGGAGATGGTCCGCGATCAATGGGAACGTCATCTGGAGGAGCTGGCCGTGTCCTCCGAGCCGCTTGCTTCCGATGAAACCGCCCCGGAGCCGATGGAGCCGGTTCGGGACATGGAGTTTTTGACGGATCCGTTTGGCAAGACATCGAGCGAGACGCTGGCCCGTTTCGTTCTGGGTGAGGCCATGGAGACCGAAGCAGGAGCAGGGGGCAAAACGCGTCCTACATCGGGAGAGACAAACGGTCGATGGATGGAGGGATGGCAAGTGGCCATCCATGAATCCCGCTCTGTGGAACGGGCTTGGCAAGAATTGGTCAATCAGAGCGGAGGCAATGGTGTTCCGCTGGTGACCCAGCAGGAGGACTTCGAGGCCATGGAGGCCGGAACGGCGAAGGAGTTGCTGAATCTCAAGGAAGCCATGCTGGACTTACTCTCAGGCATCGCGGAGGGAGATCGAAAGGCCGTCGACAAGGATGTCTGGGATGCTGCAGTCGAAGGAGCGGAGATGTCTGGCTCCGCGGTATTGCACGGTTCCCTCGCCAGGCGATCAGACTGGGAGGATGCTGTATCGCGTTCTCGCGTGGCGGAGTCACAGGCGCGACAGGCGCGAGGTGCAGAGCGGTTTGAAAGACAACGGGCATGGCATGCGGCCCTGATGGAGGAAGCGCGCCTCCTGTCTCTCATGGAACTTGAGGAAGACGCCATTCGTGAGGAATTGGCGCGCATCGAAACGGCCAGCTTGGCCATGGCAGAGGCTGAGCAGATTGAGGCTGAACGGATTGAGGCTGAACGGATCGAGGCTGAACGGATCGAAGCCGAGCGGATTGAAGCCGAGCGGATTGAAGCTGAACGAATCGAAGCCGAGCGAACGGCTGGGACAGAAGACGTGGTGGAGTTGGTTCAGGACGAACTGCCCGCGAGTTGGACTCCAGCCCGTTTGGCCTCGATGTTGGACGAGGAGGCGCAAATGACCAAGCAGGATGAGGTTGTCCTCACTCTGGCTGAAGACCGTCTCCTTCGTTCGTGGCGGGCCTGGCGCCAGGCTCAGGCGGCTTTGGAGACCGCGGCATCAGGTCGGCGGAATGTCAGCGCCCGAGAGAAGGATGTGTTCTTCGCGCGCCGGGATGTCCGCAAGGCCATCCAAGATGTCGACCTCGACGCTATGGAGCGTCGATTGAAGGGAGAAGAAGTCGTGGAGGCTGTTGGGGAGACTGTTGTCGAAAGTGAGGCGGCAGCCAGAGGTGCAGAGGCAGGAACGGAGACGCTGGTCACGGCCAGTTCAGATGCAATCTTGAATCCTGATCCGGTTCGCGACCGGGTGGAGCGGCAATTTGAGGTGACGTTGCCTGCGGCCGAGGTGGTGGGCGTCGGAGCCCGGTCGGGCAGTGGCATTCGGTTGAGGCCCATCGAACGGGACGCATTCGAGCGTGCCATCCTGGCCCGTGCCGCGAATCCAGCAGAAAGCACCGAACTGGCTGCCGCTGAAGTCTTTGCCGCGTCCGATGGCCGGCCGAGGGCTGAAGGGATTGAGTACAAGGTCCAAGTGGGCGCATTCAGAAATTCCTTGCCGGCGGCCATCTTCTCGGCCTTTGATCCGATGTGGGCCCAACGCCTCGACAACGGCATCACCCGTTACCTCGCCGGCAGCTTCGATGCTTATGACGCCGCGGTGGTGGCCAGGGACGCTATCCGGGAATTGGGATACAGCGACGCCTTCGTGGTTCGGTTCGTCGGCGGAGAGCGGGTGCGGGCAGCCCGGCCGGATGCCGACCGGCTGGCAGTTGAGCGTTCGGTTCTCCCCACAGCCACTGGTCGTCCCGCATCACAGACGGCCGGCAGTGGAGTCGCTGCCCCAGGGCCTGGAGCATCGGATGTCCGGATTCCGGAGTCGGCCGCTTCAACGGCCGTTGCTGTCGCGGGCATGCCCGTCGTGGCCGAAGACATTCCCACGTGGGAAGGGGTGCAGGGACGGGTGTACAGCGTGCAGGTCGGCGCGTTCCGGGGAGTGCCGGATGCCCGGTCGCTCGAGGTTCTGGGCACCCTCACCCGGGAAGATGCCGGTTCAGATGGTTGGTTGAGGCTGTTTTCTGGACGGTTTGCTGGTGAATCTGACGCCGTTGAGCATCGCGATGAGCTGAGGTCGAAGGGCCGTTCGGATGCCTTCGTTGTGGTCTACATCAATGGCCGGCGCACCCCGTTGTCCCAGTCGCGCACCACGGCAGTAGCAGGAATTGCCGGGGTGGGGCAACCGGAGGAAAGCCGCCCCCGTCCTGTGCCGCCGGCTGAACCGGAAGCCGTTCCCGTCGAGTCTGGCTGGCGGGTTGAATTGGGCCGGTTCAGCAGCACCATTCCCGTCCGGTTGGCCAACGCTATTTTGGATGCTCCCCTCGATTGGGAAATCCGATCTGAACGCCGGGGGACTGAAACGGTCTACTTGACCCGGTTGACGTTGGATCAGGCAGAGGCCGAGCAATGGTTGGCGGAATCCCGACGGTCTGGATTCAACTCGGCCCGACTGCTCGAACAGACCAATTGATTCGGAATTGGCGGCTGGCGCGGTAATGCGCTCCGTTTGTCCTATTTTTGCGGCCCTTTTGGGGCGAGCGCCATCTGCCCCTTGTTCCATAACTCCGATTGAAAGGCGCGTCATTCGGATACAAAAGACCCTTCGAGTCATGATGACCGAAGAAAACAACAAGCCTGAGAATCAGGCAAATGCATCGAACGATGCCGCTGCGGACCAGCCGCAGGAGGCCCATGAGGCAACCACGCCCGAGGCCACTGAAGAAGTAGAAACCCCTGCTGAGGAAGCTCCCGCTGAGGAGGCCCCGGCTGCTGAAGAGGCTCCCGCTGAGGAGGCCCCGGCTGCTGAGGAGGCTCCCGCTGAGGAGGTCCCGGCTGCTGAGGAGGCTCCCGCTGAGGAGGCCCCGGCTGCTGAGGAGGCTTCCGCTGAGGAGGCCCCGGCTGCTGAGGAAGCTCCCGCTGAGGAGGCCCCGGCTGCTGAGGAGGCTCCCGCTGAGGAGGCTCCCGCTGAGGAGGCTCCCGCTGAGGAGGCTCCCGCTGAGGAGGCTCCCGCTGAGGAGGCTCCCGCTGAGGAGGCCCCGGCTGAGGAGGCCCCGGCTGAAGAAGAGAAGCCCGCAGAGCCTTGGGTCATGCGTGAGCTTGACGTCCCCGCAGACGAATTTGAATGGGACGACCAAGACACTGAGAAGGATGAGATGGACCCCGAGGAGCGGGCCAAGCTGGAGGACCTTTATGAAGGCAGCCTCAATCTGATCCGTGAATCCGAGGTGGTCGATGGCACGATTGTGAGCATCGGCAAGAAGGAAGTGGTGGTGAACATCGGCTACAAGTCCGAGGGTGTCATCGGTGCTTCCGAGTTCCGTTACAACCCCGAACTCCGCGTTGGAGACGTGGTGCCAGTGTTTGTGGAGCAGCAGGAGGACCGCAACGGTCAGCTTGTGGTGTCCCACCGGACTGCCCGCATCCACAGCGCGTGGATCAAGGTCAACGGAGCCCTCGAGAATGATGAGATCATCATGGGCTCGATCAAGTGCCGCACCAAGGGCGGACTCATTGTCGACGTGTTCGGCATCGAGGCCTTCCTGCCGGGCAGCCAGATTGACGTCAAGCCCATCCGCGACTACGACGAGTACGTCGGCAAGCAGATGGAGTTCAAAGTCGTCAAGATCAACCAGGAGTACAAGAATGTCGTGGTCTCCCACAAAGCCCTCATTGAGGCCGAGCTGGAAGAGCAGAAGCGCCAGATCATCTCCGGATTGGAGAAGGGTCAGGTGCTCGAGGGCGTCGTCAAGAACATCACCAGCTACGGTGTGTTCGTCGACCTCGGCGGCGTGGACGGACTGGTCCACATCACCGACCTCAGCTGGGGCCGCGTGAGCCATCCGGAGGAAGTGGTCGAAGTCGACCAGCGCCTCAACGTGGTCATCCTCGACTTCGACGACGACCGCAAGCGAATTGCCCTCGGCATCAAGCAGCTCACGGCTCACCCGTGGGATGCCATGTCCGAGACGGTCAACGTCGGAGACAAGATCAAGGGCAAGGTTGTGGTCGTCGCCGACTACGGAGCCTTTGTGGAGGTCTCCGAAGGTGTCGAGGGTCTGCTCCACGTCAGTGAAATGAGCTGGAGCCAGCACCTGCGAAGCGCCCAGGAGTTCCTGAAGGTGGGAGACGAAATCGAGACTGTCGTGTTGGGCATCGACCGCGAGGAGCGGAAGATGAGCCTCGGCATGAAGCAGCTCGTTCCGGATCCGTGGGACAACATCGAGTTCAAGTTCCCGGTGCAGTCCAAGCACTCCGGAAAGGTGCGCAACTTCACCAACTTCGGCCTGTTTGTGGAGATGGAGGAAGGCATCGATGGCCTCGTCCACATTTCCGACCTCAGCTGGGAGAAGAAGATCAAGCACCCCTCGGAGTTCTGCAACGTGGGAGACGAGATCGAAGTCGTCGTGCTCGAGCTTGACAAGGCCAACCGCCGCATGAGCCTCGGCCACAAGCAGCTTCAAGAGAACCCCTGGGACACGTTCGAGAGCGTGTTCGAAGTGGGCTCCACCCACAAGGGCACGGTGGTCTCCATCGACGGCAGCAATGTCGGCGTGGCCCTGCCTTATGGCGTGGAAGGCTTCTGTCAGGCCAAGCACCTCAAGCGCGAGGACGGCACCGACATCAAGGTGGAGGAGAGCGCCGATTTCATCGTGCTCGAGTTCAACCGGAATGCCAAGCGCATCACCGTGTCGCACTTGCGCACCTATGAGGAGCCGCCCGCCAAGAAGCGCGGTGGATCCGACAACCGGAAGCGTCGTGACGACCGCAATGGCGGTTCCAACCCGGCCACCCAGCGCGCCGTGCGTGAGGTCAACGAGCGCCAAGCCAAGACCACCTTCGGTGACCTTGACGTGTTGTCGCAGCTGAAGCAGCAGATGGAAGACAGCCCCGCCGCTGAGCCTGCTGCCGAGGAAGCGCCCGCCGAAGAGGCCAAGGAGGCCAAGAAGCCCGCCAAGAAGGCCACCAAGGCCAAGGCGAAGCCGAAGGCCAAGAAGGAGGAGGCTCCCGCTGAAGAAGCTCCGGCTGAGGAGCCCAAAGCGGAGGAGGCTCCGGCCGAAGAGCCGAAGGCCGAGGACGCTCCCGCCGAGGAGCCCAAGGCTGACGAAGGCGACGCAAACACAAACGAAGAGGAGAAGGCTTGATCCACTTCAGAACAGATACAGGGAAAAGGGAGGCCACAGTGCCTCCCTTTTTCGTCCTCGCCTATTTTCGCGCACGACCATGGGCCCTGAGCACCTCCTGATCAACCCGCTTCAGTTCCGGCTGACCCTTGACCGATTGGCACACCAGCTGGTCGAGGCGCACGGAGAATTCGCCGACTCGGCGCTCATTGGCATTCAGCCTCGGGGAATCCACGTGGCCCAGCGGCTTCAGAATCGAATTGCGGACATTCTTGGCGGTCAACGGCCCCGTTGTGGAGACCTTGACATCACGTTTTTCCGCGATGACTTCCGCCGCCATGATCAGCCATTGCGTGCCGCAGCGACGAACCTGGAATTCTCCGTTGAAGGCCTGAACATTGTCCTCGTGGACGACGTGCTCTTCACTGGCCGGACGATTCGGGCGGCAATGGATGCCCTGCTGGCCCATGGCCGCCCGGCGACCATGGAGCTCGCCGTTTTGGTTGACCGTCGGTTCCGGCGTGAACTGCCGATTGAACCCCAATATGTCGGACGCAAGGTGGACAGCTTGGACAGCCAGCGCGTCAAGGTCATCTGGGCCGAGGAAGACGGAACGGGGGAGGACCGCGTCCAACTCATCAATCCATCGGACTCTCATGGCTGACTTTTCCTCGCGTCACCTTCTCGGCATTCGCGGACTGAACCGGTCCGACATCGAAGCCGTTTTCGAGACTGCCCGGGAATTCAAGGATGTCATCAACCGCCCCATCAAGAAGGTGCCCAGTCTGCGGGATCTGACGGTGGCCAACCTGTTCTTCGAAAACAGCACCCGGACCCGCCTCAGTTTTGAATTGGCGGAGAAGCGCCTGTCGGCGGATGTCGTGAATTTCTCGGCGGCCTCTTCCAGTGTCAAGAAGGGAGAGACCCTGGCCGACACGGTCAACAACATCCTGGCGATGAAGGTGGACATGGTGGTCATGCGCCATCCTCACCCCGGAGCGCCGCATTACCTCGCCGAGAAGATTGGTGTGCCCATCATCAATGCCGGCGATGGCACCCACGAGCATCCCACGCAGGCCTTGCTCGACAGCTTCACGCTGACCGAGAAGCTGGGGTCGTTGGAGGGAAAGAAGGTCTGCATCTTCGGGGACATCCGACACAGCCGAGTGGCCCTGTCCAATGTGCTGTGCCTCCAGCTCCTCGGTGCCGAGGTCATGGTGTGCGGCCCGGCGACCCTCATTCCGAAGCATTTCGGCAGTCTGGGCGTCGAGGTGGGCCACGATGTGGACGCGGCCCTTGCTTGGTGCGATGTGGCCAATGTGTTGCGCATCCAGCTCGAACGACAGGGGACAGAAGTGCCCTATTTCCCGAGCCTTGAGGAGTACCATGCCCGCTTCGGCATCACCCGTGAGCGGTTGGACAGGCTTGACCGCCGCCCCGTCATCCTGCATCCTGGTCCGATGAACCGGGGCGTGGAAATCGCCAGCGATGTGGCGGATGGGGACGATGCAGTGATCCTCGATCAGGTTGAGAATGGAGTGGCCGTCCGCATGGCGGTGCTGTACCTGCTCGCCGGTCGATTGGGCGGCTCGGAGGATTGACCTATTTTCGGGCGATACAGATTCGCGACATGAAATTTGAAGTCGACAAGCGGGAGAAGGTGGTCGTCGTGACCGCCAAAGTGGAGAAGTTGGACGCCCTGTGTGCGCCTGAGCTGAAAGGTGAATTGGTCCTCGCCAACAAGGAGGGCCACCGCAACATGGTGCTCGACCTGAGCGAGACGCGCTACATCGATTCCAGCGGCTTGAGCGCCGTACTGATCGGACACCGCGGATGCCGGGATGCCGGCGGAAGCTTCGTGCTGTGTGGACTCCAGCCGGCAGTCGCCAAGCTCGTGACCATCAGCCAGTTGGACAACGTCCTAAAGATTGTTCCCACCGCCCAGGAGGGCATTGACTTCGTCTACATGGAGGAGGTCGAGCGGGACCTTTAAACCTCAACCCTCAACCATGAAACTGATCCGTCTTGCCGCATCCTGTGTGATGCTGGTCTCCACCTGTTCCGTTCAGGCCCAATGTGATCCTGAGGCCGTCGATTTCGGCGAAGCCACCTGGGGCCTCAGCCCCGATGGAGAAACGACTTTTTTCGACACGGCCTATGTCAGCGTCGCTTATGCCGACGAGGTGCACCTCCTCGTTCCATCGTTTGCCATTGACGTGGTGCCGGACACCCCGCTGAATGCGCCGATTGATTCGGTGGTCATCGAAGCCGTGCTCCTCGTGGACACCGTCTCGGGAGACACCCTCACGTTTGAGGATGCCGGATTGGAATACATCTGCAACAACAATGGCGATTGTGCCGATCCCTGCACGTTCCTCGGTGGAGGGCAGTACTGCGCCAGCTTCAGTGGAGTGCCCACGTTGGTGGGCAGCTTTGTGCTCAGCATGGAGGTCAGCGTCTGGGCGACCGTGTTTGGATTTCCGTTGGCGACCCCGTTCAGCTTTGATGGATTCCCGTTCCCCATCCTCGACCAGTCCAGCGGCATCGTCCTGACCGATGGTCAGGCTCTGTCGGTCTTTCCGATGCCGGCAGTGGCGGAGGTGACCTTGTCCGGAGCCCAAGGGGCCACGGTCGCGTTGCTTGGCGCCGATGGTCGCCTCATTCGCCAGTGGACGGAGGATTCCAACCGGTCCCTGATTTCCGTGGAGGATTTGAACGACGGAGTCTACTTCTTACGCGTCCAGCGCGAGGGAGAGGCCCAGGTCCGTCGCCTCCTCGTCCAGCGCTGAGGCGCTTGCGTTTTGAGGTCCACATTCTGGGCTGTGGGGCTGCCTTGCCCTTGCCGGGCCGGAACCCGACCGCGCAGGTCGTCAATGTCCACGAGAAACAGTTCCTCTTCGATTGTGGGGAGGGCACGCAGATTGCTTTGAGAAAAGAGCGCATTCGGATGATGCGCATTGACCACATCTGCATTTCCCACTTGCATGGGGATCACTACCTCGGTTTGCCGGGGCTGGTGTCCACCTTCAACCTGTTGGGTCGGACCCGGCCGCTCCACATCTACGGGCCCGATCGGCTGAAGGAGGTCCTCGACCTGCATCAGGAAGTGGGAGAGGGGCGGCTCGATTTCCCGCTGCATTTCCACCCGACCTCTCCGGAAGAGCCTCAGGTCCTGTTTGAGGATGGGTCTGTTCAACTGGAGAGTTTTCCTGTCAAGCACCGGATTCCCACCACGGGTTTCTTGCTTCGCGAAAAGGAGCGCGAACCCGGAGTCAAACGGGATTGGGTCCGGCGGCATGACCTCGTCCCTTCTGAAATCCTCGCACTGAAACGCAAGGAGGATGTGGTGCGAGCGGACGGAACCCGCATTCCGTTTGCTGAAGCGTGTCATCCGGTGCCCGCGGCGCGGAGTTATGCCTTCGCGGCCGACACTCGATATTGGGAGGTGCTCACGGAATTCATCCGGGGTGTGGACCTGCTCTACCATGAAGCCACGTTCGGTGAAGAGATGAAGGCCCGGGCGGAGAAGACCTTCCACAGCACAGCCCGGCAGGCGGCCAGGATCGCCGACCGGGCGGGAGTTGGGCGCCTCGTGCTGGGCCATGTGTCGGCCCGGTATGATCGTTTCGATTCGCTGCTGGAGGAGGCGCGCGCCGTGTTTCCCGAGACCATGATGGCGGAGGACGGAATGATGCTGGAGGTCGTTTCCTGTGAAGAAATTGGCGAACGGGGGGCCTGAGGACCGTCTCGCCTCCGGGTTTGCACACTAGTTTTGTTATCTGGAATCGGTCTCAATAAGACATGCCTCGCATCCTCATCGCTGACAGCAACCAGCTTGTGGCCTGTGGCCTTCAGGCAACCCTGCGTTCGCATGGGTTCAAGGAGGTGGTGGGTCAGGCCCGGACGGAAGCGGAGATGTTTGAGTTGATCGAGGGATTCGCACCGGATCTCGTGATCCTCGATTTCGTGACCGGCGGATTTTCGGTCGACACCATTGTCCGGCTCAAGGCCCAAGGCCGAATCCGTGTCCTGGCGCTCACGGATGCCCAGCGCGGAACGACCCTTGTTCACGCGTTGCGTGCCGGGGTGGACGGGTACGTCAAGAAGGACTGTGACCTGCAGGAAATCGTGGAGGCCGTCCGGGAAACCCACTGCGGCCGAAAGTTCTTCTGCTCGCAGATTCTCGACACCATCAAGCGGGAAGGCATTGACCTCGAATCCCTCGATGTGGTGGACCCAGATTGCGCCGGAGTGAGCTTGAGCAAGCGGGAACTGGAAGTGATCCGACTGATCGCGGAAGGGTTCACCAACCCGCAGATTTCCGAGAAGCTATTCGTGAGCCCGCATACCATCACCACCCACCGCAGGAACATCCTGCAGAAGCTTGGCGCCAACAACACGGCGTCGGTTGTGATGTACGCCGTTCAGGCTGGTTTGGTGAGTCCAAATAAGTTCCTGTTCGCGCCCGAGGCCTGATTGCCAACGGGTTGGGGAGGATTCGTTCCCCCTATTTTTGCAGAGCGATTGAACGTGACCTTAATGACAGGCCCATGATGACGACAACCCTCTTTGACATCCATCCGACCCGCCAGTCCCGCCTCGGACAGGTCGACCTCCAGGACCTCCCTTTCGGAAGTGTCTTCTCGGATCACATGTTCGTGATGGATTTCAAAGATGGGCAGTGGCAGACCGGCGCCATTCAACCCTATGCGGACATCGCCATGAGTCCGGCCGCCATGGCCCTGCATTATGGGCAGGCCATCTTCGAAGGCATGAAGGCCTTCCGCCAGCCCGATGGAGGTGTTGCGCTGTTCAGGCCAGACGCCAACATTGCGCGCTTCAATGTGAGTGCAGACCGGATGTGCATGCCGGCTGTGGACCCCGAGCTGTTCCATGAGGCGTTGGTTGAGCTGGTCAAGATGGATTCGGGCTGGGTGCCCGATGGAGCGGGCTCGTCCCTCTACATCCGGCCCTTCATGTTTGCGTCGGAAGTGCACGTCGGGGTTCGCCCGAGTGCCGAATACCGGTTCATCATCTTCACTTGTCCGGTTGGGCCCTACTACAAGGGCAGCGTCCGGGTCAAGGTGGAAACGGAATACACCCGGGCCGCTCCGGGTGGCACCGGATATGCCAAGGCGGCCGGCAACTATGCGGCTTCGCTGAAGCCGACCGAGCTGGCCAAGGCCGCTGGATACCAGCAAATCCTGTGGACGGATGCCGTGGAGCACAAGTACATCGAAGAAAGCGGGACGATGAACGCCGTCTTTGTTCTGGACGGAAAATTGGTGTCGCCAAGTCTGGGAGACACCGTGCTGAATGGAGTGACCCGCAACAGCGTGCTCAAACTGGCGCGCCACTTCGGTCTGGAGGTCGAGGAGCGCCGCATTGCTGTCGCCGAATTGAAGGCGGCTGCCGAGAGCGGCGCACTGACCGAGGCCTTTGGCGTGGGCACGGCGGCGACCATGACCCCCATCGAAGCCATCGGATTCAATGCCGGGGACGTGGACTTGCCCGCGTTGGATTCCTGGACCGTGATGCCGCGGCTTGCGGCCACGCTCGACGGCATTCGCCGGGGACACGTCGACGACCCATTCGATTGGAGATTGGTGTTGTGAATCGGTCTTCGCGATACAGGGGCCTGAAGAGAGCGGGTGTTCTCTTGCTCGCACCTCTTCTGTTCGCAAGCCTGTCCGCCTTGTCCCAGCAGGCTGGCGTGGATCTGCTCGGCAGTCCCATTCCCGGGATCACGGCCATCGGGCATCACGCTATTGGGGTCAATCCTTCTCTTCTGGCGACCGAGCGCCCCTTTGCCGGCAAGGACCACATGGTGGACATGCCGGACTCTTTGGATCGTCGGGGTCGCCGTGACTTCCGCCGCAGTCAGCGCTTGCGGTTCTTCAGTGGTTTTGAAGGGGGATTGGTGGCGGAGACTCCATTGCTGGATGGCACTTCGCTCGTCCAATGGGCAGAAGGCGACAAAAACTGGACCCTCAATGAGCGCCGGGACGTGGCGCAGCAGCTGTCTACGTCCCCGACCCGGGCCAATGCGGAGTTGCGCTGGGTTGGTTGGTCTCGCCATGGACGTCGGGGTGGATGGGCATGGACCATTGAAGACCGTTACACCGCTTCAGTCAATCCGAGCCAGGCCCTGGCCGAGTTCGTCATGTTGGGGCCGGCGTCCTCGCTGTTTGACCAGGTCATCCTGACCGATGGCTCCATCATCGGAGTCGACACCCTCACCGACGCTCAGTTCGACATGGTCGAATCCGGCATCCGAAACGAGGGCTCCTTGCTCGCCGTGGAGTTGCTCGACGGCAGCACGTTTGGCGTGCAGCACGTCCGGTCGTACGGGGCCGGATTCGGCGTCAAGCTGATCGACACCAAAGCCTTGGTTCTGGCTGCCGGTGCTTCGGCCCGATACCTGAGGGGAACAGGGTATTACGAGGTCAATGCCGATGAGCAGTGGGCCTTTGCCGCATTCAATCAAGGATTCGGAGCGGAATTGGTCGCTCCCGATGCCACGCTGGGCAGGGCTCTGCGTCCGGCCGGATTCGGGTTGGCACTCGATCTTTCGGCCCGCATCGAGGTGGCCAACCAGTGGTTTGCTTCCCTGGCCGTGACCGACATCGGCAGCATGGATTGGCAAGGGGAACGGTACAGCCTGAACAATCCCGTGTCCACGTTTGAGGACTGGAATCCACAGGACGGTGGTGTATTCGACCTGCTCAACAATGGTCTGGCCCCGTCTTCCCTGTTTCTCGAGGCCAAACCCGAGCGCAGGGTGGTGGACATGCCGACCCGGGTGACCGTGAATGGCGGCATGATGGTCGGCCGATTCCACATGGTGGGCATCGAGCTGAGTGCTCCGCTCAATGATGCGCTGCTGAGGCAGCCGGCTGAAGTGGGCATTGGGGGACAGACTCGGCTTGGACCCCTCCTGGGTATGGGCGGCATGCGCTGGCGTGAAGGTGGAGCCGTACGCTGGCCGATTGCGTTGATTTGGAATCGCAAGGACCGTCCGGCACAGTTTGGTCTGGCCACGGACGACCTGTTTGGGTGGCTCGCTCCTGAACGCCGTTGGGGTTGGGGCTGGAGTCTGACGCGAACAATCGGTTCGGCACAGGATTTGAGAAGGGGGAAGTAAGCCCTTTTCTATTCCCTACGCATGAACACGACTCCCCTTTTTTCAATGGCTCCTCTCACTGCCTGTCTGCTGGCCGCTTCCTTTGCCGTCAGCGGGTGCGAGGCGACCGCCCCTGACCACGATCCACACAACGTCATGAACAACGAACAGTTTGTCTCGCCCCCCGAGGGCAAGTCCTTTGCCATCCTCGCCGGGGGGTGCTTCTGGTGCACCGAAGCCATCTATGCTGAGATGAACGGCGTGGACAAGGTGGAGAGCGGGTACACGGGAGGCCACATCAAGAATCCCGGGTATCGCGAAATCTGCACGGGCCGCACCGGCCATGCGGAGGCGGTCCGCATCACGTTCGATCCGACCGTGGTCACGTTTGGGGAACTCCTCGAGGTCTTTTGGCGAACCCACGACCCGACGACGCTGAATCGGCAAGGCGCCGATGTGGGCACGCAGTATCGTTCCGCCATCTTTCCCATGGATGAGGAGCAGGAGCGGGTGGCTCGCGCTTCCTTGGCCGCTGCGGAAGAAGCCGAGCTGTGGGACGATCCCATCGTCACGTCCATCGAGCCACTGGCCCCGTTTTATGTCGCTGAGGACTACCACCAGGATTACTTTGCCAACAATCCCGATCAGGGGTACTGCGTGGCGGTGGTCGGTCCCAAGGTCAAGAAGTTCAAGGCGCTGTTCGCCGACAAGTTGAAGTCCGCCCACTGAGCCGGTTTTCGCCAAGTCACGCTTCTTCTGATCGAGAATTGTGAAGGGAGGTCAAATGGCCTCCTTTTTCTTTCCACCTTAAATACATGTAGGTACATTTGATTGACGAAGCTGAAGTGAAAGGCGCACAGAAGAGGGGGCCTCGGTCTCCAGTTCAAGGGCGGCGCTGAGTCTCGAACTCGATTTGGCTTGATTTTTCATGCTCATGATGTCCCCCGGATTCACCTTTCTTTTTCAGGCCGCGATGATGGCCGTCCTTCTTCTGATTCCAGAAACCCCAAACTCCATGAACAGCACTGCCGATACTGAGGTCCAATTCGTGCTTCACCGTGCTTCTGAGCGCGGCCATGCCAACCACGGTTGGTTGGACACCCATCACAGTTTCAGCTTTGCTGGATGGCATGATCCGAAAAAGATGCACTTCGGTGCGCTTCGCGTGCTGAATGACGACGATGTGGCGGGCGGTGGCGGCTTTGGAACGCACCCGCACGACAACATGGAGATTGTGACGATTCCCACGTCGGGGGCGCTCGAGCACAAGGACAGCATGGGGAACAGTTCGGTCATCCAGACGGGAGATGTGCAGGCCATGACGGCCGGCACCGGCATCCGGCACAGTGAGTTCAACCACAGTGCGGGGGAGGCTGTGCGCTTCTTTCAGGTGTGGATTTACCCCAATGAGCGGGAGTTGACTCCGCGGTATGACCAGCAGAAGTATGACGTTGGCGCGGCGGACAACGGGTTCACCACCTTGGTGACCCCGGATGGGAGCGCCGGGGTGCGCATCCATCAGAATGCCTGGTTCCAATTGGGCAACTTCAGCGCCGGCCATCGGACGTCCTATGCTTTGCATGGCTCGGGACAAGGGGTGTATGCCATGGTCGTAGAAGGTGAGGCGCAGATTCTGGGACAGACCTTGGGACGGCGGGATGCCATCGGGGTCTGGGATGCTGTAAGTGTGGACATCCTCGCTTCTCAGGATTGCGAGCTGCTCCTGATCGAAGTCCCAATGCGTTGGTGACGCTGTGGGAAAATGGGGTTGGCGTCAGGCGTCCGGCGTCTGCCTGTGATGGGTGTGGATTTACCTTCGTCACACCAGATGTGGCGCCGATTGCAGACACGATGGGGAAGGACAGCCCTCCGGAGAGAACCTCCCGCTGAGCGGACCCGGCAGGGCCGGCGGCTCGATGAATCGACGTCTGTGGTGTTTCTGGCGCCAGGCCATTCTCCCGGACTCCGGGCGCAACTCTTCGATTTGGTGGAAGGGGTAGATAGTCATCCCGACATTGGCTCTTGGTCCATCGTGGTCGATACGGGCATGACACGGAAGGCCCATGCCAAGGCGCGGGCCCAGCGGATCAAGCGGCTTGAGGAATCTCAGGTGTTGCCCCCGGAATTCCCGCAGAATCCATCGGTCCACCTGTGCTGGCGAGATGATTTGGATTCCCGAGGACTTCCGACGGAGACTCCGGACATTCTTGCGTCGGCGGATGTGTTGATCCACCTCGATGGCCATCGGGACAATTTGGTGCTCCAAGCTTTGCTCAAACGGTCGAAGGTTGGCTTCAAAGTCGGACCTTCGGGGTCTGAATTGAGCACGTTGGACTTCATGCTGGCTTGGCCTGAAGGAGGCGACATGTCATCCTTTGTACAATTGGCGTTCCATTACTTGAAAACACTCGACTTGAAATGACCAAGCGATTCACCGGCCTTGGCGTGGCCCTCATCACGCCCTTCACCGAACAAGGGAGTCTCGATTTCCCCGCGCTCGAGCGGATGGTGCACCATGTCTGTGGGAGCAAGGCCCATTTCCTGGTGGTGCTCGGCAGCACCGGAGAGGCTCAGATGATGGATTCCGAGGAGCACCGTCGGGTGTTGGATTTCGTCCAAGAGGTGAACCATGGACGCCTGCCGCTGGTGGCGGGATTCGATACCTCGGGCGGAACTGCCGCGGCCGTGGCCCGTCTTGGAGCGCTTGACACGACCGGAATCGACGGTCTTTTGATGAGCGCCCCGGCGTATGTCAAGCCGGGACAGGCCGGAATCGTGGCCCATTTCAAGGCGCTGTCTGCCGTGTCGCCCCTCCCCATTATCCTGTACAATGTGCCGTCGAGGACCGGTGTGGCGATGGCTCCGGAAACCATCATCGAGATCGCGACGACCTGTCCTCAGGTGGTGGCGCTCAAGCAGGCGGACGACAACCTCGCTGATTTCCGCCAGATTAAGGCCGGTGTGCCCGAGTCCTTCGTGATGCTTTCAGGGGATGATGCCAACGCCATTCCGATGATGGCCCTCGGTGGATCCGGTTTGGTCAGCGTGATTGGCAATGCGTACCCCGATGATTGGGCCGAGGCCATGGATCTGGGGCTCTTTGGTTCGGTCAAAGAGGCCGAACAGCGGTTGGCACGGCATCAGCCGCTGTTGGATGTGCTGTTCGCCGAGGGCAATCCGACCGGAATCAAGGCCGTGTGCGACCTGCTCGGACTGTGCGGACCGGAGCCCCGTTTGCCCCTCATGCCGGCCACGAAGGCCTACCGGGACACGTTGTACCGGGCCATGGCCGAGCTCGATGCCGTTCCGCAGCGGACGGAGACCGAGTCCGCCGATTCCTGAAGTGAAATGGGGGTGGGGGCCGAAGCCTCAGGCGGGGAGTCCCTGCTTGACGGCAATGGCTTCACGGCACGCCTTGGCGATGGCGCTGGGGCCGAGGCCATATTTCTCGAGGAGTTGGGCTGGTGTGCCAGATTCTCCGAAGCTGTCCTCCACGGCGACGAACCGCTGGGGGGTCGGCTGATGGGCCGCAAGGCAAGCGGCCACACTCTCGCCAAGACCACCGAAGCGCTGGTGCTCTTCGGCACTCACCACACAGCCGGTGCGGGACACGCTTTCGATCAGTGCTGCTTCATCGAGGGGCTTGATCGTGTGCATGTCAATCAGGTCGACCGAAATGCCGTCCGAAGCGAGCTCGCGGGCGGCGAGGATGGAGTTCCAGACGATGTGGCCGTTCGTCACGAGCGTGACGTCGCTTCCCGTCATGACCCGGCGGGCTTTTCCGATGACAAAAGGCTCGTCGGCGGCCGTGATGACGGGCACCTTAGGCCGGCCGAATCGGAAGTAGACCGGTCCATGGTGCGCAGCCACGGCGTGGGTCGCATTCCGGGTCTGCTCGTAATCGCAGGTGTGGATGACGGTCATGTTGGGCAGCATCTTCATCATGCCCACGTCCTCCAGAATCTGGTGGGTGGCTCCATCCTCTCCGAGGGTGAGGCCGCAGTGTGAGGCGCAGATCTTGACGTTTTTTTCGCTGTAGGCCACGCTCTGCCGAATCTGGTCGTAGACGCGGCCCGTGGAGAAGTTGGCGAAGGTGCCGGTGAAGGGGACGAGTCCACCGATGGTCATGCCGGCGGCCACCCCGATCATGTTGGCCTCGGCGATGCCCGCCTGCTTGAATCGGTTGGGAAACGCGTCCCGGAATGCGTTCATCTTCAGGGAGCCGGTCAGGTCGGCACACAAGGCGACAACATTGTTCTGGGCATGGCCCACTTCGAGAAGCCCTTGGCCGAAGCCGCTTCGGGTGTCCTTGCGATCGAGGGCGTCCAGTTCGGATTGCGGAGCGGTCAGGAAATCGAGCATGATCAGAATTCGAGGGTGTGGTTTCCTCCGGGACGAATATCCACAGAGCGGGTGAGGGAGAGGTCGGTTCGGGCCGCGTGTTTTGCACGGAACATCACCACGTATCGACCGGGCTGGAGGGTGAGGCGACCGGAAGGGTCTTCCCCGGAGAAGGGAACGACGAGCTCGAGCCCGTTTTCGGTGCTCTGAAAGACCCCGCCGTATCCTCCGGTGCCCGTGTCGAGGTTGAGGAGGCCAGGTTCGGGAATGGTGACGGGAACGATGCGTTTGTCTCCCACACGGACGCCCTCCACCCTCACGGGCGGAGTGGTCCCGAACTCGAGAGTGTAGCTACCGGCGAGGTAGCGTTGCCGGGAGCCGACCTCCTGGATGAACACGGTCTCGCAGGATTCGTCCCCATCCCGACTCACCGTCACTGGGACGCCCCGCAGGGCGCTTCGATCCCGGCTGGGGCTCAGGTCGATGAACCCGGTCGGGACGGACACCGCCAAGTGGTTGTGTGTCCGAGGCTCGAGGGTCAAGTCCGAAACGGTCACCGGAGGAATGGAGTGGACGGTCAGGTCATATTCCGGCACGGGGTTGAGCATCAGCGTGTCGGGGACCCCGGCCTCGTTCAGGGTGTGGACGGCCTGCAGGACGGGCTGTCCGGAGTGGCGCTCGATGAGTTCGTAGGGCAGATTGGTTCCGGTGGGTTGGCCTTCCGCATCGAGCAGGTCGACCTGTGCCGTGGTCCTGTGGATGGCCTGATCGATGACGATGTCCAACACCTCGCCGAAGCTGTCCGGACTCGAGGCGTCGAAGTACCGTCCCACACATTGGAACGTGTCCTTGTACTTCTCTTCCAGTCCAATGCCGATGATGAAGGGCTTGATGATGACACCCTGCGCTTGGAGGGCCCTGGACACCGCGCAGGGGTCTTCGTCACAGGCTTCGATGCCGTCGGTGATGAGCAGGATGATGTTGCGTCCGGGGCCCTTCTTGTCGGCGAAGTCGTCGGCCGCACGGAGCAGGGAGCGGGCAATGGGGGTGGTGCCCTGCGCCCGGAGTTTCTTGAGTTCCTGCTGAATCAGGAGGTTTCCGCCCTTGCTGATGGGCACAACGAGCTCGGTGTCGTCGCAGTCCTGTTGACCGGGCACATGCTTGGTGCCATGCCCGTAGACCCGGAGTCCGACCTCCAGGCCCTCGATGCCATAGAGGCTGTCCACCGAGGCGGTGAGCAATTCGCGGGCCACGTCCCATTTCCTGCGTCGCCCCCAATAGGCGTTCATCGAGTTGGAGGCGTCGAAGACGAAGAGCAGGCGGGTCACCTCGTCTCCGGATGGATTGCCCTGCGCCAGAACCCGTCCCTGTCCGTCCCCAGGGACGAAATGAAACAGGGCGAGAAGGAAGATGGCAATCCGCTGGCGGTGCATCAATAGTCCGCGAGGGGGGAGGTCAGCTGTTCGAGGGCGGAGGCGAGCTGGTCGTCATTCGGGGCCACGCCATGCCATTTGTGGGTGCCCTCCATGAAATCGACTCCACGGCCCATGTCGGTCCTCATCAGCACGACCACGGGCTTGCCTTGCCCACCCGCCGCACGGGCTTTCTGGAAGGCACGGTCGAGGTCGGTGAGGTCGTGGCCACTGCATTCCAGGACGGTCCAGCCAAAGGCGGCCCACTTGGCGCCGAGATCCCCGAGGGACATGACGTCCTCCACGGAACCATCGATTTGCTGGCCGTTCCAGTCCACGAAGCTGATTAGGTTGTCCACCTTGTGGTGCGAGGCATACAGCGCGGCTTCCCAGATTTGGCCCTCCTGCAGTTCGCCGTCCCCGTGCAGGCTGTAGACCCAGCGGTCCTCGCCATTGAGCTTCTTGGCCTGGGCCGCACCACAGGCGACGCTGAGGCCCTGCCCCAAGGAACCACTGGCCACCCGGATCCCCGGAAGGCCTTCCTCGGTGGCCGGATGGCCTTGGAGTCGGCTGTTGAGCTTGCGGAAGGTGGCGAGTTCCTCGACCGGGAAGTAGCCCCGGCGGGAAAGGACGCTGTACCAGACGGGACTGATGTGCCCGTTGGACAGGAAGAAGAGATCTTCTCCACGACCGTCCATGGACCAGTTCGCCGGATCGATGGTCATCTCCTCGAAGTACAGTTTCACAAGGAAATCGGTGCATCCGAGGGAGCCGCCGGGGTGGCCGGAGCTGGCGCCGTGGACCATGCGGACGATGTCTCGACGGACCTGCGTGCAGACGTCGGACAGGGAGGGAGAAGAGCTCATGGAGGGGGAACGTGAAATTCGAGGATGAAAGTACTGCCGTCACCGGGCGCAGACGTCCGGGTGTGGACAAAAGGAGGAAAATCAGCTGGGGGGTGTCGGCGGTTATCTTTGCCGCCCAATCCCATTCTCCATGGCCCTGAAATGCGGCATCGTTGGACTGCCCAACGTCGGCAAGTCCACCCTCTTCAACTGCCTGTCCAATGCGAAGGCCCAGAGCGCGAATTTCCCGTTCTGTACCATCGAGCCCAACCTCGGGGTGATCAACGTGCCGGACGCTCGCCTCGAGAAGCTGGTGGAGATGGTCCAGCCCCAGAATACGGTGCCGACCACCGTGGAAATCGTCGACATCGCCGGTTTGGTGAAGGGCGCGAGCAAAGGGGAGGGGCTCGGCAACAAATTCCTCGCCAACATCCGCGAAACCCACGCCATCCTGCATGTCCTCCGGTGCTTCGAAGATGACAACATCGTCCACGTCGACGGCAGTGTCGACCCGATTCGGGACAAGGAGGTCATCGACACTGAGCTTCAGCTCAAGGACCTCGAGACTGTGGAGACCCGAATGCAGAAGGTGGCCAAGCAGGCGTCCATCGGCGACAAGGATGCTCGGAAGCAGTTGGACCTGTATGAACGGGTGAAGTTGGCCCTCGAGCAGGGGCTGTCTGCCCGGGCTGTGGAGCGGGAAGACAGCGAGGAAGCCCTCTTTCAGGAGATGCAGTTGCTCACGGGAAAGCCCATCCTCTATATCTGCAACGTGGAGGAAGGGGCCGTGATCGACGGCAATGCCCACGTCGATCGTGTCAAGGAGATGGCCGCTTCCGAAGGAGCAGGCACCTTGATCATCGGAGCCGCCATCGAGGCCGACATCGCTGAACTCGAGGACCAGGAAGAGCGGGACATGTTCCTCGCCGATTTGGGGCTTGAGGAGCCCGGTGTGGCCAAACTCATCCGTTCCGCCTATAGTCTGCTGAAGCTTCAGACCTATTTCACAGCGGGGGAGAAGGAAGTGCGGGCCTGGACCGTCAAGGAGGGGAGCACGGCGCCGCAGGCTGCCGGGGTCATCCACACGGATTTCGAAAAGGGATTCATTCGAGCCGAGGTCATGAGGTACGATGACTTCGTCCAATTGGGGAGCGAGCAGGCGGTCAAGGAGGCCGGCAAGCTCAGCATCGAGGGGAAGGAGTACATTGTTCAGGATGGGGACATCATGCACTTCCGCTTCAATGTTTGATCGCGGGTTCCGCTTTGGACTGGCCTTTCTCCTCGCCTTGACCGTGATGGCGTGTCAGGAGCGTGCGGAGCACCCGGAACCCTCCTCGCGTTGCTCGACATGGGATCAGGACGTGGCCCGCATTGAGGAGCGTATGGCGGCGCAGGAAGCCGCCTGGAACGCGGGTGACCTTGAGGGGTTCATGGAGCCATATTGGCACTCGGACAGTCTTTTGTTTGTCGGAAGCCGGGGACCGTCCTTCGGTTGGGACACGACCTTGGCCAATTACAAGACCTTCTATCCGGATGCCGCGGCCATGGGACAGCTGACCTTCGGGGTCGAGGGCATTGAGCCCGCCGGGCCCCATCATGCGCTGATGCTGGGCAGTTGGCGCTTGGATCGAACGGGCGAATTCGAGCCGCTCTCCGGCTGGTTTTCGCTCGTTTGGGAACGGAAGGATGGCGACTGGGTCATCATCCGTGACCACAGCAGTTGAATTCGGAAGGCGCGCCGGTCAACGGAAGACGAACACGTCTTCTCCCGGTTTGTGCATGTAATAGGCTTCCCGGGCGTGCCGAACTTTGGCGTCGGGATCCTCCAACATCTGCTGCAGGTCCGACTCGAGGGATTCGATGTTGTGCTGGTGTTCGGCCAAACGCGACTCGATGCGAACGCGTTCTTGGTGGGTCTTGACCATCCGGACGAGGTCCACATCCGCCAAGGTGAGCATCCAGATGAGGAACAGGCCGAACGCCACCGCGTAGCGATTGGCGTTGCGCACTTGATCAATCCAGTCCTCGATTCGCTCGCGCATCAGCCCTTGTCCTCTTCGGTTTCCGCATCGTCCGCCGTTTCGGGTGCGGTTTCGTCCACTGGCTCGTCCGTTTCGGTTGCGTCCTCGGCGGCAGGCTCCTCGGTGGAAGCTTCTCCTTTGATGATGCGGATGGCGAGTTCGTCCTGGCCTTCCATGGCGTCGCCTTCGATACGGTCGCCTTCCTGGAGTTGGGCGTTGATGATTTCCTCGGCCAGCGGATCTTCGAGGTATTTCTGCAGGGCGCGGCGAAGCGGACGGGCTCCGAACTGCTCGTCATAGCCCTTCTCCACGAGGAAGTCCTTGGCGGCATCGGTAATGGTGATGCCGTATCCCAAGTCTTCAATGCGACCAAAGAGCTTGCTCAGTTCGAGGTCGATGATGCGATGGATGTCGTCGCGCTTCAAGCTGTTGAAGACAATCACGTCGTCAATCCGGTTCAGGAATTCAGGGGCAAAGGCGCGCTTCAGCGCGTTCTGGATGACGCCACGGCGGTCGTCGCTTTCCTTGGTCTTCTTGGCCTCGGTGGAGAAGCCCACGCCGGTTCCGAAATCTTGCAGCTGACGGGCACCGATGTTCGAGGTCATGATGATGATGGTGTTCCGGAAGTCCACGCGGCGGCCGAGGCTGTCGGTGAGCTGTCCATCGTCCAGAGCCTGCAGGAGCAGGTTGAAGACGTCCGGGTGGGCCTTTTCAATCTCGTCGAGCAGGACGATGGAGTAGGGCTTGCGCCGCACCTTCTCGGTGAGCTGTCCGCCTTCCTCGTATCCCACGTATCCGGGAGGCGCTCCGACGAGTCGGCTCACCGCGAACTTCTCCATGTACTCGGACATGTCGATGCGGATCAGAGCCTCCTCAGAGTCGAACAGGTTCTTGGCCAATTCTTTGGCGAGTTGGGTCTTTCCGACTCCGGTGGGGCCAAGGAAGATGAAGCTGCCGACCGGCTTGTTCGGGTCCTTGAGGCCTGCGCGGTTCCGTTTGATGGCTCGGACCACTTGGCGCACTGCGGTGGGCTGGCCGATGACCCTGTCGGCCATGTCGTCCTCCATGCGGCTGAGCTTACCGCTCTCCTTCTCGGCAATGCGTTGGACAGGGATGCCGGTCATCATGGCGACCACTTCTTCAACGTGGTCCTCGGTCACGGTCACCCGATGGGTCTTGGTGTCTTCTTCCCACTTCTTCTTGGCCGCGGCGAGCTTCTCGGACAGTTGGCGCTCGGAGTCGCGAAGGCGGGCCGCCTCCTCGTACTTCTGGCTTCGGACCACCCGGTTCTTTTCTTCCTTGACCTCTTCGATCTCCTGTTCGATGTCGATGATTTCCTGGGGAACGTTGATGTTGTTCAAGTGCACCCGGCTGCCCACTTCGTCCAAGGCGTCGATGGCCTTGTCCGGAAGGTGGCGATCCGTGATGTAGCGCGAGGTGAGTGAGACGCAGCTGCGGATGGCATTCTCTGTGTAATTCACGGAATGGTGCTCCTCGTATTTGTCCTTGATGTTGTTCAAGATCTGGATGGTCTCATCGACGCTGGTCGGCTCGACCAGCACCTTCTGGAAGCGGCGCTCAAGGGCTCCGTCCTTTTCGATGTGCTGACGATACTCATCCAATGTGGTGGCCCCGATGCATTGAATCTCGCCACGGGCCAGGGCGGGCTTGAACATGTTGGAGGCATCCAATGAGCCACTGGCACCACCCGCACCCACGATGGTGTGGATTTCGTCGATGAAGAGGATGACGTCGAGGCTCTTCTCGAGCTCGTTCATCACGGCCTTCATGCGCTCCTCGAACTGACCGCGGTACTTCGTTCCGGCGACAAGCGAGGCGATGTCCAGCGTGACGATGCGTTTTCCGAAGAGCACCCGGGAGACCTTCTTTTCTACGATTCGAAGGGCCAAGCCCTCAGCGATGGCGCTCTTTCCGACGCCGGGCTCCCCGATGAGGATCGGGTTGTTCTTTTTCCGGCGGGCCAATACTTGGCTCACACGTTCGATTTCCTTCTCCCGACCGACGATGGCGTCCAGTTTGCCTTCCTCGGCGAGGGCGGTGAGGTCTCGTCCGAAGTTGTCGAGGACGGGCGTCTGGCTCTTGCTGTCCGATTTGGAGGCGCTTCCACGTCCCGGACCGCCGGCGCCGGGTCCGCGCTCCTCCTCATCATCGGCCATTCCCGGGAACTCTGCTCGAGGACCGGGATTCCCTTCTCCATCCGTGAGGATGCTCTCGAATTCTTGTTTCGCTTCGTCGTAGTCGACGTTCAGCGCGAGCAAGGCCTTGGTGGCCACGTTGTTTTCGTCTTTCAAAATGGAGAGGAGAAGGTGTTCGGTTCCAATGACGGGGCTCTTGAATGTCTTGGCCTCGAGGTAGGTAATCTTCAGGATTTTCTCGGCTTGCTTCACGAGCGGGATGTTGCCCGGGTTGCCGCCGGAGACGTTGGAGGGCGTGATGCTGCCTTCGACCATCTTCCTCAGCCGGGGAAGGTCGACGTTCAGCCCTTCGAGGATGCGAATGGCCGTGCCTTCTCCTTCCCGGATGATGCCGAGCAGGAGATGCTCCACGCCGATATAGTTGTGGCCCAAACGAAGGGCTTCCTCGCGGCTGTAGGTGATGACGTCTTTCACCCTGGGTGAGAATTTTGCGTCCATGTCTCGGAGTAAAGGGGATGACTCCCCGAATTCAAAACTATCGCCGCCCTGTCGATCAGGGATTTTGTGGACGTTGGATTTTCCACATGCGACCGTGCGGCTTGTTCAAAATACGGGCCATTCTTGACTCTGCAGGGGGTTGTCAGGTGGTATTTTCGCTTGACGCCCAATTGGGTCCGCAAACCGCGGCCTGTGGGGCAATGACAACATGGCAGAAGGAGAGAAAATCATTCCGATTTCGATCGAGGATGAAATGAAGTCGGCCTACATCGATTATTCGATGTCGGTCATCGTGTCGAGGGCCCTTCCCGATGTGCGGGATGGATTGAAGCCGGTGCACCGCAGGGTGCTGTTCGGCATGCTCGAGTTGGGGGTCCTGTCCAACCGGGCATTTAAGAAGTCCGCGAGGATTGTGGGAGAGGTGTTGGGCAAATACCACCCACACGGTGACAGCTCGGTGTATGACACCATGGTGCGTCTGGCCCAGGACTGGTCCATGCGCTATCCCATGGTGGACGGCCAAGGAAACTTTGGCTCCATCGACGGGGACAACCCGGCCGCCATGCGGTACACGGAGGCCCGACTTCGCAAAATCGCCGAGGAGATGCTCGCCGACCTCGACAAGGAGACGGTCGACCTCGCCAACAATTTCGATGACAGCCTTCAGGAGCCCACGGTACTCCCGGCCAAGATTCCGAATCTCCTCGTCAATGGTGCGGCCGGCATTGCAGTCGGCATGGCGACCAACATGCCTCCCCACAACTTGACGGAGGTGATCAACGGTTGCGTGGCCATGATCGACGAGCCGAACATCTCGGTGGAAGGGCTCATGGAGTACATCAAGGCTCCGGACTTCCCGACTGGGGGTGTGATCTACGGGGTAGAGGGGGTGAAGGACGCGTACGAGACCGGCCGTGGTCGGGTGGTGATGCGCGGAAAGGCCCGCTTTGAGGAGACCCGGACCGGAAAAGAGCAGATCATCGTCGAGGAGATTCCCTATCAGGTCAACAAGGCGGACATGGTCCGAAAAGCCGCCGATCTCGTCAACGAAAAGAAAATCGAGGGCATCAGCGAAATCCGGGACGAGTCGGACCGGAAGGGCATGCGGGTCGTGTTCGATCTGAAGCGGGACGCCATCCCCAACGTGGTCCTGAACAAGCTCTACAAATACACGCAACTCCAGACCAGCTTTTCGGTCAACAACATTGCCCTCGTCAAAGGGCGCCCGCAGCTGTTGAACCTGCGGGAGATGATCTTCCACTACATCGAGCACCGTCACGATGTGATTGTGCGCCGAACGCAGTATGAGCTGCGCAAGGCGGAGGAGCGGGCTCACATCCTGCAGGGCCTCATCATCGCCATCGACAACCTGGATGAGGTCATCGCCCTCATCCGGGGCAGCCAGACGCCGGAGGATGCGCGGAATGGCTTGATGGAGAAGTTCGAGCTGAGTGAGATTCAGGCCCGGGCCATCCTCGACATGCGCCTCCAAAAGCTGACCGGACTCGAGCGCGACAAGTTGCGTGCCGAGTACGACGAGTTGATGGAGTTGATCGGTCGACTCAAGGCCATCTTGGAGGACAAGGCCCTCCGGATGGGCATCATCAAGGACGAGCTCCTCGAAATGAAGGAGAAGTTTGGCGATGAGCGTCGCTCCCGCATCGAGTTCTCCAGCGCTGAATTGAGCATCGAGGACATGATTCCGGATGAGCAGGTGGTCATCACCATCAGCCACGCCGGCTACATCAAGCGGACCCGCTTGGCCGAATACAAGGAGCAGTCTCGCGGTGGAGTGGGATCCAAGGGCGCCATCACGCGCGACCAGGATTTCATTGAGGAGATCTTCTCTGCGACCAACCACAACTGGCTCCTCATCTTCACCCAGAAAGGCCGCTGCTTCTGGATGCGCATCTTCGAAGTGCCCGAGGGATCGCGTACCTCCAAGGGACGGGCCATCCAGAACCTGATCAACATCGAATCGGACGACAAGGTCATGGCTTACATCCCGGTCCAGGACATCAAGGATCCGGAGTACGTCAACGCCCACAACGTGGTGATGTGCACCAAGAAGGGCGTGAT
>PKDZ01000013.1 GCA_002862785.1 Flavobacteriales bacterium
GCCGCGCGCATGCCAGGCAGGACGGCCTGAACGAGGCGTTGGTTGCAGATGAGGTGCTGGCTGAAGGCGGCGAGGTAGGCTGTCGGATCGGCCGCGTGGGCGGGGCCGCCGGGAGGGCCGCCCGTGTTGTTGACCAGGAGGTCGACCGGAGCGGCGGCGATGACTTTCGCGGCCGCCGATGCAACGGCGTCTGGGTCCGAGAAGTCCGCTACGGCCATCGCGTGGCCGTCGCCCTGGAGGGTCTGGACCGCGGCGCGAAGACGCTCCTCGTTCCGGGCCATCAGGGTGCACCGGGCACCCAGTGATGCGAGCTCCCGGGCCGCTGCCAATCCGATGCCCTGGGATGCCCCACAGACGAGGGCGTGTTTTCCATGGAGGTCCAACTGCATGGGCGCAATGTACCCCCGTATCTTCGCCCCATGCTGACCGGAATCCAACACCTGCACGGCACCCTCCGCTGGGTCGTCCTCGTGCTCCTCGTCCTGTCCATCGTCAAGGCCTTCTCCGGCATGTCCGCCGGCCGCTCCTTCGGCGACGGCGACCGCAAGCGCGGCCTGTTCACGATGATCTCCCTCCACCTTCAATTGGTGCTCGGGTTCATCCTCTACTTCGGCAAGGGCTGGAGCGCCATGCTCGGCAATGCGGAGGCCATGGCCAGCACGGTGATGCGGTTCTTCTCGCTCGAGCACATGGCGACCATGACCCTGGCTGTCATCCTCGGTACGCTCGGCTACAGCCTGTCCAAGCGTGCGGACAACGACCGCAGCAAGTTCCTCCGCCAGGCCATCTGGTTCACGGTCTGCCTCGTGCTGATTCTCTCCAGCATCCCCTGGCCCTTCCGCGAGGGATTCGAAGCCTACGGTTGGCTGTGAGACCACGCGTCCTGCTTTCGGGTCTGACGCTCGCCGCCCTCCTCATCGGATGCGGTTCTTCGGGTGAATCCGGGGTTGCGGATGATGCCGGTCAGCTGGTCTCCGAAGCAGAGGCGCGCGCGCTGTACATCCGCAAGTGCTCACTCTGTCATGGAGAGGATGGAAAATTGATGGCCTCCAAGTCGCCCGACCTCAGCGTGTCGACCATGACCCTCGCTGAACGCGTGGCCCTCATCACCTATGGCAAGGGGACCATGCCGGCCCAGAAGGGCATCCTGAACAAGGCGGAAATCACCGCCGTGGCGCGTTACATCGACCGATTCCGCGACTGAATGCTCGAGAAACCGCTCGCCCGAAAGGACGGCAAACCGGAACGCGCCGTGCTGGTCGGGCTCGCCACCCGCGACCAGCCCCGCGACCTGCTCGCCGAATACCTCGACGAGCTGGAGTTCCTCGCCCGGACGGCCAACGCCGAGACCATCCGCTCCTTCACGCAATCGCTGGACCACCCTGATGTCCGGACGTTTGTGGGCAAAGGCAAGCTCGAGGAGATCACGAACTACATCGAGGAAAACGACATCGACCTGCTCATCTTCGACGACGAATTGAGCCCTTCCCAACTCCGAAACCTCGGTGAAGCCCTGCCGGAGACCAAAGTGCTCGACCGGGCCAATCTGATCCTCGACATCTTCGCCCAACGCGCTCGAACGGCCCACGCCAAGACGCAGGTCGAGCTCGCCCAATACCAGTATCTGCTCCCGCGCCTGACCCGGATGTGGACGCACCTGCAGAAGCAGAAGGGGGGCATTGGCATGAAGGGACCGGGGGAAAAGGAAATCGAGACGGACCGCCGGATCATCCGCGACCGCATCTCCGCGCTGAAGAAAGACCTCACCGCCATCGACCGCCAGATGGCCACCCAGCGCGGCAACCGCGGCGCCCTCGTTCGCGTGGCGCTGGTCGGTTACACCAATGCCGGCAAGTCGACCCTGATGAACCGGCTCTCCAAGTCGGAGGTCTTCGCCGAAGACAAGCTCTTTGCCACGCTGGACACCACCGTGCGGAAGGTCGTCGTCCACAACCTCCCCTTCCTGCTCAGCGACACGGTCGGGTTCATCCGCAAGCTGCCTCATCAGCTGGTCGAGAGTTTCAAAAGCACATTGGACGAGACGCGGGAGAGCGACCTGCTCGTCCACGTCATCGACGTGTCCCACCCGCAATTCGAGGATCACCTCCGCGTCGTGGAGGAGACCCTGGCGGAGATTGGGGCGGGCACCCAGCGGACCATGCTGGTGTTCAACAAGATTGATCAGCTCAAGGACCCCGCTGGCGAGGTCGATCGCGAGCACCTCATCGAGGGACTGCGCCACCGCTTTGCCGATCACGAGGGTCCCGTGCTTTTCCTCTCGGCCCGGACCAAGGAGGGCATGGAAAGCCTCCGTGAGGTGCTGTACGCTGAGGTCCGGGAGCTGCACGTGCAGCGTTTCCCCCACAACCACTTCCTTTACTGACATGGCAGGCATTCGACAGGAACGCATCGGCGCGCTGCTGCAGCGCGAATTGGGGACCTACCTCCAGCGGGAAGCGTCCATGCGCTTCGGTGGACATTTCATCACGGTGACGACCGTCCGGTTGACCCCCGACCTCTCTCTCGCCCGGGTCTATCTCAGCTTCATGCCCGTGGCCTCGGCCGGAACCCCGCAAGACGGACTGGCGCTCGTCCAGCAGGACGCGTTCCACATCCGGAAAACCCTCGCGGGCAAAGTTGGCAAGCACCTCCGCAAGATGCCGGAGCTCCGGTTCTTCCTGGATGACAGCCTCGACCGGTATGAGGAAATCGACCGGCTCCTCTCCGATGACTGACCCGAATCGGCTCGGCTAACTTGACGGCGTGAACGTCCCCTTCCGCATCGCACGGCGCTACCTCTGGGCACGGAAGTCCCAGCGGCTCATCCACCTCGTGAGCGGCATCTCCGTGGTGGTGGTGGCCGCTGTCTGTGCGGCGATGATCGCCATCCTGAGTGCCTTCAATGGCATCGAGGAATTGGTCGAGGAGCTCTTCTCCAGTCTGGACACCGAGCTCGCGGTGCTGCCGGCCGAGGGTCGGGTCATCGATGCCGCGTGGGTCGACACGCTGTCTGCGCTCCCCGGTGTGGCTTGGGCCGGCGGGGTGCTGGAGCAGGACGTGGTGGTGCGCCGCCAAGGCGAACCCGTGGTCTGCACCCTGCTCGGATTCGACGTCGACCATGCGGAGCAGACCGGGCTGAACGGTCGGTTGCGACGCGGGGACGTGCTTCGTCCGGACACCCTGGGCAGTGCCTGCGGCTATGTCGGACTGGGGGTGGCGAGCCAATTGCGCATCCCGGTGCAACCCGATGCGCCCGCCACGTTGATGGTCGGAGCCCCGAAGCGGGGGCGGAGCCTCTCTTCCGCAAGGGGGTGGTCCCCCGATGCTGGCCTCGACCGGATGCTCGTGTCGGAGCGGCTGTCGGTCTGCGGCACCTTCAGCGTCAATGCCGACATCGACGCCCGGCACATCATCGCGCCCCTCGGCTTCGCCCAAACGGTCCTCCAACGGCCTGGAAAAGTGTCCCGAATCGAGCTGGTGCCGGCCGCAGGCTGGAGCCCCGAGGAGCTCAGGGAATCCATCGATGCGCGTTGGCCGGGCGAGGTATTGACCCGCACCCGCCGGGAGAAGAACGCCCTGATCCATTCGACAAGCCGCGCCGAGAAATGGGCCACGTTTGCCATCCTCAGCTTCATCCTCGTCGTCGCTGCCTTCAACATCCTCGCCGCCTTGACGATGCTCCTGCTCGACAAGCGGCGCGACATCGGCACCCTGTCTGCCATGGGCATGACCCCGCGGGACATTCGCCGCGTCTTCAGCTGGCAGGGATTCCTGATCAATGCGGTGGGTGCCGCGGCCGGTCTCGCCCTCGGTCTGACCCTGGTTTGGCTTCAGGACCGGTATGGCCTGGTCCGCCTGCAAGGGGCGATGGTTCCGGCCTACCCCGTCTCTCTCCGGACGGGCGATGTGCTGGGGGTCCTCGGCATGGTCCTCGGGGTAGGCGGTACGTTCAGCGCGGCCATGGTCGCGTACCTCGTCCGCCGCATGGCGCCCGACGCGGCGTAATTTTGCGGCATGGTCCGCATCGGCCCCGTCGAACTCGGTGACTTCCCGCTTCTGCTCGCGCCCATGGAGGACGTGAGCGATCCGCCCTTCCGCACGCTCTGCAAGCGCCACGGGGCGGACATGATGTACACCGAGTTCATCAGCTCCGAAGGCCTGATTCGGGACGCCGCCAAGAGTCGGCAGAAGCTCGACATTTATGAGAAGGAGCGCCCCATCGGCATCCAAATCTTCGGATCGGAAATCGATTCGATGCGGCGGGCGGCGGAAATCTCCGCGGCGTCGGGACCCGACGTCCTCGACATCAACTACGGTTGCCCGGTCAAGAAGGTCGCCTGCAAGGGCGCCGGAGCCGGGATCCTTCAGGACATCCCCAAAATGGTCTCGATGACCAAGGAGATCGTGGACGCCGTGGACCTGCCGGTCACCGTCAAGACGCGGCTCGGTTGGGACGACAACACCAAATACATCGTGGAAGTAGCCGAACGCCTGCAGGACGTGGGCATTCAAGCCATTTCCATCCATGGCCGGACCCGCTCCCAGATGTACAAGGGTGAAGCCGATTGGACCCTCATCCGCGCCGTGCGAGAGAACCCGCGCATGGCCATTCCCGTCTTCGGAAACGGCGACGTGGACACGCCGGAAAAGGCCCTCGCTTACCGCAATGAATACGGCGTGGATGGCATCATGATCGGCCGCGGCAGCATCGGCAATCCTTGGATCTTCGACCAGATCAAACACTACTTCGCCACGGGCGAGCACCTGCCCCAGCCGACGGTCGCGGACCGTGTGGAGGCCGCCCGCCAGCACCTCGACCACAGCCTCGAATGGAAGGGCCTGCGGCTCGGCGTCGTGGAGATGCGCCGCCATTACGCCAACTATTTCCGCGGACTGTCCCATTTCAAGGAGCACCGGCTCAAGTTGGTGACGGAGGACGATCCCGTTGTGCTCCACGCCACCCTCGATCAGGTCGCGGCCACCTACGGCGACACCGCTCTGCCGGCGTAGATTCGGCCCCATGACCGCCGACCACATCCAAGGCATCAGCCGTTCCCTCATCTTCCTCGGCCTCCTTCTCGTGGGGACCGTGGTGGCTTCCGTCGTCGCCACCTTCCTCTCCGGAGTGCTGTTCGCTGGGGTCGTGGCCATGGTGCCGGGTGGAGAGATGCCCACGGACAACGCCAGCTGGTGGCAGCTGCACTTCCAGAACCTCTGCAGTCAGGCGCTGGGGTTCGGCGGGGCCGTCTGGCTCGCCATCCGGCTTTGGGACGGCACTGCATTGCAGGGTCTTCCGGGCCGGCCAGCCGGCCGAAACGTCTCGGTGCTGCTCCTCGCCATCCTCGCTACGGTGGCCAGCGGGCCATTGCTCATGGCGAGCTACGAACTCAACGGGCTGCTGATTCCCGAGGGAGGGCTCATGGAGCGCCTGTTCAAGCCGCTCGAGGAGATGATTGAGGCCATGACCGCCTTCCTTGCTTCGGGCGAGGGCATGAAGCGCGTGGTCATCCTGCTGAGCGTGGCTGGACTCCCGGCCATCTTCGAGGAACTCTCCTTCCGAGGCGTGCTCCAACCCCTGCTGATCCGGGCGACCGGGAGCGCCTTTTGGGGCATCGCCCTGACTGCGATCGTCTTCAGCGCCATCCATTTCCAGTTCTACGGCTTTCTGCCGCGGGTCCTCCTCGGCGCCCTGTTCGGATGGCTCGCTTACCGCAGCGGCAGTCTGATTCCCGGCATGGCCGCCCACTTCGCCAACAACGCCCTCGCTGCGGTTACCCTGTGGGTCACCGGCAGCATGACCGACGACATCCTGGATTTGACGCCGCTGGTCGTGATCGGAGGCACGGCCGCGATGGCCGCCTGCGTCTACGGAGTGGACCGGGTCATTCGGCAGCGTCCCGTCTGAGGGCGAGGAACGCCTCGGCGCTGAGCAGGTCTTCCGGCGTTGTCAGCTTGATGTTGTGCAGGTCGCCCTCCACGGGCGCCACAGGCCTTCCCGAGGCCTCCCAGACGGTGGCATCGTCCGTAAAGTGAGGTGCATACTCAACGGCGTAAGCGCCTCGGAGCGCAGGCAAATCGAACACCTGCGGGGTCTGCACGGCCCGCAGTTCTGCGCGGTCCAGGGGCGCACTGCCCCCTTCTCCGATGCGGCGGATCGTGTCCTTGACCGGAACGAGGGGAATGGCTCCCCCAAAGGCCTCAGCCGCCTCGTAGCAACGTCGAATGGTCTCCACCTCGACCAGTGGCCGCACGGCATCGTGGATCCCCACCATTCCGGGTTCTTCGGGCAGGGCGTCCAATCCGTTCCGAACGGAGTGGAACCGTTCGGCTCCGCCATTGACCACCCGGTCAACGGCCGCGGACGGATGGGCTCGAACCACTTCGGCCCATTCCCCGTGCAGACTCTCGTGCAGGACGAGGACCACGAACAGGTCGGGCACCGCCTCGCGGAAACGCTCGAGGGTGTGGACAATGACCGGCCGGTCACCAAGCGGAAGGAACTGCTTGGCCACCGGCCGGTTCATGCGGGTGCCCGTGCCGCCCGCGACGAGGATCAGAAATCGCATGCGGCGCGAGGGCAGGATCAGCCGCGGGCGGCTGCGAAACGCTCGGAGATGGCGTTCCAGTCGATGACGTTGAAGAACGCCGCGATGTAATCGGGACGTCGGTTCTGGTAGTTCAGGTAGTAGGCGTGCTCCCAGACATCCAGTCCGAGGATGGGCGTGCCACCACATCCAGCCTCCGGCATCAGCGGGTTGTCCTGGTTGGCGGTGGAGCAGACCTCGAGGCCGCCATCCTTGACGCAGAGCCAAGCCCATCCACTGCCGAAGCGCGTGGCCGCCGCAGCGGAAAAGGCGTCTTTGAATCCGTCGTAGCTGCCGAAGGTGGCGTCGATGGCCGCGGCCAGATCGCCCGTCGGGGCACCGCCGCCGTTGGGGGACATGCTGGTCCAGAAGAGGTTGTGGTTGTAGTAGCCGCCGCCGTTGTTGCGGACGGCGCCATTGCCGGAATCCTGGGCGCACAGGTCCTCAATGGACTTGCCCGCCATGTCGGTGCCGTCAATGGCGGCATTCAGCTTGGCCGTGTAACCGGCGTGGTGCTTACCATGGTGGATTTCCATGGTGCGAGCATCGATGTGCGGCTCGAGGGCGTCGTAGGCGTAGGGAAGTTGGGGCAGTTCAAGGGCCATGATGAAAGGGAATTCGGGGTTGGGTTTCCTGGGTGGAGAGTCAAATCTAATTCGCGTCCGGGGTGAGGAGCGACTCGATGTCGTCAAAAGCGGCGAGGGCAGCCTGCCATTCACCATCGGCCCGCAGGGCGGCGCGGTGTCCGGCGCTCTCGCCCCAGAGGTTGTGGGCGATGCGTTCGGTGATGCGTTGGCGGGTCAACCTTCGGGAACGCACCCGTTCCTCATCGGGCCGGTAGGATTCGTCGATCAGCGAGTCCACCCCGAGGTCGAGGCCGGATTCCACCGCGTCGAGGAAATCGGAGATGGTGCCAAGGGCGAGGAACTCCTCGCGGCGGTCGGTTCCGAGCTGGAAAGCGTGTTCTCTGATGCGACCAGCATAGACGAGCTCGCGGAAGGAGACTGGAAAGCTGCCCGTGTCCAGCGGGACGAAGACATCCGGCGCAATGCCTCCTCCACCGTAGACGGTGCGGCCCGCTTCGGTGCGGTAGGCGAGGGAATCCACGCGGAGGACGCTGTCGGCCTCGACGTATTCACCCCGTTCCTGTCGGGCCATCCACTCGTCCTCGTAATCAACGCCATTGCCGTAGGGACGTTGGATGCTGCGGCCGCTCGGCGTGTAGTACCGCGCGACGGTCAACCGCAAAGCGCCCCGATCCGCCACGGGAAACTCCTCTTGAACGAGGCCCTTGCCAAAGGTCCGCCGGCCCACGATGACAGCGCGGTCGTGGTCCTGCAGGGCGCCGGCGAGAATCTCGCTGGCCGAGGCGCTGCCCTCATCGACCATCGCCACGAGCGGAAGGTCCCGGAGGCGTCCCGGTCGCTCCGTCACGTATTCACGGCGCGGTTGGGCGGCGCCTTCGGTGTAGACCACGAGGTCGCCCTCGTCCAAGAACCGCTCCACCATGGGCACGGCCGAATGCAGATATCCGCCTCCATTGCCCCGCAGGTCGAGCACAAAGCGCTGGACGCCGGCATCGAGAAGGTCAGAGAGCGCCTCGTCAAACTCCTCGTGGGTGTTGCGCGCGAAGCGAATGACCTTGATGTATCCTGTTCCATCCGGCATGCGCTCAGCGGCCACCACACTGTGGATTGGGATGCGACCCCGTCGCAAGGTCACGTCGATGAGGGAAGTGTCGGACGAGCCCGGTCGAAGCAGGCCGAGGTCCACCTCCGTACCGGAACGGCCCTTGAGCAGGCGCATCACCTTCGTGTTGCTCAGCCCCGTGCCCGCAATCACACTGTCATCCACGGAGACGATGCGGTCTCCGGACCGGATGCCAGCGGCCTCGCTGGGCCCACCCACGATGGGTGTGACCACCATAATGGTGTCTTCCTGAAGAAGGAACTCCACGCCGATGCCCTCGAAGTTGCCCTCCATCGGCTCGGCCATGGCCGCCAGCTCCTCGGCGCTGAACCAATCGCTGTGTGGGTCCAACTCGTCGAGGATGGCGTCAATCGCAATGTCAGTCAGGCGATTCCGATCCACCGGATCCACATACATGCGGTCAATCCGGTCGAGGACGGAGCTGAGGACCTGGCCGGAGGGCAGGAAGCGGGGCTCGGCGAACTCCCACGCCGTGGTGCCCGTGCCAAGTTCGCGGCCGAGGTAGGCCCCCAAGCAGAGTGCGGTGCCCAACGCGAGGGGCACCCAGGCACGCGGCATGGAGGGACGTTCAGTCGGCATCTTCGGGATAACGTACAATCTCCACCCCCGCCTGGTTCAGGAAATCGATTCCGGAATCGTCCTTGTAGGGGTGCGTGTAGACCACCCGGCGAATCCCGACCTGGTGGATCAACTTCGCACAATCCCGGCAGGGCGACAATGTGATGTACAGGGTGGCTCCCTGCGCGGTGTGGGTGGAGCGGGCGAGTTTCGTGATGGCATTGGCCTCGGCATGGAGCACATACCAATGCGTCTCCCCGGCCTCGTTCTCGCAGGCATTGGGGAACCCGCTTGGGGTTCCGTTGTACCCATCCGACACGATCATCCCGTCCCGGACGATGAGGGCGCCGACCTGTTTGCGGGTGCAATGGGACAATTGGGCCCATTCCCGCGCCATCCTCAGGTAGGCGAGGTCATAACGGCGTTGCTTTTCCTCCGACATGGGCTTCACGGTGCGAAGGTAGCGCGGTCCCCGATGGACTTCCCGCTCCACATTGGCCCTTCCCTCACCACCTTTGTTCCATGCGCATCTATACCCGAACCGGGGATGGCGGTGAGACCTCCCTCTTCAACGGCGACCGCGTCCACAAGGACGACGCCCGCATCGAAGCGTATGGTACGCTCGACGAACTGAATGCCATCGTGGGCGGGCTGCTCGACCACGAGGCCCTCGCATCGCACGCCGACCGGCTGCGCGCGATCCAGGACCACCTCTTCCGGATTGGCGGTGTCTTTGCCGACCCCGAGGGACCACGTCCCGGTGCCCTCACCGTTGGGCAGGCGGACATCGAGGGGCTGGAACAGTGGATCGACAATATGGAAGAGCCGCTGGAGCCCTTGCGGAACTTTGTTCTGCCGGGTGGACATCCAGCGCTCTCGGCTTGCCATCTGGCCCGCACGGTTTCGCGCCGCGCGGAACGCCGGGCCGTGGCCCTCGACCGGCTCGTGGCCCAGCCCGAAGCGGCCCTGCAGTACCTCAATCGTCTCAGCGACGCCTTCTTCACGCTGGGCCGTTGGGCCGCCCACACCACCGGAACGGTCGAAGTCAAGTGGCCCCTCGACGCCAAGTGAGCTCATTTCGAGCACTTTGAGCCCACCTTTTTGTGGGTGTGACCCGTAGGGGTTGCACACATCGACGGCCCTGCTACTTTTGCCGCGCCTGAATACGACTCACCATGTATTGGACGCTTGAACTCGCCTCATACCTCGAGGACGCCCCCTGGCCCGCCACCAAGGACGAGCTGATCGACTTTGCGATGCGCACTGGCGCCCCGTTGGAGGTGGTGGAAAACCTGCAGCAAATCGAGGATGACCAGGAGTCATACGACACCATCGAAGACATTTGGCCCGACTACCCCTCCAAGGAGGATTTTTTCTTCAACGAGGACGAATACTGACGCACACATCCCGTCGCACCCATTCGAAACGCCGGCCCCTCAGCCGGCGTTTTCATTGCCCCCCTTCCGGGATGAGCATCAGCACGCACCGGGGAAAGTGAGGGTCGGGACCGATGGAATGAATGGGCCGGTCTGGAAAGTGGCGCTTCCACATCTCTGTGGCAACAGACTCCTCCGCTCCGATGCACCGCACCTGCCTCACCCCATCATGGGCCTCTGACATCGTCCAGAGCGGGGGCAGACTGATCGGCGGGGTCTCGCCATCGATGCGCGTCCCGAGTGCCTGCGGGTCGAGGAAACTCCGGACGTGAAGCGGGATGTCCGCCCTCCGGATTGGTGCGACGGTGTCCCGATGCAGGACGCCGGCCCCTGCCTTGCCCAGAATGTCCGCCGTCCCGTGGTCGAGCACCGGCAGGCTTTCCGCCGGCGGCCAGCAGCGGGGATCGCCCGTCATCACGCCGGGCACGTCCTTCCAGACGAAGAACCGTTCGGCCTGCAACGCCTCGGCAAGCAAAGCCCCACTGAAGTCCGACCCCTCCCGTCCGAGCGTAGTGGGTTGTCCCTCCGGACCGGAACCCACGAATCCCTGCATCACGGGAATTCGGGCGGCCCACGCCGCTTGGTTGGCTTGGACCCGCCGGCCGACCTCGGTCACATCGACGGCGGCAGTCCGGTGGGTCCCATCCGTCCGGATCACGTCCCAGGCCGACACCCACAGGGCGGGAAGTCCGATGGCGTTGAGGTGGGCCGACACGATCCGGGTAGACCACCGTTCCCCTTGGCCCACAAGGGCGTCGTATCCCTCGTCTGAGGCCGGACGGCCCAGCCAGGAGTCTGCCAGCACCCGAAACGCCGCAAAGTCCGCATCGAGCAGGTCCGACGGCAACCCGAGTTCCAGCACGGTGGCAACATGCGATTCCATCACCGAGGCGAGGACCGGCTCGACAGCCCTGGCATGCGGCAGGGATTGCCAAACGGCCTCGAGGGCATTGGTTGTCTTGCCCATCGCGCTCACCACCACGGCGGCATCGTGACCCACATCCTCTCCCGAAACCCGGTCCAGCAGGATGCGCCCGAGGTTGCGGACCGCATCCGCGTCCTTGACCGACGCCCCGCCAAACTTGTGGACCACCCAGCTCATGCCGATGTCGCCGCCAGGGCATCCAGCGCCTCGCCCTCAAGCCGGCCATTCAACCAGTCGCTTTCCACGGCCGAACCCAAGGAGCGGTAGAATCCAATGGCGGGCTCATTCCAATCCAGCACCTGCCATTGCATGTAGGCGCATCCGCGCTTGGTCGTTTCCGCAGCCACGGCGGCGAAGAGCTGCAGCCCGTATCCCTTGCCCCGCTCAGACTCCGTCACGACCAGGTCCTCGAGGTACAGGCAACGGCCATTCCAGGTGCTGTACTTCTGGTAAAACAGGGCAATGCCAACCACCACATCACGGTTGGCAGGCTCCAGAACAAGCAGGCCATAGGCGGGATCGGGCCCGAAGCCATCGCGGAGCAGGATGTCCTCGCCAATGTTGACCTCATCCAATGCCCGCTCATATTCGGCCAGCTCCCGGATGAGCTCCATCACGGTCGGCACATCCGCCTCCGTGGCCCACCGAATCCGTCCCTTTCCTTGCATGTCCTGCAAACCTAGATTGCAGGCGCATGATGCCCGAAGGAATTTCTCCATTCGATCTCGTCCTCGGTCTCCCCCTGCTGTGGGCGGCCATTCGCGGACTCCGCAAGGGTCTGATCATGGAGGTCACCGGGCTTGCCGCGCTCTTCCTCGGCGCCTACGCGGCGCTCTTCCTGTCCGACTTCACCGCGGCCTGGCTCGATGAACGGTTCGCCATCGGGCATGAGTACCTCGGCATCACTTCGTTTGCGGTCACCTTCGTCGCTGTGGTCATCGGAGTGCACCTCCTCGGCCGCGTGGTCGAAAAGATGATCGACCTGACCGCCCTCAAGCCGATGGACCGGCTGGGTGGATTGGCCTTCGCCACCGGTCGGGCTTGGCTGTTCTGGTCCATCGTGGTGCTGCTCATCCAAGGCACGTTGGGACTGGATGTGCTCCCCGCAGAATGGGTGGCCGACAGTCACCTCCTGCCAGCTCTGGATGAGACGGCGCGTTTCCTCCTGCCCATCCTCGACCCCTGGATTCCCGAAATCTGACAGGGAACCGTTCGGTGGCGATCAAAGGCTGGTCTCGACGCCGAGGTCCTCGCCAAGGCGGGCAATGCGGTCGCCGAGCGCGTCCCAAGCCGCCGCATGGGCCTCCGTGGCGGCCCACTCTCCCTTGACGGAAAAGTAGAACTTGATCTTGGGCTCCGTGCCGGAAGGTCTCGCCGTCACGAGGGCCCCCTCTGCTGTGAGGAACTGGATGACGTTGGAGGAGGGCAACCCGTTCCAGCCATTCAGGTGGTCCCGGATTTCCGCTACGGCTTCACCTCCGAGGTGGGAAGGGGGGGCGGTGCGGAATCCGTCCATCATCGCCCGGATTTCGGCGGCGCCGGCAATGCCGTCCCTCTTGAGGGAGACCAGGGCTTCCCGATACATGCCGTAGTGACGGTGCAGGTCCCGCAGACGGTCGAGCAGGGTGCGGCCCTTGCGCCATTCGGCGTCGGCCATCTCGGCGATCATGCAGGCGGCGGCGATGGCGTCCTTGTCGCGAACCTCATCCCCGATGAGGTACCCGTAGCTCTCCTCTCCGCCCACCAGGAAGCGGCCGTGTCCTTCCCGGGCGGCGATCTCAGCGGCGATCCATTTGAATCCGGTCAGCGTCTCCGCCACCGGAACGTCGAACTCGGCTGCGATGTGGCTGATCAGCCGGGTGGTCACAACGGTCCGGGCGACGAAATCGCCCTCCTCAATGGTGCCGCGCTCCGCTTTGGCCTTGAGGACGTAGTGCACCAGCAGAGCGGCCACCTCGTTGCCGTTGAGCAGTCGGAAGCCGCCTTCGGGCTGGCGGACAGCGGCCCCCACCCGGTCGCTGTCCGGGTCCGTGGCCAACACGAGTTCCGCCCCGGTTTCCTCGGCCCGTTCGAGGGCCATCCGCAGTGCGCTGGCCTCTTCAGGGTTGGGGGAGTCCACCGTCGGAAAAGCCCCGTCGGGTTCAGCCTGGGCGGCGAGAACCTCCACGTTGCGGAATCCGCAGGCCGCAAGGGCGGGCGCCATGCTCACCGTGCCCGTGCCGTGGAGCGGCGAAAAGACGATGCCCAAATCGGAGCCTTCCTCGAGCAATGTTTCGCTGATGCGGTGGCCTGCGATGGCCTCGTGGTAATCCCGGTCCAACTGATCATCAATGACGTGGATGCGGGGGTCGTCGGCCGGGGCACGACGGACCGCTTCGAGGCCCTCCACGGCCCGGACGCGCTCGATGATGCCGTGGTCATGGGGCGGGACAATTTGGCCTCCATCGCCCCAATACACCTTGTATCCGTTGTATTCCTTGGGGTTGTGGCTCGCGGTCACCACAATGCCGGCCTGACAACCGAGGCGGCGGATGGCAAAGCTCAATTCCGGGGTGGGGCGCAAGGCGGGGAAGACGTGAGCGTCGATGCCATTGCCGGCCAACACCTCGGCTGCCACCCGCGTGAATTCATCGCTCCGGTGCCGGCTGTCATGGGCAATCGCCACGGCCATCGGGCCGTCGTGGTGGGCTGCGAGATAGTCCGCCAGGCCCTGGGTAGCCATGGCGACCACGGCGGCGTTCATCCGATTGGTGCCCGGGCCCATGATGCCCCGCATGCCTCCGGTTCCAAAGGCCAAATCCTGGTGGAAGGCCTCCTCGAGCGCGGAGGTGTCGGCATCATCCAGCATGGCCTGTACGGCGTCGCGGGTGGCCGAATCGTGGGGTTCCCGGGTCCAGGCTTCGGCTCGGAGGCGGATGTCGTCGAGATTCATGTCCGGTCAGTTCGGTGTTCCAGTGGGAAAGGTCGGGCCCAAACAGGATTCGAGGGCCGCCTCCCACGTCACGGATTCGCGGCCCAATGCCTCGAAAAAGGGACGTTCGTCAAGTTTGCTGTAAGCCGGGCGCCGGGCCTTCGTGGGGAAGGTCGAGGTCGGGACTGGGCGGACCTCGACGTCTGGGGCGCGCCTGGCGAGGATGGCCGTGGCGAACCCATGCCACGTGGTGAGCCCCCGATGGCCGTAGTGGTGGAGGCCCGCCGTCCGGTCGGGGTCCTGGACCATCAGGTCCACCCAATGCAACAGGTCTTCGGCCAGATGACCGGCATGGGTCGGGCACCCCTGCTGGTCGTCCACCACGGTCAGCACATCGCGGTCCGCTGCCAGGCGGAGCATGGTGTTGAGGAAGTTCTTTCCGTCTCGGTCGTAGAGCCAGCTGACCCGAATGATGCTGGCCGAAGGCAGGGCGGCGAGGACCGCGCGTTCCCCCTTCCGCTTGCTGGCCCCGTAGACCCCAAGCGGCGAGGTGGGATCGGTCGGCAGGTAAGGCCGGGTTCCCGTTCCATCGAAGACGTAATCGGTGCTGATGTGGACGAGCCGGATCCCTCGCTCGGCACAGGCTGCCGCCAGCCAGCCCGGGGCCTCTCCGTTGATGCGGTGGGCGCGTTCCGCCTCGTCCTCCGCGCCATCGACGGCGGTATAGGCCGCACAGGACAGGACCACCTCCGGACGCAGGCGGTCCAGCGCGTCGGGGATGGTTTCGGGCCTTTCTAGGTCCAGCAGGTCCCGGGGACAGGCGAGGAGCTCCTTGTCCCATGCCACGGGATGGCCGGAAAGGGTCAGCAACCTGCCGCCCAATTGACCCGTGGTGCCCGTGATCATCACCCGCATGACACAAAGAAAGTGGGCGCGACAGACGCTTTGGCACGCTTTGTGCCGTTTGAACAACAAATCCACGTTCACCATGACGCACTTCCTTTCCTCCAGAAACCGGATGGGCGCCGCGCTCGCCCTCCTCACCCTTGTCCTCAGCACGTCCGCGGCCTTCGGCCAACGGAGGGGCACCTTCCTTGAACCCCGGCGCGCGGGCGCCTTCGAAATGGGCGGCACTTCTCTGCTGTCCCTGAATGCCGAAGGCAACCTCATGGTCGATGCCGGCTTGGAGGTCACCGTCCTCGGCCGGGCGGCCGGCCCACTCCACAGCGGCGTCCGCCTCGGTGTTGGCCTGCTGGACCGAACCAGATCCCTTGCGGGGACCGAAGCTGGCACCACCGAACGCCGACGAACGCTGCTTCCCGAAGCATCGGGCGTACTCCGGCTCGACCCCTTCCGCGGCGGGTTCCGCCCCTTTGCCGAAGCCGAGCTCGGCATGAGCGCTACCCTGATCGACATCCGCACCTTTGATGAAGCGGGCGACCGAACGGATTACGCGGTGCCCGCCTTCGACCCAACCCTGCACTACGGGTGGGCCACCGGAGCCCGCTTCCGCTTGGGTGGTGGTGCCTTCCTCGCAGTCCGATACGGGGAGCGCTTCGGCGGACACCTCGACGTGCCCGACCCGATCCAGGAAACCGGAACCCTCACGACACTGCAACCCCAGCGTCGGGTCATTGGCATGGGACTCAGTCTCGCCCTCTGACCGACAGACTCCTCCGAATTCTATTACGCCGCCCGCATGGCCTCCACCGGATCCATGCGGGCGGCTTGCATGGCAGGAGCGAGGCCGGCCACAATGCCGCTCACCACGGCGATGCCGAGCCCGAGCAGGAACCGGTTGAGTCCGAACACGAGGGAGAAGCCCTCCGAGGTCGCATTGACCGCGAGCACCAAGAGCTCCACGGCCAACAGGGCCATCATGGCACCGATGATACAGAGCGCCACCGCCTCAGTCAGGAACTGAGCCAGAACAAAACTCCGTTTGGCGCCCAGCGCCTTCTGGACGCCGATGAGAGGCGTTCGCTCCTTGACGGAGACGAACATGATGTTGGCCACCGAGAAGCACCCGATCAGGATGGCGAAGACGCCGATGAACCAGACGCCATTCTCCAGCTGGCCGAAGATGCGGTCGATGAACGAGGTGAGCATCTCCACCTCGTTGACCGCGAAATCCGATTCGTCGCGGGGATGCAGTCGGCGCAAGGGACGGTAGGCCGCGATGACCTCCCCTTTCAAGGTCTCGAGGTCCACCCCCTCCTTGGCCCGGATGAGGATGCTCGCCTTGAGCGCTTTGAAGTTCATGAGCTGACGGGCAAAGGTGACCGGCATGAGCACGAGGTCGTCCGATCCTTCGCCCACCAGCGACGTGCCTTCCTGGGCGAGCACCCCGATGACCCGAAGCCTGCGGCCCTCCAGCACACAGGATTGACCGAGGGGGTCCTCTCCGGGGAAGAGCCGCTCGATGATGTCCCGGCCGAGGATGACCGAGGGCATGCCCGCCTGCATTTCCCGGGCGGTGAAGAAGCGGCCGTCTTCGATGTCCAGCTCAATGGCGTCGAGATAGTCCAAGGTGACGGCTGCGACCCGGGCTCCTGCGAAGCTGCTGCTGCCCCGTTCCAGGGTGCCCATGTTGCCCGTCTGGAACGCCACGCTGCGCGCCGAGGGCAACCGGCCGCTCAGGAGCTCGGCGTCTTCCAGGGTCGGGTCCTTGCGCACCGCGTACTTCCACCAAGGGTAATCCGAGGAGAACGTCCACGGCATTTTTTCCACGAAAAGCACATCGCTGCGGACCGAACTGAAGATCCCCTTGATGTTTTCCTCCAGCGAGTCGGACACCGCGAAAACCGCGGTGATCATGAAGATTCCGATCATGACGCCGAGCAGGGATAGCATCGTCCGCAACCGGTTGGTCACCAGCGATTGCCATGCCTGCACGAAGCTTTCCACGAACAACCGGCGCGTCATGCGCCAAAGCTACGCCCCGGGGGTGGTGGAGGCCCGCCCTGTGGGCTAATTTCGCCGCTTCCCAGTTCGATTTCTCCCATGGACCGTCCCATTCGCCGCGCCCTCATTTCCGTCTTCCACAAGGAAGGCCTCGCCCCCATCGTCGAACAGCTGAAGGCTGCGGGCGTGGAAATTCTGTCCACCGGAGGAACCCAACGCGCCATCGAGGCCCTGGGAGCCGAGGTGACCTCCGTGGAATCCGTGACGCAAACGGCCGAGATGCTGGGCGGACGAGTCAAGACGCTTCACCCCATGGTCTTCGGTGGCATTCTGGCCCGCCGTGATTTCGAAGCGGATGACGTCGACGTCGCCGAGCACGGCATCGGCCAGATCGACCTGGTCATCGTCGACCTCTATCCGTTTGAGGAGACGCTCGCCTCGGGGGCCGACGAGGGGGAAATCATCGAGAAAATCGACATCGGGGGCATCGCCCTCATCCGCGCGGCGGCCAAGAACTTCAAGGATGTCGTCTGCATTCCCTCCCGCGGCCAGTATGCGGACCTCGTGGACGCCCTCTCCGACGGCATGAACACGGATCTGGACTTCCGCCGCCGCATGGCCGGGGCCGCTTTTGGCGTCTCCTCGGGCTATGACGCGGCCATCGGAAAGTGGGTCCGCGAAGGCGGCCAGCCGGAGGTGCTCTCCCTGCTCGAGACGGTCTGCAACCCGCTTCGATACGGAGAGAACCCCCACCAGGAGGGCGCCTACTACGGCGACCTCGAAGGCCTCTTCACCCAGCACAACGGCAAGGCGCTCAGCTACAACAACCTCCTGGACGTCGACGCCGCCGTGCAGCTGATGGCCGAGTTCAAGGCCGAGGCGCCGACCATCGCCATCCTGAAGCACAACAACGCCTGCGGCCTCGCCTCGCGCGACACCCTGGCTGACGCCTACACCGACGCCCTCGCCGGCGATCCGGTCTCGGCCTTTGGGGGAGTCGTCATCGCGAACCGCACCCTCGACGTGGCCACGGCCGAGGCCCTGCACACCCTCTTCTGCGAGGTGGTCATCGCCCCGGACTACGAGCCGGCCGCCCTGGCCCTGCTCAGTGGAAAGAAGAACCGCATCCTGCTCACGCAGCACCACTGGCCGACGGCTCCGAAGCTGGTCCGGTCCGCCCTGGGTGGCTACCTCGTCCAGCAGCCGGACGACCGGGTGGAAGGCGCCGCCGACTTCGACTGTGTGACCAAGACGGCCATCACCGACGAGCAGGCGGCCGACCTCGCCTTTGCCCTCAAGCTGGTGAAGCACACCCGCTCCAACACCATCGTGCTGGCCCGCGGCGGACAGTTGCTCGCCAGCGGCACCGGCCAGACCTCCCGCGTGGACGCCCTCAATCAGGCCATCGACAAGGCCGGCCGTATGGGCTTCTCCCTCGAGGGCGCGGCGATGGCCAGCGATGCCTTCTTCCCGTTCCCGGACTGCGTTGAAATTGCCCACAAAGCGGGCATCACCTCGGTTGTTCAGCCGGGAGGGTCCATCAAGGACAACCTCAGCGTGGCGTACTGCGACGAGAACGGCCTGGCCATGGCCATGACCGGCGTCCGCCACTTCCGCCACTGACCGCCACCAGCGCGCCCTTTAGGGGCCTCTGACCGGGTTTTCAACATCAGAGGAATCCTTCGGCAACAAGCAATGGATTTTGGCCGTTGCTAATGCACCTTTGAGACAATGGGGCTGTTCAACTTTTTCATGCAGGAGATCGCCATCGATCTCGGCACCGCCAACACGGTGATCTACTACGAGGATCAGGTTGTCGTCGATGAACCCTCCATCGTGGCCAAGGACCGCGCATCAAACAAGACGGTCGCCATCGGGCGCCAGGCCCAGTTGATGCACGGCAAGACCCACGAGGACATCAAGACCGTGCGGCCCCTCAAGGACGGCGTGATCGCCGACTTCCAGAGCGCCGAGGACATGATCAAGGGGATGATCCGCATGATCAACCAGCGCCGGACCCTCTTCAACCCGACGCTGCGGATGGTCATCTGCATCCCTTCGGGCATCACCGAGGTGGAGAAGCGCGCGGTCAAGGACAGCGCCGAGCACGCGGGGGCCAAGGAAGTTTACCTCATCCACGAGCCCATGGCCGCCGCCATCGGAATCGGCATCGACGTCGAGGAGCCGATGGGCAACATGATCATCGACATCGGCGGGGGCACCTCCGAGATTGCCGTGATCGCCCTCGGCGGCATCGTCACCGACAAGAACATCCGGGTGGCCGGGGACGAATTCACCCAGGACATCGAGGAGTACATGCGCCGCCAGCACAACATCCTCGTGGGAGAGCGCACCGCGGAGCAGATCAAGATCGAGGTGGGCAGCGCCCTGACCGAGTTGGATGATCCGCCGGAGGATTACGCCGTACGAGGCCGGGACCTCATGACGGGCATCCCCAAGGAGATTCACGTGAGCTACGCCGAAATCGCGATGGCCCTCGACAAGTCGATCTCCAAGATCGAAGAGGCCATCCTGAGCTGCCTCGAGAACACGCCGCCCGAGCTGTCCGCCGACATCTACAAGACCGGCATCTACCTCGCCGGAGGTGGGGCCTTGTTGCGCGGTCTCGACAAGAGAATCAGCTCCAAAACCCGCCTGCCGGTTCACGTGGCCGAGGAACCGCTCCGAGCCGTGGCTCGCGGGACGGCCATCGCCCTGAAGAACGTCGACAACTTCGCCTTCCTGATGCGCGAGTGAGCCCAGACTGCCGATGCGCAACCTCGGGCTCCTCCTCCAACGCAACGCTTTTCTCCTGACCTTCCTGCTGCTGCTGGGGGTGTCCTTTGGGGTGCTCGTGCGGCACGACGGGAGTGCGCGGTCCAGCTGGTTCCGGGCGGCCGGTGGCCTCGCGGCGGGAGTCGAAGGACAGCAACAGCAATGGCGGGATTACCTCGAACTCGCCGAGAAGAATGCCGCCTTGGCCGAACAGAATGCCCAGCTCCGCTCCCAGCTGCTTTCCATGGAGCGCGAAGGAAGCTGGTACCTCGACGACGGCTTGGGGTGGAACGTGACCACCGGCATGCTGATCAAGGGTCCGGATGGCCTCGCCCGGTCGATGGCCCTCGGAACTCCCGGGACTGATGGAGGCCTTACGGTGGGCATGGGCGTGCTGTCCAACGGCGTGGCCATCGGCACGATCGTCGACGTCGGAGAGCGTTACAGCCGCATTCTGCCCATGCTGAATACAGCCGGAACCTGGAGTTGTCGGGTCGGACGAACGGGCCCTGTGGTCCCGCTCCAATGGGAAGGGCGGAACGCAGACCGATTGACCCTCTCCGACGTTCCACGCTACACCCGGGCGGAAGTGGGCGATACGGTCTTTACCTCTGGATTTGACCTGCTCTTTCCGGATGGCATTCCTGTGGGCACGGTCCACTCCAGTCACCAGTCCGGGGGGTCCGACTTCAAGAGCGTATCTGTGGTTCCCCTCGTCGACATCACCTCCGTCCGTCATCTGGAATACATCCGGAATCGATCCGACAGTGAGCGCGCCGTCCTCTCCCAACCCCTTCCTGAACCATGACGCTCGCCCGGCTCGCATTGATGGTGGTCCTGCAGGCCATTCTGCTCGAGTCCGTCGCTCCATTCGGGGAGTGGACGCGTCCTCAGTGGGCTTTGTGGGCCCTGTTCATGGTGCCCCCTCAAGCCGGGGCCTTCACCAAGCTGGGCGCCGGGTTTCTGATGGGCCTCGGATTGGATTTGATGATGGGCACTTACGGACACCACATGGTCGCCGGCACCGTCCTCGGTGGCGCCCTGCCCGGATTGCACCGCATCCTCGCTCCGCGCGACGGCTATGAGGTCACCCAAAAACCCACCCTGCGGGACCTTGGATTCCAATGGGTCCTGGTCCTGAGTCTTCTCGGAGCGGCTGTGTTCCACCTCGCCCTGATGCTGGTCGACACATGGCATGCGCACCTGATGCCGGGCGCCCTTTTGCCCGCGCTCACCAGCGCCGTGTGGACAGCCTGCTGCTGCCTGCTCCTCCACTTGCTCATTGTGCCTCCTGGAAGAAAAACCAACGGCTGATGGACACCCGATTCAGAACGGTCGTCCTGCTCGTGGTCTTCTTTGTCGGGGCCTTCGTCCTCCGGTTGGCCGGATTGCAGCTCTTCCAGCCCGAATGGGCGGACAAGGCCGACTCGCTCACCAGCAACCGCTACACGATTCCACCAAGCCGTGGTCTCATCCTCGACCGCAACGGAGAGCTCATGGTCGGGTCCAAGGCCACGCACGACCTCACGGTCACCCCCCGCTTGCTTCCCAAACCTTGGGAGGATTGGTTGCCCGATGCTGCCCGGTGGTGCGGCATGACGGAGCAGGAACTGGGGGACGCCCTCGAGCGCGCCAGGCGCTACAGTTCGCACAAGGCCTCCTCCGTGCGGAAGGGACTCAACACCTCGGAACACGCCCGCATGGCGTCCGAACGGCACCGGTTCCCAGGCTTCGCCTTCCGGACACGGCCGGTCCGGGACCACCTCAATCCGACCGCCGGACACCTGCTGGGCGAATACGCGGAAACCACCGCCGACGACCTGGCTTCGGACCCCTTCTACCGGATGGGGGACCGAATCGGACGCAGCGGCCTCGAAAAGGTGTACGAGCTCGAATTGCGGGGCGTCAAGGGCCGCGAATCCGTGATGGTGGATGCCCGAAACCAAGTGCGGAACACAGCCGCCACATCCTCCGACGACCGGCCGGCCGAGGCCGGTCAGGTCCTGACCCTCACCCTCGATCTCGGACTGCAGCAGTTCGCCGAATCCCTCATGGATGGAAAGAAGGGCAGCGTCGTCGCCATCGAGCCGGCCAGCGGTGAGGTGCTCGCCCTCGTTTCCGCGCCCGACTTCGATCCGGGGCGGCTGGTCGGCCCGGAGCGAGGCGAATACTACCGGCAACTCGTCGCCGACCCCGACAAGCCCTTGTTCAACCGCGCCATCAAGGCCACCTACCGTCCGGGATCCATCTGGAAGATGGTCCAGGGCCTCATCGCGCTGGATGAAGGCCGGATTCGGCCCGGCACCCGCTTTCCTTGCGATCGGAACCTCATCGGTTGCCACGGGCCCCATACGCAGGATGACCTCCGCGATGCGGTCGTCCACAGCTGCAACCCGTACTTCTATCGGGTCATGCAACGCGTGGTGAGTGCCGGGGATGGCTCCGGCCGGTTCGAGAAGGCAGCCAACGGACTCGACCATTGGCGCGAACGCACCATGGCCTTCGGGTTCGGCACCTCACTCGGCGCTCGGCTCCCCGGCACGTCCACGGGCAACGTGCCCGGCAGTCCCGACTACGATCGCGTCTACGGATCCCGCCGGTGGGACTTCGGCACGATCTACTCCATCGCCATCGGCGAAGGGGAGTTGCTGACGACCCCTCTGCAGATGGCCAACCTCGCCGCCACACTCGCCAACCGAGGGTGGTATCGACTTCCTCATTTCGTGCAGGACGTGGGTGGGAAAGGCAAGCCGTCCGGTCTCGGCATCCGGCAGGAAACCGGCGTAGACCCAAAGCACTTCTCACCGGTTGTGGACGCCATGCGCGATGTGGTCGAACGGCAGAGCGGCACCGGCCGTCGCGCCAGAATCAACGGCATCACAGTGTGCGGGAAGACGGGCTCGGTGCAGGACGAGCCACGAAAGGACCACTCCGTGTTTATCGCCTTCGCCCCCATGGACGATCCCAAGATTGCCATCAGCGTCTACGTGGAGAATTCCGGATTCGGAGGCGAATGGGCCGCTCCCATCGCTGCCCTGCTCATCGAACAGTACCTCACCGGAGAGGTGACCTCAGTCTCCCGACTGAACCGCATCCTCGACGCCGACCTCTCCGACCCCTACCCCGAACCCGAAGAGGAAACCGCGGACGCCACGGAAGGAGAAGACCCGGGGGACAATGGGCCGTGAGGCTCAGCGCAGCACACTGAACCGCTCCGCATCCAGACGGAGCAGAACACCCACCATCAGGGAGAAGGCCATGAAGCTCGATCCCCCGTAACTCATGAAGGGCAAGGGAATGCCAATGACGGGCACCAGGCCCAACACCATGCCGACATTGATCAGAAGGTGCATGAAGAGGATGCCCCCGAGGCCATAGGCGTAGACCCGCGTAAACCGGCTGCGCTGCCGCTCTCCGAGAAAGAAGATGCGCAACAGGAAGGCCGCATAGAGCAGCAGGAACGTGACGGAGCCGAGGAAGCCGCGCTCCTCCGACCATTTGCAGAAGATGAAATCGGTTTCCTGCTCCGGCACGAAGCCGTACCCGGTCATGGGACCTTGGCGCCAGCCCTTTCCCGCCAGGCCGCCCGATCCGATGGCCGTCTTGGCATGCCGGATGTTGTAGTCGGCATCTGGATTGCTCACCTCCAAGCCAAAGAGCACATGGATTCGTTCCTTCTGGTGCGGGCGAAGCACATCTTCCAGCGCCACGTTCAACGTCGTCGAATACGCCACGGCCGCCACCATCACCCCGATGGCCAAACGGACTGTCCGCGCCCGGTAACGCGGCAGAGTGGCACTGCGGAGGATGCGGATGACCCCCGCCCCCATCAGCACGAAGCCGGCCATGAAGGCCGTGAAGCCCGTCCGCTCCCCGAGGAGGGGATAGTGCATCGTCGAGGCGCTCGTCAGGATGGTCAACACCGCCATCACGATGGCGGCAAACCCGGCGATGAGCACGGCGCCCGTCATGCCCTCGCGGTACAGGGCAAACACGAATCCGAGGAAGACCAGCACCGTTCCCGCATCCGGTTGCAACAGGATCAGGCCGGCGGGAAGGCCGACGATGGCCAAGGAACGCAGTCGACTCGGCCAGTCCTTCCACCCGTCCCGGGTGCTGAGGAACCAGGCCAGCGCCATGGCCGTGCCGAGTTTGGCGAACTCCGAGGGCTGGATGCCGAAGCCCCCCACGCCGAACCAGGACCGCGCCCCGCCCACTTTCTTTCCGATGACGAGCACGGCGGCGCAGAGGCCAATCTGGATGGCGTAATTGAGCCAGGCGGTGCGGATGAAGAATTCTCCGTCCACCTGCAGAATCAGGGCACCGAGAACGAGGCTCGCGACAAGCCAAAGGGCCTGCTTTCCGTGCAAGGTGGACAGCGACCACTCGACAGCCCCGTCGAGGCCCGTGGAAGCCGACACGAGGTTCCACCAGCCAAGGCCGGCCAACAGGAGGAAGAGGACAACCGTCAGGCCGTCGACGTTGGAAGCGATGCGGGGGTTGCGCGCCGGCACGTCAGAGGCCGAGGAGAACTTCCATCGGATCCTTCGAACCAAAGAGCAGGCGCTCCGGATTCTCGAGCATCTCTTTCACTGCGACGAGGAAGCTGACGCTTTCCTTGCCGTCGATGATGCGGTGGTCGTAGCTCAGGGCCACGTACATGATGGGCCGGATCTCCACCTGGCCGTTGACCGCCACCGGGCGCTCCACAATGTTGTGCATCCCGAGGATGGCGCTTTGCGGCGGGTTGATGATGGGCGTAGACAGCAAGGAGCCGAAGACGCCCCCGTTGGTGATGGTGAAGGTGCCACCGGTCATCTCGTCGACCGTGATCTGGCCGTCCCGGGCGCGGATGGCCAGGCGCTTGATCTCGGCTTCGATCTGGTCGAGGCTCATGGATTCTGCGTTGCGCACGACCGGCACCATGAGGCCCTTGGGCGAGCTCACGGCGATGCCGATGTCCGCATAGTCGTGCATGACCATCTCCTTGCCGTCGATCATGGCGTTGACAGCCGGGTAGAGCTCCAATGCGGCGGTCACCGCTTTGGTAAAGAAGCCCATGAAGCCGAGGCCGACACCGTGCTGCTCCTTGAACTTCTCTTTGTACTTCTTCCGGAGGTCCATGATGGGCTTCATGTCGACCTCGTTGAAGGTGGTCAGCATGGCCGTCTCGTTCCTGACGCCGACGAGGCGCTCCGCCACCTTCCGGCGCAGCATGCTCATCTTCTCGCGGCTCACGTCGCGGCTTCCGGTCCAACCGGCACCAGGCAGCTGCGGCTGTGTAATGCCCTTGGCCATGGCGGCCAAGACGTCCTGCTTGAGCACGCGCCCTCCTGGTCCGCTTCCGGCAACCTGGCCAGCCTGCAATCCGTTCTCGTCCATCAGCTTGCGGGCCGCGGGCGATGGGTGTCCAGCGGCATGGCCGATCGCGGCCGGCGCCGGCGCGGGTGCGGCCGCAGGGGTGGGTTCAGGCTTCGCGGGTGCGGGAGCCGGAGCGGCGGCCGGCGGAGCGGCATCGGCCGGAGCCTCCGCATCGGTGTCGATCAGGCAGACCACGGCGCCCACGGCCACGGCATCGCCCTCTTCGGCCTTGAGCGTGATGGTGCCGGCCATCTCGGCGGGAAGCTCGAGGGTGGCCTTGTCGCTGTCGACCTCGGCGATGGCCTGGTCCTTGAAGACGTAGTCGCCGTCGGAGACGAGCCAGGCGGCGATTTCCACTTCCGAGATGGACTCCCCGGGACTGGGGACCTTCATTTCAAGGATGGGCATGGGGTCTGTGGATCGGGTGGGTGAATCGGTGTGGGGTCAAGGTCGTCAACCGAGTTGGAAAACAGAATCGATGACGGCCTGGTGCCGTTCGGCGTGGACCACCGGGCTGCCGGCCGCTGGGCTGGCGGATTCCGGACGGGCGAAGAAGCGGGTCACGCCCGGGCCGAAGCGGTGCAGGTGGGCCAGGGCGCCCATGTTGGACGGCTCTTCCTGCGCCCAGCAGAGGGTGGCGCCTTCGTAGCGATCCAAGATGGCTCCGAGTTCGGCGGTGGGGAACGGGTACAGCTGCTCGAGGCGGACCAAGGCGAGGCTGTCCATTTCTCCCGCCTGGACGCGCTTCTTGCGCTCCTCGAGCAGGTCGTAATAGAACTTGCCGCTGCAGAGCACCACGTGCTTCACGCCATCGGCGCTGCTTCCACCGCGCTGCGGGTCGTCGATGACGGCCCGGAACTTCCCTTCGGCGAGCTCGGCCATGGTGCTGACGGCGTCGGGATAGCGCAGGAGCTTCTTGGGCGTGAACACCACGAGTGGCTTGCGGAAGGGCCGCAGCACTTGCCGGCGGAGCAGATGAAAGTGGTTCGCGGGGGTCGTCGGGTTGGCCACCTGGATGTTGTCGCCGGCGCAGAGCTGCAGATACCGCTCCATGCGGCCGCTGGAATGCTCGCTGCCCATGCCTTCGTAGCCATGCGGCAGGAAGAGCGTCAGGCCGTTGGGCGCATTCCATTTGTCCTCCCCGGAGGTCAGGAACTGGTCGATGATGATCTGCGCCCCATTGTTGAAGTCGCCGAACTGCGCCTCCCAGATGGTCAGGCCTTCCGGCGTGCCGTAAGCGTAGCCGAAGTCGAAGCCCATCACCCCGTATTCGCTGAGGTTCGAGTTGTAGATGGACAGCGTTTCCTGGCCCTCCTCGAGGTGGTTCAATGGAATCCGCTCCTCCTCCGTGTCCTCGGTCTTGACCACGGCGTGGCGGTGGCTGAAGGTGCCGCGCTCCACGTCCTGGCCGCTGACCCGGACCGGGTGGCCCTCCACCAGCAGGGTGCCGTAGGCGAGCAATTCGCCCAGACCCCAATCGAGGCGGTCCTCCTCGATCATGGTCCGGCGGTCCTTGAAGAGCTTCATGACCTTCCGGAAATACTTGCGGTCCTCGGGCAGGCTGCACAGGGCATCGGCCAGCTGGCCCAGCCGTTCCCGGTCGAAGCCAGTCCACACCTCCATGGCATCGTCGCCCGGCTGCTTGACCCGGAAATCCTGCCACAGTCCCGCGAGGAAGTTGGTCACGTGAATGGTCTCGGTGGTCTTCGCCTCCTCCATCGCCGCGTCGAGCTTGCCCTCGATCTCGGCCCGCATGGCGTCGGCCGTCGCGCGGTCCATCAGGCCCTCGGACTCGAGCTGCTGCAGGTAGAGCTCCCGGGCGTTCGGGTGCTGCTGAATGGCCTTGTAGAGCTTGGGCTGCGTGAACTTGGGCTCATCGCCCTCGTTGTGGCCATACTTCCGGTAACCGAGCAGGTCGATGAACACGTCCCGGTGCCAACGCTGGCGGTATTCCAGCGCAATGCGCACCGCCGTGACCACCGCCTCGGCGTCGTCGGCGTTCACGTGGAAGACCGGGCAGTGCGTGGCCTTGGCCACATCCGTGCAGTAGATGCTGGACCGGGCGTCGAGGTAATTGGTCGTGAAGCCCACCTGGTTGTTGACCACGAGGTGAATCGTGCCTCCGCTCCGGTACCCGTCGAGCTGGGCCATTTGGACCACCTCGTAGACCACGCCCTGGCCGGCCACGGCCGCGTCGCCGTGGACAAGAATCGGCACCACGGCGTTTTCGTCGTGGTGCTCCCGATCGATGCGGGCGCGGGCGATGCCACCGACCACAGGGTCCACCGCCTCGAGGTGGGAGGGGTTCGGTGCCAACGTGATGTGGATCGGCACGCCAGTGTCGGCTTCGAAGTCCGTACTGTACCCCATGTGGTACTTCACGTCGCCGTCAAAGTCGTCGTCGTGATCGTAGGCCTTGCCGGCAAACTCCTCGAAGATGTCCGCGTACGGTTTGTTGAGGATGTGAGCGAGGGTGTTCAGGCGACCACGGTGGGCCATGCCGATGATGAATTCCTTGGCCCCGAGCTCGGAGCCCCGCTCCACGATGGCATCCAGCGCGGGCAGCAGGCTCTCTCCGCCCTCCACGCTGAAGCGCTTCTGGCCCACGAACTTCTTCTGGAGGAACTCCTCGAAGACGGTGGCCTGGTTGAGCTTCTTGAAAATCTGCTTCTTCTCCGCTTCGCTGAGCACGGGTCGATTGGCCAATTCGATGTGGTCCTTGAACCACTCCCAAAGCTCGGGCTCGCGGATGTACATGTACTCGATACCGATCGAGTGGCAATAGGTCTCCTCGAGGTGGGCGATGATGTCGCGCAAGGAGGCGGCTCCGATGCCAACCTCGCTGCCCGCCTCGAAAACGGTGTCGAGGTCCCCCTCCTCCAGCCCGAAGTGGGCAATCGAGAGGTCGGGGCTGTAGTCCCGGCGGGCGCGAACGGGATTGGTCTTGGTGAAGAGGTGACCGCGGGTCCGATAGGCGTGGATCAGGTTGATCACCCGGAATTCCTTCGGCCCCATGGCCACTCCGCTGGAGGCGGATCCAGACGTTCCGCCGGACTCGAGGGCCTCCTCGCCGTAAACGCGCTGGGCGAAATCAAAACCGAGGAAGAAATGCCGCCACGACGGGTCCACCGAATTGGGGTCGGCGAGAAATTGCCGGTACTGGGCCTCGATGGCGGCCGGCTCGGCATTGCTCAGATGGGAATGGAGGTCCATTGAATCGCTCTGCGACAGACAAAGGTACGCCCGTGAAGGGCCCGGAAGATTCCGAAACGCACAGGTTGCACACGAAGTGCCGAACAGGTCAATTCAGGCGAGCGGTGACCATCTTGGCGACGCCGTGCAGCAGGGCCAGCGCACCTTCCGAGCCGGCGAGGGCGTCGGGACGGGCGGCCTTCATCCGGGCCAACGCGCCCTCAGCGAGGGCCACCTGGCCCGCCATCGCGTCCCGAAGCTCAGCGTCCACGCCCAGGCGGCGATAGAGGTCGAGGACGCGCTCCACCTTTCCCTCGCGTTTGGACCCGAGCTCGGTTTGGAGGGCGTCGAGGTCTGCGCCCTGCGCCTTCTCAAGGGCGCGGATGAGCAGGAAAGTCTTCTTGTCGGCGAGAATGTCGCCGCCGACCTGCTTGCCGAAGTTCTCCGGGTTGCCGAAGGCATCGAGGTAGTCGTCCTGAAGCTGGAAGGCGAGGCCGACGTGAAGGCCGAACTCGTACAGCGCCTCACGAGTCGCATCGTCGGCTCCCGCCGATCCGCCGCCCATGTCGAGGGCCGCGGCGAGGAGCACGGAGGTCTTGAGCCGGATCATCTCCATGTATTCCTCGAGGGCCACGGTGTTGCGGGTCTCGAAGGCCATGTCCTGCTCCTGTCCCTCGCAGACTTCGAGTGCAGTTCGGTGGTACATGCGAAGCAGGGAGGGCAGGGCGTCAGCCGGGGCGTCGAGCAGGGCCTCGCAGGCCATCACGTGAAGGGCGTCGCCGGACAGGATGGCGAGGTTGTCGTCCCACTTCTCATGCACCGTCGCCTGGCCACGGCGCAGGGGCGCCTCGTCCATGATGTCGTCATGCATCAAGGTGAAATTGTGGAACAGTTCCACGGCGAGCGCGGCAGGCAAAGCCTGCTCCTTGGTGCCGCCACAGGCCTCGCAAGCCGCCATGACGAGCACGGGACGGAGGCGCTTGCCGCCCAGCGCCATGAGGTACCGGACCGGCGCATAGAGCTCCGAGTCGGGATAGCGCGACAGGAAATCGGCACAGCCCCCTTCGAAGGCGGTCCGATAGTCGGCCATGGCCGCCTTGGCGTCAAAGGTCTCGGCCATCATTCGAGGCCCCGATCGAGCTGGTCGTGGATGTAAGCGCCGTAGCCGCTCTTGACGAGTTCGTCAGCCAAGCGGCGGGCCTGTTCGGTGTCGATGAAGCCCATGCGCCAGGCGATCTCTTCGAGGCAGGCAATCTTGATGCCCTGGCGTTCCTCGATGACCTGCACGTATTGGCTTGCCTGCGTGAGGGAGGCAAAGGTGCCCGTGTCGAGCCACGCTGTGTATCGGTCAAGCTTGCTCACGTACAGCTCTTCCATAGCGAGGTAGGCCTTGTTGACGTCCGTGATCTCGTATTCCCCCCGAGCGCTCGGCTTGAGCTGCTTGGCGATCTCGACCACGCGGTTGTCGTAATAGTACAGGCCGGGCACAGCGAAGTTGGACCGGGGGTTGGCCGGCTTTTCCTCGAGGCTGACCACGCGGTCCTCCTCGTCAAATTCGACCACACCGTAGCGCTCAGGATCGCTGACATGGTAGGCGTAGACCATGGCCCCGTCGATGTCGGTGTTGTCCCTCAGAATCCGGCCGAAACCCCGGCCGTAGAAGATGTTGTCGCCCAATACGAGGGCCACCTTGTCGTCGCCGATGAATTCCTCGCCGAGGACGAAAGCCTGGGCGAGCCCGTTCGGCACCTTCTGCTCGACGTAGGTGAAGCTGCACCCCCACTGGCTGCCGTCGCCGAGCAGGCGCTGGAAGCCCGGCAGGTCGTGCGGGGTGGAGATGATCAGAATGTCCCGAATCCCGCTGATCATCAGCGTGGACAAGGGGTAGTAAATCATCGGCTTGTCGTAGATGGGCATCAGCTGCTTGCTGATGGCCTTCGTGATCGGGTACAGCCGCGTACCGCTGCCGCCGGCGAGGACGATGCCTTTCATGCCGACAAGTTCCGGCTTCAGGCGCGCAAGGACAAGACCTGCGACCGGGAATCCAGAAATCCGTCGACCCAGGCCCG
>PKDZ01000012.1 GCA_002862785.1 Flavobacteriales bacterium
CGAAAGTGAGGTTTCGGCCTTCGCGATCGAATTCCACGCCGGACTCACCGGATTCGACGACGCCATTCCTGTTTGGCAGGACGGCCTCCTGCCTTCCTCCTCCTACTTCAATGCCGGCATGAGCGAGCCCGCGACCGTCAACCTCGACGATGTGGACGGAAGCTGGTTCTGGGAAGACTCGCTGGTCACCGACGTCAAAAGCGTCGAGATCTATGGAGACGCGGCCAGCGTCTATGGCACCGTCACCTATTACGACTTCGGTATGGGCTGGAGCAAGAACTTCCATGGCATCGTGAAGCGCGACGGCAACCGCCTCGTCTGGCACCGTTGGATGGAAAGCCGCGACGGGGAACTCGCCCGCAACTGGATGGGCATCGAGACCGAGAGTGACAAGGCCCGCCAACTCATGACCCGACTCTACTGGGCCGCCGTGGATGCGGACCGCCAAGGCATGGAGGGAATGCGGGACTCCATCCTCGCCGAAGACCCCGGCATGGCCCTCGCCCACATCGGCGAAGTCAACATGGCCTTCCTCGCTGGAGATGGCGAGGCCTACCGCGCCGCCGTCCAGGCCGCCGTGGACCTTTGCGACGAGGAGAATCCGGCCACGTGTGCCTACCTCCGCTCGCTTCATTCTGACCATGGAGACCGGGTGGCCAACGCCGTCCTCGCCCGGGCCATGGCGCCCGACGACCCCCTCCTGTGCATCAACCTCGCCTGGCGGCTGGCTTACGTCGCCGAAGATCTGGACGGGGCCATCCTCGTCCTGGACCAGGCCCTCGACCGCTGGCCGACCACGGGCGGACTGCACAACTTCATGGGCTACCTCCAAATGGCGAATGACGATCTGATGCAGGCCGAGAAGCACTTTCGGATGTACGTCCGGTTGTCGCCCGAGGTGGCCAATGCCCACGACAGCATGGGCGATTTCCTCCGCAAAATGGAGCGCCTCGAAGACGCCAAGGCGTCGTATGCCAAAGCCTTGGAACTGGACCCGGATTTCGGCGCCTCGGCCAAGAAAATCGAGGAAATCGAAGCGGAACAGGCCGGCGCCTGAACCCCACATCCTGCTTGAAATCGAAAGCCCCCACCGCGACGTTGCGGTGGGGGCTTTCTGTAAGCTGTGGCGACCCTGGAAGGATTCGAACCCTCAACCTTCGCATCCGTAGTGCGATGCTCTATCCAGTTGAGCTACAGAGTCGGCTATTCCCCGAAAGGGAGCGCAAATGTAGAGGAAATTTCGAGGGGAACAAGACGGGAAAAGTCCCGGCTCAGTCGGGGCGTGAATTCCCGGCGTATTTTCGTTGGACGTCTATGCAATTCACTCTGCATTCCCTTTACTGTCTGGGCCTTGTGTGCCTCCTCTCCCTCACTGCCCAAACGGCATGGAGTCAGGAGGAGAAGGACAACCCGACGCCCACCGAACTCCGTGAGGTTCTGCGCGACACGGACCGAGACCTCGAGGAGCGGGTTCAAGCCTATTTCGACCTCTCTCCGAGTCTGAACGACAAGGAGGAAGCCATCGCTCTGATCGACCTGTTGCTCGAGGAACCCCTCACGGGGGGCCATCGGGTCGAGTTGACCGTGGCGAAGGCCACATTGCTCCGATTCGAAGGAAAGGAACTGGAAGGCGTTGACTTGTTGTCCGAATTGCTGGATACCGAGCTCAAGGAGGTCGACAAGCTCCGCTGGAAATTGTTGCTCGAGCGGGGGTCGCTCGAGAGTCGACTCGATTCCGACGAACTCGAAAAATCCGTCAGCCAGACATTGGACGACCTCCATGAAGCCTTGGCCATCGCTGAGGAAATGGACGATGCCGATATGAAAATTGAGGCGCACAACCGTTTGGGCAACGCCTATCTCAAGTATCGCGATTTCAAAACCGCGGAAGCCCATTACGGCTACATTCTGCTCAACTACACGACAGCCAAACAGCTGGCTCTCGCCCGACTGAACACCACCTTTCTGCTGGATGATTCTCGGCAATCCCACCGGGACACGGCCCTGTACTATCTCGCCGAGGCCAGAAGGACTTTTGAAGAATTGGACGAGGTTGGATTGTCCAAGACAGCCACCTCCATGATTGCCCGTTTCCTCCGTGCAGAGGGACGGTTGGAAGAGTCCAAGCAGGAGTATCAGCGGATGTTGGATCGGGGAGGCAGCAAGGTGACCGCGCTGGAATACCTCGGGTACATCGCCAACAAGCAAGGAGACCAAGAAGAAGCGGTCAAGCTCTTCAGACAGGCCATCCGCCTCGATGCGGATAAGGGGGGCCACCGGGCCGCCTATCTCTATGGGAAACTCGGTTCTGCACTCGTCGACAAGGGTGAGCCTCGGGAAGCGCTCCGGCTGTGCGATTCTGTCCGCCTCGAGGTCACGGCCTCCTATTCGCCCGAGAAACGGGACCGGGCCACCCGACTCCTCGACTGCTGGGCCTGCATTTCACAAGCTCATCGGGCCCTCGGTCAATTCGAAGACGCGCTGCTGTCCCGGTTGAAGGAGGACAGTTGTGAGAATGTCTACCAAACCATGGATCGCGAGAACGAGAATGATCTCGACGGATTGGAGGTCCTGGAGTGGGAAAACCGTCGGAAGCAGCGGATGCAGGAGAACCAATACAAGCTGCAGGAGGAGCGCCAGACCTACCTGTACGCCATTGTGGCCCTCCTCATCGGCTTCGCCATGTTCATCACGTACCGGTATCGGTTCACGCAGCGTCAGAGCCGATTGATCTCCACCCAGCGCCAGCAGCTGGCCGACCGGCAGCGGGAGCTCATCAAGGCCAACTCCGACCTCGAGATTGCCCTGAACCACAAGGCGGTCTTCCTGTCCAACATGTCGCACGAGATCCGGACGCCGCTCAACGCCATCGTGGGCATGTCCAACCTGGCCACCAAGGAGGATATGACGACCGGCGCCAGGAAGTATCTGCGGAACATCGTCATCGCCTCGTCCAACCTGATCGACATCGTCAACGACATCCTCGATTTCTCCAAACTTGAAGCTGGCAAGCTGGAGATCGCCGAAGAGCCGTTCTCCGTGGCCGATGCTCTGGAAGTGGCGGAAAATGTGATGCGGATTTCAGCGGAGCAGAAGGACCTCACCTTCACCGTCGACGCCGCCGAGAACCTGCCCTCTCATCTGATGGGCGACTCCAGCCGTCTCAATCAGGTCCTCATCAACCTGATCGGCAACGCCATCAAGTTCACGCTAGAAGGTGGCGTCACCCTGCGTGCAGAAGTGGCTTCCCTCCCTTCCCTTCCGGGATGGTGCCCGCCCCCGCCGAAGGCCCATGACGAGTGGTTCGTGGTCCGCGTGAAGGATACAGGCATTGGCATCCCCGACGACAAGCAGGAGAAGATCTTCGAGAGCTTCAATCAGGGAGACCAATTGAAGACGCGCAAATTCGGAGGCACCGGACTCGGTCTGAGCATCTCCAAGCAGATCGTGGAGCTTCAGGGCGGCGTCATCTGGGTGGAAAGCATCGAAGGCGAAGGCTCCACCTTCTGCTTTGCCTTGCCCGCCCTGCGTGCCGAAGGCATCGCCGAGGAGGACCAGGCGGAGGATGCCGACCGTGAGATTGGGCCCATCCGCATCCTCATCGCCGAGGACAACCCGTTCAATGTCATCGTCACCGAGGACACCCTCAAGGCGGAATTGAAGCAGGTGACCATCGGCAAGGCCGAAAACGGGAAGGTCGCCTTCGACAAGGTCCGGGACGAAGAATGGGATCTGGTCCTGATGGACATCCACATGCCGGAGATGAGCGGACTCGAGGCCACCGCGGCCATCCGCAAGTTGCCCGATGCCGACAAGGCCCGCACCCTGATCGTGGCCATGACCGCGAGCGTCCTGCGCGAGGAGACCGACAACTACATGCGCCACGGCATGGACGGCTTTGTGCCGAAGCCCTTCCAAGCCGACCAGCTCAAGAACGAGATTTTCCGGCTCCAGAAGGACCGCAAGAAGGAAGCGAATCCCGATCGGACCTCCCTGCCTCCCCTGCGCATTCTGATTGCCGAGGACAACCCGTTCAACGTCATCGTCGCCGAGGACACGCTCCGCACGGAGATTCCCAACGTGACCATCGGCAAGGCGGAGAATGGAAAGGTGGCCATGGAAATGGTCCGCGATGAAGACTGGGACATCGTCCTGATGGACATCGCCATGCCCGAGATGACCGGCATCGAAGCGACGCTGGCCATCCGCAAACTGGAGGATGCGGCCAAGGCCGACACCACCATCATCGCCATGACCGCCAGCGTCCTCAAAGAGGACACCGACCACTACCTCAAACAAGGCATGAACGGGTTCGTCCCGAAGCCCTTCAAAGTGGGCCAGCTGCTTTCGGAAATCGAAAAGGCCCACCTCTCGAGGAAGAAGTGAGCCTTTCGATGGGATGCGCCGGGGGCGCTCCGATCAGTTCGCCACGAAAATCGCGACGCCGACCAGCGTGATGAGCCAGCCGAGGGCGAGGGCCCAGCTGATGCGCTGATTGCGCTTCTCGCTCAGGCGCAGGACCTGGAGGTCATACACCTTGTCCAGGGAGGTCTTGACCAGGGCGAAGGCCGCATTGGACTTCACGATGTAGTCGTCCGCACCATTCTTCAGGGATTCCACGGCCACTTCGAGGCTGTCCTGACCACTGTAGAATATGACGTGGGTCTGGGGACTGCGCTCCTTCAAGGCTTCCAGCACCTCGAGTCCGTTGAGCTCTCCCCCTCCACTCAGGTCGAAGTCGAGGACCACGGCGCGCTCATCGAAGCGGTCGATGGACTCGAGAAAGCTCTCTCCGTCGTGGTACTTGTCCACGTGGCTGTAGCCATTGCGAATCAGGAAATCCCTGAGGATCTCGGTGTTGGGGATGTCGTCGTCGACAAGGGCAATCTTGAGGTGCTTGCTCATTTCAACAGGTCTTGCAGGTTCTGAATCAGGGTAGAAAGAAGGTCGCAGGTGATGTCCAGTTCGGACTGGGAAATGGTCCCGCCTCCCTTGATGGTCTGCTCGTGGGCACTCATCATGGCATGGGCATCGGCCGCACCGATGGTCTGCACTTGGCTCTTGAGCTTGTGGAGGATCGCCCGGATCGGCTCCTGCGGAGCGCCGATGTGGGCTCCTCGGAGATTCTCCAGCTCAGGCTCGAGCGTGTCGAGGAACAGCCGGATGTAGTACTTCTTCTTCTCCGGATCTCCGGCGCTCAGTCGGTCGATGATTTCCATGGCGATGGGAGCCGAAGATACCGCATCCCGCCCATCCTTCCACGCGGTCAAAAGGAGGCCGCAGCCACCTGCGGCGGCGGGAAGAGCCACGTGAGCTGAAGCCCGTGGTTGAAGACCCGGTAATCCGACAGCCCGATGACGATGCCGTCATACCCCAACCGGTACGCCACCTCCAAACCAGCCCCGGCATCCAGGTAAGCCTCGGCCCCAATCCGGACATAGCCTCCATAGCCGATGCCCCAGGTGAGGTCGGGGGTGCCGCCAGTGAAGACCTGTCCTCCCCGGGGGACGATCAAATCGTAGGTGTTCTGGGCCACTTCGATGTAGTGGTCCCGGATGCGCGTGGCGGTCATGGTGCCACCGAGCTCGAAAATCCAACTCGCACTCCGGTCGATCGGACTCGCCGTTCGGTAGCCGAGGTTGAACTGCATGCGGTCCTCCGCGGCGAAGATGCCGAAGTCCCGCAGGTCGGTCGATCCCTGTCCCTGGTCGGGAAGCTGGCCGGTGTTCAATTGCCATGCGCCCCGGCTCTTGAGCCGCCAGATGTCCATGTCGAGGACGATGGCATTCTCCAGGTTGAAACGCTGCATGACCCGCAGCCCGAATCCGAAGCTGATGTCATAGCGCTGATCGATGGGGTACGAGGCCACGGACATCGCGCCCGCATCGGCGATGCCCAGACTCTGGGCAATCTGGTTGCGCGCCGTATTGCCGCTGCCCCCCGCCACGCTGTTCCAATCGAGCCGCTCGGGAATGCTGATGAGCTCGCGGAAAACGTCGCCCAGGTCGCTGAGGCCCGTGCCGTTGTAGAAGACGCTGGAGGCCCCACCCGCCTTCACGACGTTGATGTTCATGCCGAAATGCAACTTCTTCGGCCGCTCGAAGTCGCCGAGCAGGTCGCTGTCGTCATAGGGTTCGTAGTTGAACACCTGGGCGGAAAGCGCCCCGGGCACCCACAGGAACAGGATGGCGACCCTCCACGCCTTGGAACTCCACTTCATGGTGGAAATTTAGCACCGTACTTCCACGGCGGACCCGTCTCCGTCCTTGGCCCCATGACCACACCCGCCAGCACCATCTACGCCATCGTCGACATTGAGACCAATGGCGGCGCCCCGACCGGGGACAACATCACCGAGGTGGCGGCCATCCTGCACGATGGCCGGCGCGAGCTGGACCGCTGGGTGCGCCTCATCCGCCCGGCCCGGCCCATTCCCTCCGGCATCACCCGTCTCACGGGCATCGATGACACCATGGTGGCGGACGCCCCCGAATTCGCCGACCTCGCCGAGGACCTCCACACCTTTCTCGGAGACGCCGTCTTCGTGGCCCACAACGTCTCCTTCGACCTGCGCCACCTGCAAGCCGGATTCAAAACCGCTGGACTCCACTACAACCCCCGCAGGCTGTGCACGGTGCGCATGTCACGCAAATGGCTGGAGGGGCCGCAACGATACAGCTTGGGCGCACTCTGCGATTTCCTCGGCATCGACAACGAAGCCCACCACCGCGCGTGGGGCGACGCCACCGCCACCGCCGAACTGTTCGCCATCCTGTGGCGCGACCACGCTGCGGACATGGAAGCCGAATCCGGCCGCGGTGGCGGCACCTCCTGGTGGCCGCCCCACCTTCCGCCGGATGCCCTGGCCGACATTCCAGCCACGCCCGGCGTCTACCGGTTCCTCGACGGCGACGGCAAACTCGCGTATGTGGGCATGAGCAAGAACCTCGCCTCCCGTGTCCGCCAGCACTTCAACGGCAGCGGCAGTGAAGCGCGGTCACAGTCCCTCAGGCGACTCGTGCACATGATCACCTGGGAGGAGACGGGATCGGAGTGCATGGCCGCCGTGCTCGAGGATGTCCTCATCCGTCGGTTCCACCCCCCGCTGAACCGAGCGCAGAAGGTGATTGGCAAAGGCTGGTCGGTGGACACCTTCCGGTGCCGACAGGACATTGTCCGACTCTCTTTGAAAAAAGGGGGGACGGCCACGTCGCTGAAGCGATTCCGTAGCCGGGCGGAAGGCGAAGCGTGGCTTCGGAAGGAAGCGGAAGCGACAGGGCTCAATCCAGCCTGGGCCGGCCTGCCCGGCACGGCATGGAGCGAAGGCTGGGTAGACAATGCTGCCGCCCGGACCTTACACAACCAGCGCGCCGAAGCGTGGCTCGAACGGCTGCGCCAGACCCGGAGGACCCAGCAGGAATTGGCGGTGGTGGACCTTCCGGAGGCCCCCGACGGAAGCCGCCCCCAGCTTAAGTTGGAGAACGGGCGGTTTGCAGCCTACCGGTTCAATCAACCGAAGGCCGAAGCAGATTGGATTCCGGATACGGGTTCATCCCGCATCGACGCTGTCCTCGACCGGCATTTTGCCGGTTCCTGAGGCCGGCACCCTCAGTTGAGGTGGACCGAACCTCCCAGGGAAGCGGCACCGGGAGCCGTTGTGCGGACGTGGGTCAAAACGGCCTCGATGGCGCAGACCGGGGCGGACCACTGGTCGATGGCGGGGACAGACGAGGAAGAAAAGAGGGGATTTGGGGTAAGCTTTTCCATGCGCGTTGGTTTGTGTGTAGAAACGCCGAGCAGTCGGGTGGGAAACGCAGGAAGCCGGAGCGTATTGCCCCGGCTTCCAAAAAATCCTGGTGTCCGGTCGATCCGGTCGTCAGTCAAGCGTCAGGGAGACATCCTGTTCGACCATCATCCTGCGCAGGTTGATCAAGGCATAGCGCATCCGGCCGAGCGCCGTGTTGATGCTGACATCCGTCTCTTCGGCAATGTCCTTGAAGCTCATGCCCTTGGTCATCCGCATGTGGACGACATCACGCTGCTCGACCGGCAGCTGGTCGACGAGGGCCTGCAAGTCCTCTCCGATGCGTTCGTCGATCATTTCTTCTTCCCGGGTTGCTCCACCATCGGCAATGTTGCCCAGCAGGTCGAATTCTTCTGACCCGCGGCTCATCGGCATCTTCTTCTGGCGACGGAAATGGTCGATGCCCGCATTGTGCGCGATGCGCAACACCCACGGCAGGAACTTCCCTTCCTCGTTGTACCGTCCGCTGCGCAGCACGTCGACCACCTTGATGAAGACATCTTGGAAGAGATCGGCGGCGACGTCATGATCGCGGACGAGGAGGTACAGCTTGGTGTACACCTGATCGCGGTGACGGGCAAAAAGGATTTCAAAGGCGCGCTGGTCGCCTTGTTGGTATTGCGCGATGAGCGCGCGGTCGGGGTTGGGCTGTTGGGCCATGACACTACGGATTGCGCACGCTTCGGCAAGCGGATTCTCCTCAAACAGAAAACGTGCAGTGGGGTAGTGTCGATCGTATGGCCTCTTCTTGGGTGTGCGCTGAGCACTATTCCAGATGAAGATACGGAATTCCTTTGGAAAGGGTCGAACCCACCCTCCCCAAAGCCTGTTAACAAGCCAGTCGCGGTCGTGAGGACCCGTGAACGAACTTCGCCCCATGCCCACCGCCTCCCCGTCCGGAAACGCCCCCTCCCCCGCTGCAGACAGCCGCATGGACGGTGACCGTCCCGAGCACATCCGCATCCGGGGCGCCCGCGTGCACAACCTGCGCAACGTGGATGTGGACCTCCCCTTGCGCAAGCTGACGGTTGTGACGGGTTTGAGCGGTTCGGGCAAGAGTTCGCTTGCCTTCGACACCCTCTACGCCGAAGGTCAGCGGCGCTACGTGGAAAGCCTGAGCGCTTACGTGCGCCAATTCGCGGGCCGGCTCGAGAAGCCGGACGTGGACCGAATTGACAACCTGACCCCGGCGATCGCTGTGGAACAACGCGTGGCCTCTCGAAGCAGCCGCTCCACGGTGGGCACCGTCACCGAGGTCCACGACCACCTCAAGCTGTTGTGGGCGCGGCTCGGTCGGACGTTCAGCCCGGTCTCGGGCGGTGAAGTCCGAAAGGACACCGTCACCGATGTGGTGAATGCGGCCAGCTCCCAACCGGCGGGCGGCCGGTTTATGGTGTGTGCCCCCGTTTCCGTTCCAGAGGACCGAACGCTGGCCGCGCAACTCGAAGTCTGGCAGCAGCAAGGATTCGCCCGCCTGCTGGCTGACGGCGAAGCCACCACCATCGAGGACCAACTGACGGCCATCCGAGCGCAGGAGGAGGCCGGGACCGAGCCCGTCGAGGTCACCCTCCACCTCGTCATCGACCGATTGGCCGTGCCGGAGGAAGACGACCCCGAGGAATTCATGCACCGACTGGCCGACTCGGTCGACACCGCCTTCTATGAGGGGCATGGCGTCTGTGAATTGCATTGGGTCGAATCCGATGGCATCCGCATCGACTCCTTCTCGGACCGCTATGAACTGGACGGGATGGCTTTCGAGCTCCCCGCCCCCGATCTCTTCAGCTTCAACAGCCCCCAAGGGGCCTGCCCCCGATGCGAAGGCTTCGGGCATGTCATCGGCATCAGCGAGGACCTGGTCATCCCCGACCCCTCCAAAAGCGTCTATGAGAATGCCGTGGCGCCTTGGCGTGGCGAAAAGGCCAGCCGATACAAGCAGCGTGTCCTCCAGAACGCCTACGACGAGGATTTCCCCGTCCACACCCCCTACGCCGACCTGACCGCCAAGCAGAAACGCCAATTGTGGCAGGGCACCCGCTCGTGGAAGGGCATTGACGACTTCTTCTCTCGGCTGGAGGCCAAGAGCTACAAAATCCAGAACCGGGTCATGCTCAGCCGGTACCGCGGACGGACAGCGTGTGACCATTGCGGGGGAAGCCGCCTCCGACCGGAAGCAGGTTATGTCCAGATCGACGGGCGGAAACTCCCCGATCTGCTCGGTTTGCCCATCGAAGAGGTCTTGCAGGTGTTGGATGGCCTCCAGCTCTCGGAAACCGAACAGGAAATCGGCCAGCGGCTCCTGCTCGAAATCCGGCACCGCCTCCAATTTCTCCTCGACGTGGGGCTCGGATACCTCACTTTGAACCGGGGTAGCGCGACCCTGAGTGGTGGCGAGAGCCAGCGCATCCAACTCGGCACCAGCCTCGGCAGCAGCCTTGTGGGCAGCACCTACGTCCTGGACGAACCGAGCATTGGGCTGCATCCCCATGACACCGACCGCCTCATCCGCGTGCTCTCCGGACTCCGCGACCTTGGCAACACCGTCGTGGTCGTCGAGCACGAAGAGTCCGTCATCCGCGCGGCGGACCACGTGGTCGACCTCGGCCCCCAAGCGGGCAGCGAAGGTGGCCAGATCATGTTCTCTGGCGCTCTGGACGCCCTGCTTTCCGCACCCGACTCCCTGACGGCCGACTACCTCAACGGCTCGCGCCGCATTCCCGTTCCCGAGAACCGCCGGCCCGGCATCGGCACCCTGTCCGTGTGCAACGCCAAGGAGCACAACCTTCAAGGCGTCGATGCCGACTTCTTGCTCGGCGCCCTGAACGTCGTCACGGGCGTATCCGGATCGGGCAAGAGCACCTTGGTCAAGCGCATCCTCCACCCCTTGCTCACCCGCCACCTCGATCTGGGGGGCGACCGTCCGGGGGTGAGCGATGGACTGTCGGGCGACCTGGACCGCATTGAGATGGTCGAATTCGTGGACCAGAATCCCATCGGCAAGAGCAGCCGGTCCAATCCGGCCACCTACGTCAAAGCCTGGGACGATGTCCGCAGCCTGTTTGCGGCCCAGCCTCTGTCCCGGAACCGCGGATACAAGCCGTCCGTCTTCAGCTTCAATACCAGCGGAGGACGGTGTGAGACGTGCGAGGGCGAAGGGCGTGTCTCGATCGGCATGCAGTTCATGGCCGATGTGACGCTCACGTGTGACGCCTGCAAGGGGAAGCGGTTCACCGATCCCGTACTGGAGATCGAGGTGGACGGCCGCAACATCCATGACGTGCTCTCCATGACGGTGGCGGAGGCTTCCGCGTTTTTCGGCGATCGCCCCAAGCCCACGGCCGCCGAGCGCGGCATAGTCCGCAAGCTGGCGCCCCTGCTCGAAGTGGGCCTCGGCTACGTGACCCTTGGACAGAGCGCCACGACGTTGAGCGGCGGTGAGGCCCAGCGGATCAAACTCGGAGCCTTCCTCGCCAAGGGGGACCGGACCGGGCACACCGTCTTCATCTTCGACGAGCCGACCACGGGCCTTCATTTCCACGACGTCGCCCAATTGCTGGAGGCCTTCGACGCCCTCATCCGACAGGGCCACACCGTCATCTGTGTGGAACACAACCTCGATGTGATGGCCTGTGCGGACCACATCGTGGACCTCGGGCCAGGCGGTGGCACCCATGGCGGCCAATGCGTCGCGATGGGCACCCCGGAAAAGGTGGCACAATCCGTGCAGTCGGTGACGGCGTCGTTCCTCCGGGACCGGCTTCACCCTTGAATGAACTGCGACATGACTCGATTTTCCCTTCCCTCCCTCCCCCTGCTCCTCTTCCTGGGCCTCCTCACTGGATGTACGGCCCAGACGGACCGCTCCGTCCAGACTGACACCGCGAGCACGTCCGATACACTGGCCGCCGTGACCAAGTCCGAAGCCGAATGGAAAGAGGAACTGCCGCACATGGCCTGCTTTGTGCTCCGCGAAAAGGGCACCGAGCGCGCCTTCACCGGCGAATTTTGGGATCACCACGAAAAGGGTGTCTACCGCTGCGCTGGCTGCGGACAGGCCCTCTTTGATTCGGACCACAAATTCGAATCCGGCACCGGCTGGCCGAGCTTCTTCCAACCGGCTGAGGGCTCCGCCGTCCTGGAAGAAGAGGACGACAGCTGGGGCATGCGCCGTGTGGAGGTGCTTTGCTCTGCATGCGGCGGCCACCTCGGCCACGTATTCGAGGACGGTCCCCGGCCGACGGGGCTGCGCTACTGCATCAACTCGGCCGCCTTGGACTTCGACGCCGACAGCACCTCCGTGCAAGGCGTGAAGTACGACTGAGTCCAGCCTTACCGCTTAGCGGTCGACACCAAGAAAAAAGGCGCCATGTGGCGCCTTTTTTCTACTCGGGATTCCGGAATTAGCGGATGCTGAGCTCGATGTTCCGCTGGTCAATCAGACGCGGAACCAAGCTGTCCGGATACATCGCGCGCTGGGCATCATCCCGAAGGGGAAGCGGCCGCGTCCGACCGTGAAGGTTGATGACGCCGCGCACCTCGCCTTCGGTGGTGAGCTGCATCAGGAGCAGCTTGCCGTCTGGGCCGGCTGCGGCCTGGCGCATGTCCGGGGTGACGAACCAAGCGCCATTGTTCGTGTAAAGCTTGCCGCCCTGCTCGAACTCGGTGAAGTCCATCAGGAAGGCCGTCAGGGCGTTCATGTAGTTGTCCTCATATCCGATGGTCACCCAACTGTCGTACTTGAGTCCGTCGATGGTGAAGACATCGGCCCGCTGGAGCTCATTGGCACTGTTTCCCCCCATCTCATGCTGGTAGAAGGGGGCCGTGCTGGTGATCTCGAGGTAATCCTGTCCGTCGCCAAAGACGGCATCGATGACATCCCCTTGGGCCTCCATCTGGGCATAGACACGGTACGTGCGTCCAGGTACGGAGCCCTTGTTGTCGACTTCTTCGACAATGAGAGACTTGAATTGAGCCTGCGCCGAGCTGACGGAGGCAACGATGAGAACCAAAAGGGACAGGCGGACCATCATGGGAGTCTTCAATTGCGGATGATGAGGTTCCGGTCGAGGATGCGGCCTCCGAACCCACGGCTCGAGAAGCCCGCCCCACGGCGCGGCAGTATGTAAGATACGGTGATTTCGTGCGTGTTCGGGCTGAGGTTGCCAACGCGGCCCGTGCCGGCATCGTAGGCGTAGCCCACCTGGATGTCTTGGAAAATGGCACCGGCAGACAGCACGAAGGCGTCTCCCTGACGGAATCCGAGGCCGGCCCAATACTGCCCCTGATAGAAGGCCCGGGCGTGCAGATCGAGCTGGATTGGGGTGATCTCCGTGAAGCGGAGCATCACCGCGGGCTGGACGGTCCAATCGCCATCGACGGTGTAGTCATACCGTCCGGTGAACGCGTAGTGTCGCACGCCGCGATTCCGGGAGTTCGTCGGCTCGGACTCGAGTCCGAAGGGGGTCTGGAGCAGGTTGCTCACCGCCAGGCCGAATTGGTAGAACTCACCGAAGACCATGAGCCCGAAACGGGAGTCGAAGGAGAAGTTGCTCTCCACGTTGCCCAGGATGGCCAGGTCACCCGGCTGCCAGAGCTCGAGGTCAGAACCGTCGAAGCGGGTGTTCCGGCCCATCAGGCCAAGGCCGAAGGCGACGGCGTCCTGGTTGTTGAGGTCAATGGTGTAGGTGCCTGCGAGCTCGAAACCGGTGCGGCGGTAGGCTCCCCCCTGGTCATCGCGCTCCACGGCGATGCCGAATCCAAAGCGGTTCGGCAGGCTCGAGGTCACGGTCACGGAACTCGTGGACGGGGCGCCGTGGAAGCCCACCCACTGCTCGCGATGGCTCAGGGAGGCAAACGTGCCCAGCTCAGTGCCGGCAAAGGCCGGATTCACGAGGAAGGGATTCTGCACGAACTGGCTCTGACGAGAGAGCTGCTGCGCTTGGAGGGCGCCTCCGGCGAGGATGCTGATGAGAACGGCCCCCTGTGCCGCACGCTGGATGATGTGGATCATGTGACGCATGGCTTCAGTATTTGAGAGTAACGGTTCCCGTGATCGGCGCCGCTCCGGGGAAGACGGTGATCACGTAGTAATAGTCGCTGGCCGGCAGGAGGGCACCGTTGTACGTGCCATCCCACCAGGTGGTGCCTGGTTTGGACCGGAAGAGGAGCTGTCCCCAGCGATTGAAGACCTCCACCTCACTCTGCGGGAAGAACTCGAGTCCTCCCACGACCCAGCGGTCGTTGACGCCGTCGTTGTTGGGTGTGATGGCGTCTGCGATGAAGAGGCAGTCCTCGGTCGGGTCCACCGTGGCGAGGAAGCCAAGCGTGCACCCGATGTCGTCCGTGACCACCACGCTGTAGACGTCCTCGGACAGGCCGATGGCCGTGGCCGTGGTCTGACCGGAGGGGTCGCTCCACTCGTACTGGATGGGCAACTGGCCGCCCGTCACGGCCGCCGTGGCCGTTCCATCGGAGGTCTGCCAGCACGTCACGGGGGTCGTGAAAATCTCGACCACCATGTCCGTGACGATGTCCGCGGCCACGATGAAACTGGAGTCCGCCGTGCAGCCAGCCGTATCCGCCGCCGAGACGAAGTACTCCCCCTCGAAAAGGTTGAGCACATCGACGTCACCGCCGACAAATTCCCAGGCCGTCTCACCGGATCCGCCCACCGTGCCGATGATGGCGACACCGTCGTTCATGCCCGTGCAGGTCACGTTCTGGACGGTGATGTCGAACAGGAGCGGGTCGGGCTCCTCGATGAGGACCGTGGTCGAGTCCGTGCAGTTTTCCTCGTCCACGAGGAACAGCGGGTAGCTGTCCGCGCAGAGGTTGACGAGGCCACTGGACACCACCGACGTGCTGTCCGAAATGACACCCTGGTACAACGTCAATGCCCCGGTGCCACCTTCGAGGGACACCTCGATGCCTCCGGTGCAGTCACCCCCGCAATCCGGGAAGACCGTGGACAGGACTTCAAGGGCCACCGGCTCGGGTTCGGGAATGCCGACCACTAGGCTGTCGATGCACCCGAGGGTGTCCCCCACCACCAGGTTGAGGCTGTCCGGGCCGAGGTTGAACAGGGTGTCAGGCAGGCTTGTGAAGACGAAGGGCGAGAGCAATTCGAGCGAACCGCTGCCGCCGACTGCATTGACCACAAGGACCCCGTCGCCCGCTCCGGTGCAGGAAATCGGGGAAATGGTCGGTAGAATCTGGATGTTGGCTGGCTCCTCCACCACAGCGGGGAAGAACGCGCTGGTGCACCCGAGGCTGTCCTGGACGAGCACGTCGTAGCTGCCGGCCGGAACATTGAAACAGGTGCCATCAAGGCTGCCCGTGGGCAGCGGTACCAGCTGAGGCGTGAGCGGTCCCGTTCCGCCGGACAGGCTGTCGAGACAGATCTGACCGTTGTCGGCTCCACTGCAGGGCACATTGGTCACATCGAAGATGAACTCGATGGGCTCTGGGCCGACGATTTCGAGGGTGTCCGTGACGAGGCACTGGTTGCCATCCTCGGTGACGTGGATGTACATGCCCGGACAAAGTTGACCGGGGTTGGCCTCTGTGCCGTCTAGGTCGGTGACCGTGATGACATAGGGCAGCTGGCCGCCTTCGATGTTGGCGAGCAGCAGGCCGTTGCAGTCGTCCGCACAGGCTACGTCCGTGACCGCGTAGTCGACCATCAGGCCGTCCGGCTCCTCGATTTCGAGGACTTCCGAATAGGAACACCCGTTCTCGTCCGTGATCGTAAAGGTGTAGATGCCGCTGGGCAAGTTGTCCTGGTCGTAATCGACGCTGCCCTCAAAATCAATCTGGACGCCGATTTCCGGTACCTCGAAAGACACCGACCCGGTTCCACCAGCGGCGGAGGCAGCAAAGCTGGCGTCACTGTATCCCGTGCAGCTGACTTCCGCACTGGACACGTCGAAAAACAGCTCCTCCGGACAAGAAATGGTGATGGCGGTATCGGTGGAACAGCCCGCCTCATCCGTCACTGAGATGACATACTCCCCATCGCCTCCAAAGCAGGAGAGCGGACCGAAGCAATCTCCGGCATCCGGCTCGAGGACGAGGCCGAGATCGTTGGAGGCAAGGGTCGTCAATCCGCCCGTTCCACCGGTGGCGGTGAAGCAGATGGTGGCAATGTCCTCATCCCCGCAGAGGTTGTCCTGCGTCAATTCGGCGGCCATCTGGATTTCCTCGGGTGAGGTGAAGGCGAAGACACCGGTCGTGTCGCGGCAGGTGTTGGAGGACCACGCCACGGTGCGGGCGGTGTCCACAAGCGAGACGAAGTAGTTGCCGTCGGTGATGCCCGTGAACAACGGATCGCCGACCTGCTGACCGGTGAGGATGGTGTCGGTTCCGGTCAGCTCCCACAAGGTGTACTCGACCGTGCTGTTGAACGGTTGGGTCGGGTCGTTGGGCAGAATTTCGACCGAGGCCGTTTCCCCGAAGCAGTCCATTTCCTCTACGACGCTGAACTGCGGGTCGACCATCGGAGCGCACAGGTCCGTGACCTCCACGAAGCCGTCCGTGCATTGGGTGAAGACGTCCAATCCGATTTGGAACGCCACGCACACCCGAAAATTGAAGCTTTCACAGGTGGTGATCTGCCCGATGATGGCCCGATTGTCCTGAATCTGGTCATGGATGGGGTCCGCATTGGTCACCACCAGCGCACCTTGAACGACCTCATCGGAACACATGTCAAAATTCGTGTCGAAGGAGCCCGGAGCCTCGAAGACGGATGTACCCGGCACCTGAACCGGCACGTGGGACGTCCACCAAGAATCGTAGGCGAGTTCGGGCGCGATGCCCAGGAAGCCGCCATTGATGCCTGCAGCGTTGTTGTAGCCATTGGGCACGAACAAGGAGGTCCAATTGTAGCACCCGCATCCAGCGTCATAGCCGAAGGGCGGAATGATCGGATCGGAGTCGTTGTCCGCCGCAGGGCCCAGCATGAGGGCGTCCTCAGGAATCACGGCGTACAGGGTGTACCGGCGAAATCCAGCCGGAACGAAGTCGTCCGCTCCTACAAATCCATCATACAGGACGGTGTCCATCACCACTTCGACCTCTAGATCGAAAGTGACGTCCTGAGCCTGCCCGGACAAGGCGATGAACATGCCGAACAACAGCGGCAGGTAAAGAGATCTTCGTTGTGCTCCCATGGCGTTTGATCCGGTTACTTTGCGTCAGGAATCGCACTGCGCATTTCTCGAAGGGAGCGCAAAATAATGAATTGCATGCCGGGTGTAACCATAGGCGAATCGCGCACCGGAATCATTCGGTTGCTTCACGAGGACGACCGGTACCTCGTCGTCTCCAAACCGGCCGGCCTGCTTGTCCACCGAACACCCCTTGACGCCTACGAACCAGAGAACCTCCGGGACCTGCTCCGCGATCATTTCAGCGGCCGGCTTGACCCTGTCCACCGATTGGACAAGCCCACGAGCGGCGTCATCGTCTTTGGCAAGGATGCGGACGCCATCGATGCCTGCAAGCGTCAATTCGAATCCCGCGAGACGATGAAGGAGTACCTCGCGGTGGTCCGCGGTCATGTGGAGAACGAAGGGTGCATTGGGAAGCCCTTGCCGAAGGGCATGACGGGCGTCCCCAAGGTGGCGCGGACCACCTATGCCCCGATCGCCCGCTGCGAACTTGACTACGCCGTCTCTCGCTACCCCACAGCGCGATTCACCTTGATGCGGTGCACCCCGCACACCGGTCGCTACCACCAAATCCGCCTGCACTTCCGTCACTTCCGTCACCCCATCATCGGCGATTCCCAACACGGGGACAAGCCTCAGAACCGGGCGTTCGCCGCGCACACCGGGTCGGCAGGGCTTCTCCTCCACGCCCGTCGGTTCGAGTTCACCCATCCTGCTGGAGGGCGCCTTGCACTCGAAGCCGCCCTCCCTCCCCACTGGCTCCGGATGGAACCGACCACGGGATGGTCACTGGCCGAACTCGCCACCGATGCCGCTGCACTCGGCCGCCCTTGACGACATTGCATCATGATCTTTGGCAACGACCACCGCGACAAGACGAAGCATCCCGGGCCGTTCGCCAAGTTCCCGCCACCGCCTGAGCCGGATTACGCCCGCCCAGAAGCCTGGGCCGCCCACCCTGACCATGCCCCGCTGTCCGCCTGGCCCGCCCAGGTGGGCTCCATCCCCCCCGCCCCCGGAGGAACGGCGAATGCCGTGCAGACCTTCTTCATCCATCCAACCACCTTCCGGGGACTGGATGTCGGGTGGAATGCGCCGTGGGATGACCCGACCATTGCGGAGATCACGGATGCCTGGCCCATGCGCCACCAGGCCAGCCTGTTCCGCTCGGTCGGCCGGGTCACCGCCCCCCGGTACCGCCAGGCCCACCTGCGCACCTTCTTCCTACGCGGAGCCGACAGCCATGCGGCCCTAGAACTCGCCTACTCGGATGTACGGCGGGCCTTCCTCCGGTTTCTCCAATCCATCGACCGGACGACCGGCATCGTCATTGCCGGCCACAGCCAGGGTTCCTATCACGGATCCCGCATCCTGCAGGAATTCTTCGACGGCACCCCCCTCCAAGCCCGGCTCATCGCCGCCTACCTCCCCGGATATCCGATTCCCGCCGACAGCCTCATGGACATTCCTTTTGCCGACCGGGAAGCTCACGTTGGCGCCGTCCACGGATGGATGACCTTCGCCGAAGGCTTCACCCCCGAATTCCACGCGTCGCACATGAAGGACGTCCGCATGGTCCACCCCATCCTTTGGACCGTGGAGGAGGGAGTCTGGAACCATTGGGAAGCCCATGGCGGCATCGTCAACCGGAAATTCAAGCTCCGGCACGAGCGATCATTGTCGGGCGCCCTGCACGAGGGCATGCTGTGGATCAAACCACTCCGCGTGCTCGGGGCCGCCCTGTTCGCGATGAAAAACTGGCATGTGGCCGACTACAACCTCTTCTGGGAAAACATCCGCCTCAACTTGATGCGCCAGGTCGAGCTCTTTTGCTTTGCGGACCGCAGAAGCCGGGAACTGCCTTGAAATCCGTATTTTAGGGTAACTCCACACGATCCCTTCGCCGGCTTCATCTCTATGCGTACCCTCCTTTTCTCTCTGTTTGCCCTTCTCGCCAGCGCTCTGTCCGCCCAGGACACCCTGCAGGTCAATTGGGCCGGAAGCCTCGCTGGCAGTGAATCCGCCTCGGTGGACCTCACGGCCGGTTGCAGTCTGGAGGCATTCTCGATCAGCCTGGACATTGCGGCGCCCGGGAGCAATTGGGCCGGCGACATGGCGATTGCGGTGACGGCACCCAACGGAAACCGGTTCGAATACGGCGGCTACAATACGGGCTTTGGCTACGTGGACGCCGGAAGCTGGCCCTCCTCATGGAACACCACGGCCGACGGCAACTTCACGGCCACCGTCACCGGCTTGGACCAATACGGCCTGAGCGGCTCCGGATGCTGGCTCGTGGAGATCATGAACGCCTGGACGACGGGTGCCGCGAGTGATTGCGTCATGGCCCTGGACCTCATCGGTCTCTGCAGCTCCGGAGACTCCCCCGGCTGCACGGATGAGGGAGCGCTCAACTACGACCCCTGTGCCATGCTCGACGATGGGACGTGCACCTATCCTCCCCTTTCGGCTGGCTTCATCTGGACCTCGACTTGCGGATTGCCCGAGACCGTCCAGTTCGAGGACATCAGCTTGGGCAACGTGGCGGGGTACACCTGGACCTTTGAGTCCGGCACACCCGCCACCTCGAGCGATGCTTCCCCCACCGTGGTCTGGGATCAGGCCGGCCTGCACCCCGTGAGCCTGACGGTGAACAATCCGGATGGTGGCACCTCCACCTTCCTCGAAACCGTGTTTGTCGGCGAGAACCTCCACCGATTGGAAATCGACATCACTCCAGACGCCTTTCCTCAGGAAACCACGTTCGCCGTGTTGGATGCGGAGGGAGACACCCTGCACACCGGCGATGTGGACGGCTTGGACGTCTGCGTGCCTGGCGGCTGTCTGTCGGTGTGGCTGTACGACTCTGGGGCGGACGGCTTTTCCATCGGAGGCACGTATCAAATTCGCTACGACGGTGAAGTGCTGCGAGACGGCGACCATTTCGATGCCGCCCTCCTGACCTTGGTGGGCTGTCCCATCGGAAGCAGCTGTGATGATCCCCTCCCGATGTCCATTGGTGCGGACGATGCCCCACTCGACCTCATCGCCCCCATGGCTTCCTCTTGGTATCTGCTCAATGTGGACACCACGGGACAGTATCGCTTCTCGACCTGCGACCTCACCGGATGCGACACCCGACTTCATCTTTACGACTACTGTGACATGGCGGTCTTCGAGACAGCCTCCGAGGCGTTCATCACGATGTCGGATGACGACTGCGGACTGCAGAGCCAGGTCACTCCGGTCCTCGTGTCGGGGCAGACCGTCTACATCCATGTCGAGGGCGATGGGGATTGTAACGGCGGCGCCACGGGCGTGCCCTTCGTGGCCGAATACCTAGGCGGCATTCCGGGCTGCATGGACATTGAAGCCTGCAATTACCTGCCCATCGCCACCACCCCGGACACCTGCTACCTCTCAGGAGATCCCGAGTGCCCGAACATCGGCCCCGACCTCATCATCAATGGCCCCCGAGCGTACAGCACCCTCGAGATGACCACGGAGAACAGCTCCGACGGTTGCATGATCGAGGAGGGATGCATCCAGGGATACGGCACCCGCGAAATCGTGCGGTTCGACACCGAAATCGCCAACATCGGCACGGAGGACTACTTCATCGGCGCCCCGTCCGCCCAGCCCGACCAGTTTGAGTGGGACGCGTGCCACAACCACTACCACTACGAAGGGTATGCAGAGTACGCCCTCTACACCTCCGGCGGCGATCCCCTGCCGACCATCGGGTTCAAGAACGGATTCTGCGTCCTCGACCTCGGCAGTTGCAACTACGGCGGTGGACCTCAGAAGTACACCTGCTCCAACATGGGCATCACGGCCGGTTGCCAGGACATCTATTCCCGCTTCCTCGATTGCCAGTGGGTTGACATCACCGACCTCGATGCCGGCGACTACACCTTGGTCATCCGGGTGAATTGGGACTACAGCCCGGACGCCAATGGCAGCTATGAGTTGAACTACGCCAACAACGCCGTCGCCGTGTGCTTCTCCTTCGAACGGGACGCCAACGGAACGGCCATCAACTTCACCAAGACGGAGGATTGCCCCGTCCCGGTGGACTGCATCGGCCACCCGTACGGCACAGCCGAGCCGGATTGTGCCGGCAACTGCCCCGGCTTCCTGATGAAGGGCGACCTCGACCTGGACGGAGAGGTGGACGCCGATGACCCCCTGCTTTACGCCGACCTGCTGGCGGACGGCGTCAGCACGGACGCCCCCTGCATCGACCTGAACGGCGACGGAGGCCTGACCGTTACCGATGTGGCCCTGGCGGCCGATTGCGCCCACTACGGACACAACCACCTCGGAGACAACGGAGTTGAAAACCACTGCGACTGGAACGGTCCCTTGACGGTGCCAGACGAGAGCGTGCAGTTCTCCCTGGTGCTGCCCCACGAGGACTCGAGCTACGTGGACGTCTACGTGCACAACCCCGACACCTGGCTCAGCGGATGGTCGCTGAATCTGGATGGGGCGGAATTCACCTCGCTGACGCCGCTGTTCGATACCACGGGCTACCAGCATCTGTTCCACCTCTCTTCGGATGGATTTGCCTTCGGGGTGGCCCTCGAGGACAGCCTCATTCACAAGAGCACCCTGCCCCAGGCGCTCGTCCGGATCCACTTCTCCAATCCCCTCGGAGACCTCTGCCTGCTGGACAACGCCGAAGTCACCAATCAAGACCGCCACAACGTGGAGGCCATTGGCGGCGGGTGCATCACACCGGGCACCTTCTGCCTCGGGGATGTCAACGAGAACGGTCTCCGCGACGTGGGCGACCTGCTCGAAGCGCTCGGCGTCTTCGGATGCGATACTGCCTGCGGTCCAGCCGATGTGGACGCCGACGGCATCGTGGGGGTCAACGACCTCCTGATCATGCTCGGCCTCTTCGGCCAACCCTGTGAGTAACCTGAACGGCACGAAGCCCGGCTTGAATCCGCCTGCACGGGGTGCGGGTTAACTTTGAGGTGCTCCATTGAAACGCGCATGGAATCCACCCAACCGAAGAACACGCAGGAAGCGGCGGCCACCCGCTCGGGCCATCCGATCCGCATCGTCACCGCCGCCTCCCTCTTCGACGGCCACGATGCCGCCATCAACATCATGCGGCGCATCCTGCAGCGCTCGGGATGCGAGATCATCCACCTCGGCCATGACCGCTCGGTCGATGACGTGGTGAACTGCGCCATTGAGGAAGACACCCAGGCCATTGCCATGACCTCCTACCAGGGAGGCCACATGGAGTACTTCAAATACATGAAGGACCTGCTCGATGAGCGCGGCGCCGGGCACATCCGCATCTTCGGCGGTGGGGGCGGCACCATCCTCCCCGAGGAAATCGCCGAGCTCCACGACTACGGCATCGAGCGCATCTACCACCCGGACGATGGCCGGGAGCTGGGCCTGCAGGGCATGATCGACGACGTCATCCGGCGTTGCGACTTTCCGGTGGTCGGCGAGCCGTCGGGAGAAGCCGACCGCCTCGCGGACAAGGCGCCTGGCGATTTGGCTCGGCTCATCACGGCCGCCGAGGTCGGAGCGGAGGCTTACTCCGGCATCCTCGACGGCATCCGAGCAGGAGCGGACACGGCGACCGTCCCTGTCCTCGGCATCACCGGCACGGGCGGTGCCGGCAAGAGTTCCCTCGTCGACGAACTGGTGCGGCGCTTCCTCCTCGACTTCGAGGACAAGCGCATGGCCATCGTGTCGGTCGACCCCTCCAAGCGCAAGACGGGCGGTGCCTTGCTCGGCGATCGCATCCGAATGAACGCCATCGCGTCGGGCCGCGTGTACATGCGGTCCCTTGCCACACGCCAGTCCAACCTCGCCCTGAGTCGCCACGTGGGCGATGCCCTCTGCATTCTCAAAGAGGCCGGCTTCGACCTCATCGTGCTCGAGACGTCCGGCATCGGCCAGAGCGACACGGAAATCATGGACCACAGCGACGTGGCGCTGTACGTGATGACCCCTGAATTCGGTGCCGCCACCCAACTCGAGAAGATCGACATGCTCGACTTCGCCGATGTGGTGGCCATCAACAAATTCGACAAGCGCGGAGGCGCCGATGCCCTACGCGACGTCCGCAAGCAATACAAGCGCAACCACGAACTCTGGGAAGCACAAGACGACAGCCTGCCCATCTTCGGCACGATTGCCTCCCAGTTCAACGACCCCGGCACCCACCGCCTCTACCGCACCCTGATGAATGCGTTGGCGGACAAGACCGGAGCGGCCCTGTCGAGCACGTTCGGGGCAGATGCCGGGGACAGCGAGAAGGTCCATGTGATTCCGCCCAAGCGCACCCGCTACTTGAGCGAGATCGCGGACAGCATTCGCAGCTACAACGACTGGGTCGATGCCCAGGCCGACGTCGCAGGGCGGCTTCAGGCCCTTCGCACTGCCCAGGCCGAACTCGGGGAGGGCCCCTCAGCCGACGCCGTTTCCGGCAAGGCGGACAGCCTCGCCCGGGACCTGGACCCCCGCAACCTCCATTGGCTCGAATCCTGGCCTGAGGAAGCCGCCCGCTACCAGGCCGAGGACTACATCTTTGAGGTCCGTGGTCAAGAGATCCGCATCCCGACCACGACCAAGAGCCTCAGCCACAAGGACATTCCGAAGGTGAGCGTGCCGCGGCTCGAAGGCTGGAAGGATTTGCTCCGCTGGGGCCTGCAGGAAAACCTGCCCGGCCACTTCCCCTTCACAGCGGGGATCTACCCATTCAAACGCGAAGGCGAGGATCCCACGCGGATGTTTGCCGGCGAGGGTGGGCCGGAGCGGACCAACCGCCGCTTCCACTACGTCTCCGGGGACATGCCCGCCAAGCGCTTGTCCACCGCGTTCGACTCGGTGACGCTCTATGGCCGGGATCCGGATCTCCGCCCGGACATCCACGGCAAGGTGGGTAACTCGGGGGTCAGCGTCTGTTCCCTGGATGACGCCAAGCGCCTGTACAGCGGGTTCGACCTGTGCGACCCGTCCACCAGTGTATCGATGACCATCAACGGTCCGGCGCCCATGGTGCTGGCCTTTTTCCTCAACGCCGCCATCGACCAGCGGTGCGAGAAGCACATCCGCGAACACGGCCTCGAAGCCCATGTGGAGAAGGTGCTGAAGGCCCGCTGGGACGACCAAGGGCTGGCCCGACCCGTCTACCGCGGAGACATGCCTGACGGCAATGATGGCTTGGGCCTTTTGCTGCTCGGCTGCACCGGTGACGAAGTGTTGGATGCCAAAACGTATTTGACCCTGGCAGCAGAGGCGTTGTCGCAGGTGCGCGGTACCGTGCAGGCCGACATCCTCAAGGAGGACCAGGCCCAGAACACCTGCATCTTTTCCACGGAGTTTGCCCTCCGTTTGATGGGCGATGTCCAGGCCTACTTCATCGACCGGCGCGTTCGGAACTTCTACTCCGTCTCCATCAGCGGCTACCACATCGCCGAGGCGGGAGCCAATCCAATCACGCAATTGGCCTTCACTCTGGCCAATGGCTTCACCTACGTGGAGTACTACCTGAGCCGCGGCATGGACATCAACGCGTTCGGGCCCAACCTCAGCTTCTTCTTCTCCAACGGCATTGACCCCGAATACGCGGTCATCGGCCGGGTGGCTCGGAGGATCTGGGCCAAGGCGCTCGACCGGAAATACGGGGCCGACGAACGGGCCCAGAAGCTCAAGTACCACATCCAGACCAGTGGTCGGTCCCTGCACGCCCAAGAGATCGATTTCAACGACATCCGCACCACATTGCAGGCGCTCTACGCCATCTACGACAACTGCAATTCGCTGCACACCAACGCCTTTGACGAGGCCATCACGACGCCGACCGAATCCAGCGTCCGGCGGGCCATCGCCATCCAGCTGATCATCAACCGGGAGCTTGGCCTCGCCAAGAACGAAAACCCGCTTCAGGGCTCCTTCATCATCGAGGAGCTGACGGACCTTGTCGAGGAGGCGGTGATGGATGAATTCGACCGGCTCACCGAGCGCGGTGGCGTTCTCGGCGCCATGGAGACGATGTACCAGCGGAGCCGCATCCAGGAGGAGTCTCTCCATTATGAAACGCTCAAGCACACGGGCGAGTACCCCATCATCGGGGTCAACACCTACCTCTCGAAGGAAGGCTCCCCCACCCTGGTGCCAGGTGAGGTCATTCGCGCCACGCCGGAGGAGAAGCAGCAACAGATCGATGGATTGGGTGACTTGCACGGCGCACACGTGTCGCGCGCTGCCGCAGCGATTGACCAGGTGAAGTCGGCCGCCGTGGCCCACGACAACCTGTTCGTCGCGCTGATGGAGGCCGTCAAGAGCTGCTCCCTCGGCCAATTGACCGACGCCATGTTTGAGGTCGGCGGAGCCTACCGCCGCAACATGTGACCCATGGTCATCTCGCTGTGGTCCGGTCCGCGCTCCATGAGCACCGCGCTCATGTACAGCTTTGCCCAGCGGAGCGATACCCGGGTGCTGGACGAGCCGCTTTACGGCCATTTTCTCGTGCACACAGGAGCGGAACGGCCCTGCAGGGAGGCCACCCTCGCTGAGCGCCCCTCCACGCCGGAGGACGTCCTCGCCTTCATGGCCCCCAACCCGGAGGAGGAAACCGGGGACCGTGTGCTCTTCTGCAAACACATCGCCAACCACACCCTCGGCCTTCCATGGTCCTCGTTTCGGGATCACCGGCACGTGATTCTGTTCCGAAATCCCGCAGCGGTCATGGCCTCCTATGGCGCCCACATCACCCGTCCGTTGATGCGGGATCTCTGCTACGTGCACCAAATGGATCTTGTCCTGCAAATGGAATCCGAGGGCAACCCGCCCGTGGTCGTCTGCAGCGACCGCCTCCAAGCCCACCCGGAACCGGTCTTGCGTGCGCTCTGCGACCGCCTTGGCCTCGATTGGGACTCCGCCATTCTCCAGTGGGAAGCGGGTGCCCGTCCAGAAGACGGACCCTGGGCACCTTGGTGGTACTCGGGTGTCCATGACTCTACCGGATGGGAAGCCCGCCCACCAAAGACTCCGGACGTGCCCGATCATCTGCAGGACCTGCATGCGGCGTGTACCGACGCCTACCAACACCTTCTCAAACGCGCGATCTGATGGCCAAATTCAATCAACCCGACCCCCGGAATGCCGGCACCCAATGCTGGGTCAATGGACTCGTCCCCCGGGACGCCGCCAGCGTCCACGTGCTGGACAGCGTGGTCCAAGGCGGCGATGCCGTCTGGGAAGGTCTTCGCATCACCGAAGGCCACGCCATCCAGCTCGAGCCACACCTCGACCGACTCGTCGATTCAGCCCACGCCCTCGCCTTCACCGACATCCCCTCCCGGGAGGCCTTGCGCGACGCCATTTTCCAGACGCTCAAAGCCAACGGCATGCGAGATGGCGTGCATTGCCGCATCACTCTGTCCCGGGGCCGGAAGTCGACCAGCGGCATGGACCCTCGGCTCAATGTGCACGGCCCGACCCTCATCATCGTGCCCGAATACAAGGGCATGGTCTACGGCGACGATGGCATCCGATTGGTCACGAGTGCGATTCGGCGCAACAGCCCCCAATTCCTCGACAGCCACATCCACCACAACAACCTGCTCAACAACATCCTCGCGAAGATTGACGCGAACGTGGCCGGGGTGGATGACGCGGTCATGCTGGACGACCGGGGCTTTCTCGCCGAAACCAATGCGACCAACCTCTTTGTCGTCCGAAAGGGAATCCTGCTGACGCCCTTCGCGCACGCCTGCCTGCCAGGATTGACCCGGCGGTTCGTGCTGGATGTGGCCGGGCGCGTTGGCCTTGACGCCCGGGAAGCCGACCTCTCGCTGACCGAACTGTACACCGCGGAAGAAGCGTTCACCACCGGAACGATGGGTGCCCTGGCCCACGTCACAGAAGTGGATGGCCGGCGCATCGCTGGCGGTGAGAAGGGGCCCGTCACCCGTCGGATGCAACAGGCCTACGAGGAGCACATCCTCGAGACCGCCACCCGTCTGCCCTTCTGAGCCCACGACTATCTTGGCCTCCACACCTTACACCATGAGCCCCACCCTGCGCAACGTCCTGGCCGGTGTTGCCGGCGCCTTCGGCAGCATGCCCGCCAACGCCCTCCTGCTGATGCCCCTTGGCCGCCTGTTTGGGGCCCCGGCCGCCCCGGCCTATGATCCGACCGGCGATCCAGAAGCGATGCAGGCGGTCTGGCGCGCCTACTTCGATACGCTGGAACCCATCCACATGGTCGGGCCGTTGCTCGCCCACTGGAATGGTGCGTTTTGCGGCGCCTTGGTGGCCGGACTGCTCGCGGCCAACCGGGGCCTGCGCGTGCCGATGATCGTGGCCGGATTCGTGCTGGTCGGCGGCATCGCCAACGCCTTCATGCTGCCTGGCCAGCCCATCGGCTTCCTCGTTCTGGACATCGCCGGGTACCTGCCCATGGGATGGCTCGGGTGGAAGCTGGCACTGCGACTGCGGCCCGTGCGCTGATTCCCCCGACCTTCGCGCCGGATGTCGCGCGGACTCGTTTTCATGCTTCAGTCAGTGGTGCTCTACACCTCCGCCAACCTGTTGGTCAAGGCCCTGGCCATCCTGCCGACGCCCCAGCTTGTCTTCCTCCGGAGCGCCGTTAGCCTCGTGCTGTGTGTGATCTGGCTCTGGAGAAAGGGCGACCCCTTGCTTGGACACAACCGCAAGTGGCTGTTCATCCGGGGCTTCACAGGGATGGTGGCCTTGACCCTCTTCTTCCACACCATCCGGCACATTCCCCTCGCGAGCGCGACCGTCATCCAATACCTCTCGCCCATTTTCACCGTGTTGCTCGCCATCGCCTTTGATGGGCAACGCATCAAACCCCACCGCTGGCTGTATTTCGCCGCGGCGTTCGGGGGCATCCTGATGGTGAAGGGCTTCGACCCGCGCGTCTCCTGGCTCTATCTGTTCATGGGCATGGGCAGTGCGCTCGGTGCGGCCGTGGCCTACCTCGCCACCATCAAATGCCGTGAGACGGACAGTGCTGTGGGCGTCGTCACCTGGTTTCACATGATCGCCACGCCCATCATGGGCAGCTGGAGCGCCACGGTCTGGCATCCGATGACGGCCACCCAATGGGGCATGGCCGTCGGCATCGGGGTGTTGTCGCTCGTGGCGCAGGTGGCCATGACCAAGGCGCTGCACCTGGAGGATGCGGCGCGCGTCATGCCGCTCAAGTATTTCGGGGCCATCCTCGCACTCATCCTCGCGTGGACCCTGTTCGATGAACGGATCACGGGATGGTCGCTCGTCGGCATCGCGGTCGTGCTCGCCGCAGTGACGGCCAACACCCTATCGGGAAGCCGGGGACGAAAAGCCGCAATCAGCGGACGGTGACGCGCCGGGTGTGGACGATGTCCTCCCCGCCGGCCACCGGCTGCACCACCTGAATCAGATAGGCACCGGCTACGCGGCCTGCCGTCGACAGCACCATCTGGCGCCCACCGTTCCACCGCTCCGTGGACAGGATGCGGCCCGTCAGATCCAGCCATTGGACCGAGGCCCCATTCAAAGCGCCGCTCCCAAAAGAGAGCGACAATGGCTCACCGGACAGCACCGGGTTCGGGCTGATTTCGAGGGCAGCGCTGGCGACAATTCCGCCAACGCCATTCGCCGTGGCGCAGGGGTCGACGAGGTAGGGCACCGCATTCTGGTACATGGAGTTTACCACTTCGGTCACGCCCTCGATGCAGAGCTCCGTCTGGGGCGTTTCCGTCCAGTAGATGCGCACGAGGGAAGTCCACTCGTAGTGCTTGGACATGCTCTCGTCCTCATAGCTGAGGCCAATCAGCGTGCCGCCTCCGAGGGCGAATTCCGGGGTGATCATGTACTCCAGCGGGTCCGCGAGGCTCACGGCCTGCTGGATGCCGCAGCTGATGTCGAATTGGTAGCCGAGGATGCGGTTGTGCGGGTTGAGCACCTCCACATCGAAGAAGCCCTGGGCCCAGTTTACCTCGCCGAGGCGGAACCACACGCTGTCGAACGGGTTCACGATGTGCGGCGCCGGGAACTGGCACTTGTCGTGGAAGCCGCTGCTGTCGGGGTGCTCGTGCGCGATGTCCCAGTGCTGACACTGCGCCATGAGCGCGGCATCGGACACCGTCAGCTCGCCATCCTGGTCGAGGTCAATGCACGCGACGGCCTCGAGGTCGTTGCCGAGGATGCCGTCGACATAAGCCTCCGCATCAGTGAGGTCCTGGTCGGCGTCGCCATCGAGGTCACCCATCAAGGCCGTGCCCCCGCAGTCGCCGTTGCAGTCCATTTGGGCCGTACCATAGGCTTCTCCGTTGCAGTCGACGATCTGTGGGCAATCGTCCCACACCGTGACGGCGAGTTCGCCGGAGGAGCGGTCCATGTCGATGCAGACCACGCCCCAGTTGTTTTCGTAGTCGTTCTCGTAACGGCCGAGGGCGTCGGGGTCGTAATCCCAATTGACCCGAACCACCAAGTGGTACACCCCGTCGGGAATGCCGGTTACGTCAATCCACTGGCAGGACAGGCCCGCCCCGTAGATGTCGCCGCAATGGGCCGAAATGCCCATGTTGCTGCAGCCATACTGGAAGGTGCCGCCATCGCTGCACTCGAGGTCCATCACACAGAATCCGTTCTTGAATCCGATGGGCAGCATCTGACCGTCCATGGTGAAGAGGTCGTACTTGGCGTAGCCTTTGTAGTGCCAGTGGTTGTGGCAATCGCCCCACTCGAACTGCTGGGTGGAATCCGTCTGGGCTGTGGTGCCAATGTAGTAATCGAGGTCCCCGATGTTCTTGATGTGGGTGGTGAAGCGGACGAGCTCACGCTCCCCATATCCGTTCAAGCACCCTTCGACGATGTAGCAGTTGTTCTCGTCGACCATCATCGTCTCGGCCTGGAGGCTGTTTTCAATGGCGCTCTCCACGACCATCAGGTCGGGACCAGTGCACAGCGGATCTCCCGGGTAAATGCAACTGCCATTGTCCACTTCGGCGGCAGGGTTGTAGTTGCAAGCCGTCTCGTCAGTGCAGCCCTCGGCAGGACCACCGTACTCGAGGGTCCAGTCGAAACCGCCACA
>PKDZ01000074.1 GCA_002862785.1 Flavobacteriales bacterium
GTCGACTACTACCGGAACTACACGACCTACGCCACGGTGGACGACGGCAACTGCTCCGATGCTCCTCCCTGTCCGGACTCCAACGGCGACGGCTCCATCGGTGCGCTCGAGATTACCGACCTCCTGGTGTACTACAACACCGACGGCGGTGGATGCGGCGTTCTCAACCCGCTTACCCCGGCCGAGCTCGGCGTCGCTCCGTGCGACTTGCCCGGTGTGGACTGCGGCGACGAGGGCTGTACCTACGAGAACGCCCTGAACTTCGATCCGGGTGCGACCATCGACGATGGCTCGTGCTTCTGGACGGGGTGCACGGACCCGACCATGCAGAATTTCCAACCGCTCGCCAACCTCGACGATGGCACGTGCGTGGAACCCATCTGCTGGGACTTCGACTTCAATGGATCGGTCGGCATCCAGGACCTCCTGGACCTGTTGCTCCTCTTCAATTTGACCTGCGGAGCGGAATAACCAAAACCGCCAAACTTACTTCGCTTGCAAGGGCGTCCCTGCGGGGACGCCCTTTTTTTGTGCGGTGTGATGGGGTGGCGATCAGTTGGACCCGATGGGGGTCGACCCCGTCGCGTCCGGGGTCCAAACTGCGCCGAGGGCCCAGCCTCCCGCGGCAGGAGAGGGGTGCCCGATGTCCAACGCCGGGCCCGTCCAGATTTGGAGCTCTCCGTGTTCCCAACTGAAGGGGAGGCGGAACCGGCCGTCGGTCCGCCACAAGGCCCCGACGGCGAGTCGATGGCCGAGGGTGTTGCGGGTGTGCCGAGAGGCATTGCCGAAGGTCCACCCGATGGAGGATCCGAGTTCGATGAGGTGACTGGGCCCCTGAATGGCCCCTCGCCACCAGGCCGTCCACAGGAGTCGCTTCACACCGAGGTCGTCCTGGATTTCGAACCAAGCCGACACGGTTCGGTTGGCGGTGTCACCCGCCATCGGTTGAAAGGTGGGGGCGGACACGGGAAGCACGTGGTGCAGGCTGAGTGCACCCTGCAAAGCGGGTCCTTGTCCCGGCCGGGGCCTGCGGGCCGCAGCAATGCCGAGGGCGAGTTCCGGTTCCACCCCAGCGCCGAAGACCAGGCCTTCTGGTTCACCCGATGGGGCGGTTGGGTCATATCCTCCCGGCCCGTACTGGGCGTCCCAAGACCAGCTGCGGCCATCCAAGATCCATGTGCGGGCGCCGATGCCGATTCCCGCGCTTCCGGTCCATCCCTTGTCGAGGGGCACCCGGACGGCGGCGTGCAGTGCATGCCGGGACTCCCGCCACCCGGTTCCAGCCTGAACGGAGCTGTGCGCCGTCCCAAAGGCCCAGTTTTGGAGGCCGGTTCCGGTCCAACTGGTTCCTTCGGGAGAGGGGTTCCACCCCGCACTGAACCATTGATCGGCGATGGGGTCGGCCGCGCTGGCCCAGCGGGTGGCATGTTGGAGTCCGAAGGCCCAAGGGGTCTGCTGCAAGGCCCAGAAGGCCGGGTGTTCGGTTCCCGGCATCCCGCCAATCCACGGGGCGAGGGCCTCTTGGCCCCAGGTCTTCTCGATGGGCAGTCCGCTGAGGAGCAAGCCGGCCAGCCAAACAATATGGGGTCGCCTCATGGTCATCGAATCAGGCGGACAGGCTGTTCGACAAGGACGGGCATTCCGCCATCGGTGGTGGCTTCGAGCCGGACGGCGTAAACGCCGACAGGATGGCCTTCCCCCGACCAGCCGATGGGAAATCCGCTGTCGGTGGTGGACGCGAGGGCGGACCCTCCAGGCAGTCCGGATTGGGATTCTTCCCACACCAGCCGGCCCCACGCGTCGTGAATGGTCATGCGCCACGCGCTGACGCCACTGCCCCGGGGCCGGAAGCGGTCGTTGCTGCCGTCGGAGTTGGGGGAGAAGGCGTCGGGAAGCCAAACGCTCGTCTGGGGCAGGACGCACAGGGTTTGGAGGAGGGTGTCGTTGCACCCGGCGGACTGTTCGACGACCAGGGACACCGACCAGGTGCCGGCGACGGGGACGGTAAGTTGGGGATTGGTCCCGATGGCCCAGGCTACGGAATCGGCGGAGGCGCCTTGGCCTTCGACCTGCAGGGGCGTCCACGTCCATTGGCCCAATTCCGCCCCGGAAGAGAGGTCGATGAGCCCGATGGGCTGGGCATCCCAGGCGATGCAGTCCGCGGCCGGCGTGACGGAGAAGGCGGCGGTCAGGGGAGGATGTCCTGGGACCAGAAGGGCGGTGTCCACAGTGCAACCTTGCACGGTGTCGATCAGGGTCCATTCCACTGCACTGCCCGCAACGGCCTCGATGAGGTGCGGGCCCGGTCCGAGGGCGGTGCCGTCCACTTCTTGTTGGGCACCGGTTGGGGACAGGACATCGAGCAGGAGCGTGGTGGGGTCGCCATGACAGGACAGGGGGCCGTGCACCACGTCGAGATCGAACGGGGGCAGGACGGTCAGGAGGACGCTGTCCGTGACGGGTGTGGAGCATCCGTCCTCCGCGGTGACCGACCACCAAGAGGTGGTTTCCGGCAGGAGGATGCGCTCGGCCAATGGCAATCCGCCATCTGACCAGCTCAGTGTTACCGGATCGGACTCGGAGAGTCCGCCGCCGGCTGTGGCAGTCGCTTCTGTCCCGGCACCGGGGCACAGCGTGGCATCGGCTACGGTCAGATCCACCGTCAGGGGGTCCAATACTAGGAGAGACCACGTCTCTTGAACCGCGCACGCCGCACCGGTCCATTCGACCATCACGTCATGGAGGCCGCTGCCCAGGGCGGCCGCGGTGGTGTCGCCCGTCCAGGCCGCGCCGTCGATGGTCCAGACGGCGACGGGGTTGGCTGAGGATGCGCCGGAGACAGAGGGTGGAGGCGAACCGAAGGGAACGTTGTTGAAGCACAGGGACGTGTCCTGCACGGAGGCCCATTGGGGCGGGGATTCGACTTCGATGTCCACGGCATCCGTGCAGCCGGGTGGGGAGGTCCAGGTCACCGTGTGGACCCCGGCCCCGGTTTCTGCCGCGGACCAGGACCAAGACGTGGAATCCGTGGGAGGGAGAACCCCAGCCCCTTGCCAATCTGCACCGAGGGGGGTGATCGGCAGGTCGATCGGTACATCGGCTACGCAGGCGACCCACGGGGTGAGGTTGAGCGAATCGGGGTGGACCACGATCAGCAGGGTGTCCACGCAGGTGTTCACCTCATACGTGAGCTCGTGTCCCCCGACGGGTAAATTGTTGGCGCGGGCGGCCCATTCGCAGTCCCCCAGATCCGTGACGCTGCCCGAACTGAGGGGCGTCCACCAGCCGCACCACGGGCTGGCCTGGAATCCACCCTGCAAGAGCAGGTTGGTCGTGTCCGAAGCGCACGCGTGGACCACATCAGGAGCGATGGTCGTCTGCCGGTTGAACATCCAAAGGGTGTCGGTGCATCCGTTGGGCGCCGAATAGATCAGGGGCGCCCATTGTCCGTCGCTGACCAGGCCGGGGTCATACAGCCCGGTTTCGGTTTCCTCGGCGGTGATGCCGGGACCATTCCAGGTGCCGCCGGGAGGGTAGAATCCAGGGAAAGGCACGAAGGGATCCTGCTCTGGACAGCTGGTCGAGGTGGGGCCGGCATCAATGGGCAGGACGACCCCGAGGGCCGTGCGGTCGCACCCCTGCATCACGTAGGTGAGGGTAAATGGCCCGGCCGGAGCCTCTTCGGGAAGGAAGGCGTCCCCGTCCTCGGACAATCCAGGGCCGGTCCACCAGCCACCTGGGGGCGAGAAGGGCAACGGGATGCCCGGTTCCGATTGGCACACCGTTCCGATTTCCAGTGTCGCAGCCGCGGGCTCGATGTGCACGGTGGAGGTGCGAGTGCAACCGAGGGCGGTGAAGGTCAATTGGATTGTGGTGTCTTGTCCGGCCGAGGCGACCGCTCCGGGGTCAAAGGTCCACCCGCCCGTCACGCCTGGTCCAGTCCAACTCCCGGTGGCGGGTTGGCCAGGAAGCGCGAAAGGGTTGGACTCAGGGCAGGTGGCGATGTTCCAGGGGGCCCAGAAGTCGATGACCTCGATCTCGGCCTCGGAGGCGCAGGCGGCGGTGCCGAAGGCGGCAAAGGTCACGGTATGGGTCCCAATGCCGCTTTCCCATGCATCGAAGGTCCATGGCGGTCCGAGAACGCCATTGCCGGACCATTCTCCTTGGATGTCTCCGGAAGTCAGAATCAGGGTTTGTCCCGGGCACAATGTGGTGTCCTGCACCCAGGCGCCGAGGTCGAGCAGGGTGACGGTGACGGAGGTGCTGCCCATGGTGCCCGTTTCAGTTTCCGTGGCGGTGGCCGTGTACGTCGTGGTGGCGGAGGGGCACACTTCCCACGGGCCAGCGCCGCTGAAGCTCGTCCCATCGGAACCACTCCAGGCGATGTCCGTGGGTCCGCATCCGCGAGGCAGGGCCTCAAGCAGGGCGCACCCCCCGGTGCAGACGGTGTCCGTGTCCAGAAGGATGTCGGGTTCGGCGCCGCATCCGGTGGCACTCCATTGGGCGGAAATGGGCAGGACCCACACGGAGTCGCAAGCATCGCGCACGCCGACCGTGAGGTCTGCGGTCAGGGTGCAGTTTCCTTCAATCAGCCCCCCGTCTTCGAGGGGCAGGGTCAGGCCGTCGCTCAGACCACTGGGGCAGCTGATGGCGGCCGCCGCAGCCGTGTCGATGGCCCATTCCGTCCCGTCTTGGCCGGTGACGGCGAGGGTGGTCCAGTCGATGAGGTCGCACTCGATGGGAAAGGACAGGTCCCAGAGGAGGACGGGGAACGGGCAGGAACCTGGGGCAGAGAGGGTGGTGGTCGGCGGATCGGGCGGCGGCGGGTTGGCGCTCCAGGCGAGGTGAAACCCTTGTGGCTGGGCGCTGGCGTCCGAGACGAAGTGGACGGTGAGCGATCCTGTCGTCACGTAGGTCGTCGGGGAGGCGATGCTGCCGTAGAGGGTGTCCAACACCGGGGAGGCGAGGTCGGGCCCGTCGTGCAGTACGAGGTAGTCGAAGAGGGGGCCACCCGGGGCGGCCGGCTCGATGTCGATGGAGCCGAGGAAGGCCACGTCGAGCGGGCTGTCCGACATCACCGTGAAGACGAGGTTCTCATTGTTCCCGTAGGCCTCATCGGGTCCGCCGGAGTCGGTCAGTTCCCCGATGCAATCGGTCACAGTCGTGTCCGTCATCAGATAGGGATCTCCCTGCGCGACGGCGCGTCCGGAACCGATTCCCATCAGGGCGATGGACAGCAACAGGGCCAAGAGCAGGGGGAGGGCCCTCATGCGCATCAGAGGGTGTCGGTGATGAGGATGAGGGGAGATTCGACCTCGTTGGAGGCGTTGCCTGCCCGGTCGGTGATCCGGAAGGTGAGGCGGGTCTGTTCGTCGCCGCCATTGCCCAGCAAGAAGAGGGGCGGGAGGTTCACGAGGAAGGTGCCGTCAATGTCGAGTTCCATCCCGTCCGGAGTCAACGGAGGAATGTGGTAGGTGTCTGGGTTGTCCAACCGGGTGTCGCGGACTTCGAGGGCGTGGACGTCCGGGTCGCTCCAGCCCAGGTCGCCCTGGTGGTCACGGTAGGACAGGGTGACCGTCAGGGGGGTGGTGGACGATTCGACCTCGGTGGCGTTGATGGAAACGAAGCCGAGTTCGGGTGCGACCGGATCGATTTCCTCTGGTCGGCATCCGGAAAGGCTGAGGGCGGCGAAGGCCGCCGAGATGGCGAGGAATCGGGGAGTCATGGGGCGATGCGGAGGCGGTAGAGCAGCTGGATGTACTCGGGGCTGTTGGGCAGGGGGCTGCGGGATTGTGCATCGCCGTCAGACGCTCGAATCTGAAGGGTGAGTTCCGTCCCCGCAGCATATCCACTCAGGTCGATTTCGGTCGACAGCCCGTAAGTCTCGGTGCTCCCGGAAAAGGTCTGTGCATCGAAGGTGAACGGGGCGGGCCCGAAGGCCCCTCCGGCGGGGGCAGCATCCGCATCGGCGGCATCCACACCGAGCGCCCATTCCACCGTGAGGGACGTCATGGGCAGCTGGTCGTCCGTGATGGCCGCGAAGACCTGAATGGCGATTGGATCCACGAGCACCGGTTGGATGCCGGGGCCCTCGGCCCGGGGGTACACCCCGGAGGCGATGTCGGGCGGGAAAGCGGCAAACCCGTGAATCTGGGGTGGGAGCGAGGCGCCTTCGGCAGGCGCGGTGTTGCCGTTGAGATCGGGGGCGCCGGCTTCGATCCAGGCGGCGATGGCCGCGATGTATTCGTCGCGCCGCTCGTCATAGTCGCTGTCCTCGTCGACCTCGAGCGGCATCATGCCGGACGTATTGGGAATCTCGACGGTCAACCGCTCGTGCAGGAAAGAAGCGCCGACGTTGCCCGGGACGACGCGGCGGTTGAAGCTCATCGCCGCATCGTTGGCGATCACCGGGTGGTTTACCAGGGTGTTCCAGGCGGACCCGACGGTGCGGAAGTCCGGCTCGAAGGTCCCATCGTGGCATCCGCTGTTGGCGCAGGTGGGGGAGAAGACCTGCTGGTGCAACCAGGCAAAGTTGCCTTCCGGCAAGGGCGGCACGGCCAAGCCCTCCGTCGGAATGACCGGGGGCAGGTCATCGTACGGATTGGGCGGGGGATCTGGCTGGCAGGCGGCCAACACGAACACCAGCAAGGCCAGCGCCATGCCCAGGGGGCTCAGGGAGGACACCAATCGGATCATTAGATGCGGTTGAACAAACTGTCGGTTCCTGGGTGCACCATTCCGCCGGCTTGCACTTCCGGCATCACACCGAGGATGTCGCAGACGGTCATCATGGTGTCGGTCACCATGCCCACGGGGTTGTCCTCACCTCCAATGGTGAGTCCTTCGGGGACGTCCGGACCGGCCATCATCGTCCAGATGCGCGTGCTGTTCTCGTCGCTGTGGTCGTAAGCGCGCCAGTCGTTCTCGTCGAGGATGTTGTTGGGCTGAAGGTTCCGGCCGCACTCGGGGGTCAGGATGAGCGTCGTGTTGCCCGCCATCTCTGGAATGGACTGGATGTGGTTCCAGAGGTGGCCCACAGCATGGTCTGCGCGGTGCAGTGCGCGGAGGTAGCTGGAGAAATTTGAATGGCAGGAATCCACGGCGCCGAGGTTGACAAAGGTGAAGGCCGGTTGGAAGTAGGACATGACCTCGCAGGCGAACGCGACGGTGCCGGTGTCCCCGTTGTCGGTGACGGGCGGGGCCTGAATGGCGTTGTTTTCCACCTTGTCGTACATCAGTTCCATGAACTGCTTGATTTGCTCCTTCTCCTCGTCGGTGTTGTTCAATCCTCCGCCGAATCCACCGGTTCCATCGGCTTCGAACTGCTGGTCGAGGAAGGCCTTCATCCGGCGCATGGGGTCCAGTTCATTTTCCGGATGGTAGACGGCCGCGTCAGAGAACGCGTAGTCCCCGGCGCCCGTGAAGGTCACGGTGGGGGCGAAGAAGTTGCCGGCGAACTCGGCCCCGTAATCCGGGTGTTCGCTGTGGTTGAGCAGGGGCAGCGACCCGCCGATGCCATTGCCTACGAACCACGTGTCGGTGGCCTTGTATCCACCATGACGACGGAGGTACTCGAAGATGGTCGGTTGGAGCGGACGTTGCTTGAGTCCCTGTCCGCCCGGGGTGCCGCCTTGAACGAGGGAATTGAGGCCTCCGTAGTGGCCGGCACTGAGGGCGGAGACTTCGGCGAAGGTGGTGCCAAACTGCTCCATCGGCTGCGGGAGGAGGGCCGGAATGGGGGTGATTCCTCCCACGCCCGTGCCGTAGACGATTTTGGCGATGGGGGCCTCCCCGGAGAGGAGGTTGTACATGATGTTGCCCGGGTAGGGCTCGCCCTGGCTGTCGTCCACGTATCGGCGCAGGATGCTCTCCTGCTGTCGGACCCCGCCGGCAAAGGCGACCATGACCACGTGTTCGGCCATGCGCCGTCCGCTCGCGGCGAAGAGCCGGCCCGAAGGAAGGATGACCGGAGCGGCGGCAGCACCGGCGGCCGCCAAGCCGGTCTTTTTGAGGAAGGATCGTCTCTTCATCAGTAGTGGAGGTATTCTTCGCTCAGGGCGAACGAGGTGTACACGAGTTCGGGCGTCATGGTCGGATTGGAGGCAAGGAAATTCCGCATCCAGGTCCGCTCGGCTTCGGTGGGATAGCGCACGAGGAAGCGCACGTAGGTGTCGTCGATGAAGGCGTCGGGATCCTGGGTCATGGCGCTGGCTTCCGGCAGCTGGACGTTGTCGTCTTGCATGAAGTTGGAGACCAGGACTGCCCGCGCAATCTCTTGGTCACCGACACTGTAGAATGCTTGTTTGACTTCAAACAGCTCCGCGCTGCCGAGGGCTTCTCCAAACAGGTCGGCATGCAGGATGGTGATCCACTGGTCAATGGATTTGACCCGGTCTTTCTCGGCGTTGGAGGCATTGAGTTCGAGCGGAAGCAGGCCATAGGTCACGTCCGGCTCGGCCGTGCATCCCGACAGGAGCAGGGCAGTGGCCAGTGCGAGGACGGGCGCCTGAGGGAAGGGAGTGAAGCGGATCATTCGAAGTCGGCGTATTCGTCGGAGGAGATGAGGAGGCGCTGGAGTTCCCGGACATCGACGTCCGGACCGACTACGTCGCGCCAGGCGACCATCTCGGCGCCCGTGATTGGGCGAACGAGCAGTTTTTCGGCCCACCAGCGGACGGCTCCCTCCTCGAACTCGGTGTCGTTCACCAACACTTGCAGGTAGCTTTGCTTGTCCTCGATGACCTCGCCGAAGAGCACGGCCGGCGAGCCGGTTTCTACGGCCGAGAAGGCCTGTTCGAACTCCGCCTCCGAGGGGTAGCGGCCAAAGAGGTCGTCGAAGGTGGCGTTGACGAAGTTGAAGCTGTTCATGTTGATCTCGTCGTAGATCAGGTTGTCGCAGAAGCGGCGGTTGACCTCTCGCCAGCCGATGGTCCCAAGCCGGAATTCGTCCACCGAGACGATGGTCCGTTCGAGGCGGTCGGCCAGCAGGTTGAAAAAGGGGTAGGCGTTGCCGCCATTGATGGAATCCTGCTGGGCCAAGAAGCGCTGGAATTCCATTTCATTGATGAGGGTCTGCTGATTCGTGCCGTCGAGGAACCGTCCGGAGAGATCGTCGAAGACCTTCTGGTCGTGGGCTTCTTGGTGGGTTTCGTCGCCGCCCATGAGCCGGTCGACCAGAGCCAGCCGGGCGGCCAGGTCGAGGTCTTCAGCGCGGAGCGCAGCCCGGTCCTGCTCCATTTCTCCCGGGAGGGGTTCTCGTCCGATGAGGTCGATGTAGGCCCGGGTCAGGTAGGCGTCCACGACCACGGTGGGCACGCCCTCGTAGTGTGGGACAGGATTGTCGTCAAACCGGATGTCCTCGGGCTGACAGCCACTGAGGCAGGCGCCAAGAACGAGGAAGGGCAGAAAGCGATGCATCGTTGGTGTCTAAATAACAACGCTTTGTGCCCCAAAGGGTTGAATTCCCCTTCTCTGGAAATAGCTTCGCGTTTTGGATTGATACGGATTTCTATGCTCAATGTTGCCCTCCCCCGTCTTTGTTTTGTTCTCGCGGCCCTGCTTTTCCTGACTTTCGGAGTTCAGGCCCAAGACAATCGTGCCTTCGTCCTCTGCGAAGGGGCGCAAGACTTCTATTCGGGTGAGGTGCTCGAATCGCCCCGTTTGGGCGTCGTGGACCTCGATGCGGAGACGCTCGAATTCGAGACTCTGCGGGTGTTTGACGGGCATGCTTACACGACGGACATGATCCTGTCGGTGGCGGGAGACCTGTACGTTTCAGCTGAGGATACGGTATACCGGTTGGACGCGTCCGACGGCAGCATCCTTGCGAGCCAGCCGTTGCAGGGTGCGCGGAGCTTGTTTGAAGCCGGTGACCGCCTCTACGTCACGCGAGGGGACTACGATCCCGAGACGTTCGGTTCCGTAGCTTTTGATGCCTTCCTCGTCGCGTTGGATGCGGAGGACCTCTCGTGGCAGGCCGATTGGCAGGCCGCGGCGGGTGAGGGACCGGCTTTTGCGTCCGAGTCCATGTGCCTCGTGGGCGATGTTCTGCACATCGGCATCAACAACGCTTTTGCCTATGGAGAGGAGGTCGGTCTTGTGGGCCGGCTGAATCTCACCACAGGAGATTATGCAGAGGTGGACCTCGGTGAGGATGGACTGAACCCGGTCCATGTGCTGCCGGTGTCCGGTGGTGTCGTGACGGTCAATGCGCGTCAGTACGACGGCACTTCGCTCAGCCGGATCGAAGCGGCTGAGGCGCCCACGACGGCGCTGGTGGCCGATGTGACGGCTGGTTGCGGGGCAGCCGCCATCGTCGGCGTCGAGGTGTTCTATCAGGTCTATGGTGAGGGCAATTTCCGCTCGGCGGAAGGCGCCACATTGGAGGCCGGTGGTTTTTGGCCTGGCAATGGCTTGACCGCCTATTCGATGGCCGTCGGGCCCAACGGAGACATCCTGCTCGGTCACACGGACTTCGGCACCTACGGAGAGCTCGACATCCGAGACGCGCTGGGCATGCAGGTGGCCAGTGTGGCCACGGGCATCGCTCCCGGTGTCATTCGGGTGACCGGAACGACCTCGGGTGTGGCGGACGTTCAGCCGACGGTGGCCGCAGAGATGGCCCGCTTTGATTTGCTGGGTCGTCCGGTGACGTCAGGAGTCTCAGGACCGCAGGTGGTGGTGATGTCGGATGGCCGTGCCCGCCTTGAGTGGCGTTCGGCCGACTGAGTCCTCAGCCAAACAGGGAGTTCACCCCGTAAAAGTTGGCCGTGGTGCGCAGGATGAGCCTGTTTGCCCGGTCGAGTCCATCATCACGTCCTACTGAACGAAAACTGAACCATTTGCCCAGAAAGGAGCTCATGTCCTCCACGTTGGGGGTTTCATGATTGAGGAACTGGCCATTGAGATGGGGAAGGAAGCGGGCGAGGTACTCGTCTAGGCCGATATCGATCGGGTAGGTGTATTCGCGCTCAAACCAGTTTCTCTCTGGAACCCAACGGTCTTCCCGCCAGCGGAGTTCCAATTGCGGAACCCTGCTCCGGACGTGGAGAAGGTCGTTTTCCTGCCACAAGGTGTACACCGCCCCAGTCTCGGTTTCATGGCGGTAACTGATTCGCATTCATGCAGGATACGCCTTTTTCCGCGCTCAGCGCTTCCACATGCGGATTGAATGCCTGAAGCGCAGACAGTTGGCGCGGGTGACCGGCCGCGTGTCGCGATGACATCCATGAATCGATTCAGTACGCGTCGTTGTGGATGCCATCCACGGCGCGGCCACTCGGGTCGATGGTCTGCTGGAGGCGTTCGTCCCATTCAAGGGCTTTCTCCGTGCTGCACGCGACGCTTTTGCCTCCGGGCACGGTGGCGGCGGCGGCAGCGGTGGGAAAATGCTCCTCGAACAGCGTGCGGTAGAAGTAGGCCTCTTTCGTGGCCGGTGGATTGATGGGGAATCGAACGGCTGCCCGTTCCATTTCGCCATCGCTCACCTTGGCCTCGGCGCGGTCGCGCAGGCCGTCAATCCATCCATACCCCACACCATCGCTGAATTGCTCTTTCTGGCGGTTCAGGATGTGATCCGGCAGATACCCTTCAAAGGCCTGCCGAATGACGGCCTTCTCGATTTTCCCCTTCCCGCCCATTTTGGCCCGGGGATTCAGCCCCATGGCATAATCGATGAATTCGCGGTCGAGGAAGGGCACGCGGGCTTCGATGCCCCAGGCCATCATGGACTTGTTGGCGCGGGCGCAATCGTATTGGTGCAGGCCAAGGACCTTTCGGACCGTCTCTTCGTGGAACTCGCGCTCGTCCGGGGCCATGTGGAAGTACAGGTAGCCGCCAAAGAGTTCATCGGCGCCTTCGCCGCTCAGGACCATCTTGATGCCCATGGCCTTGATTTTTCGGGCCATGAGGTACATCGGGGTGGAGGCCCGGATGGTGGTCACGTCGTAGGTCTCGATGTGGCGGATGACTTCGCTGAGGGCGTCGAGCCCCTCTTGGATGGTGAAGTTCAACGGATGGTGCACGGTGCCGATGGCGTCCGCGACCTCCTGCGCGGCAGCGAGGTCGGGAGATCCTTCCAAGCCGATGGAGAAGCTGTGGACGCGGGGCCACCAGGCCTTGGACTGCTCACCATCGTCGACCCGGTTTTCAGCGAGTTTCATGGCGATGGCGGCGATGACGGAGCTGTCCAGCCCCCCCGAGATGAGCAGGCCATATGGCACGTCGCCCATCAGGTGGCTGCGGACCGCGGCCGTGAGGGCGTCATTGAGCTCTTCGGGGCGATACGGATGGTCTGGCAATTCGCCTTTCATCCATTCGCGCTGGTAGAATGCGGTAGGCTCAGCCTCTGAGGAGGACCAAACCCGGCCGGGAGGAAAGACGCGCACGTCGTCGCAATTGTCTATCAGGGCCTTCATTTCGGAAGCGACCCAGATGCGCCCGTGTCCGTCGGTGCCATAGTACAGGGGAATGATGCCGATGGGGTCCCGGGCGATGATCCAGGTGGAGTCCCTCGGATCGAAGAGCACGAAGGCATACATGCCGGACAGATGCTGGACGAGGTCGCGCCCGTGCTTCCGATACAGGGCCAGGATGACCTCGCAGTCGCTGCCGGATTGGAAGGGGTAATCGCCGCAGGGTCCGGCTGTGCCGCCCTCCTTGAGATTCACGTGGTTGTAGATCTCGCCGTTGACAGCAAGAACCGCCCCCGTATCCGGGTCGACGAGGGGCTGGGCGCCACTCAGGACGTCGACGATGGCGAGCCGCTCGTGGGCGACGATGGCTTCAGGAAATTCACGGATTCCAGACCAATCCGGTCCGCGATGTTGCTGGCATCGGGAGGCGTGGAGTACGCTTTTGCGGTCCGCGTCGAGGGGAACGTTCCGGTTCAACAGGGCGGTGATGGAGCACATGGCGGAAAGGTCGTCAATCGGAAGGGGTTCAACGGATTTTCGATCCAAGGGTTACGGCAACCTTTTCCGGGGGTGGTGGGTTTGTACTTTGCGTCACCGCATCATGCCCATGAACCGAACGTTGTTTCGCAGTCTGACCCTGATGGGCAGCTTGCTGGTTTGCCTGTCCTCAAGTGGCCAATTCACTGTGGATTCCACACAAGATGGTACTGACAGCAACGTCGGAGACGGCGTCTGCCAGACCGCCGATGGAAACTGTACACTCCGTGCCGCGTTGCAGGAGGCTGAGGCTGCCGGTGCGGCGGCGACCATCACCCTTCCCGAGGGCACATACAGCTGGGTCCTTGGACAGCTCCTCATCGATCAGGGGGACATCACGGTCAATGGAGCCGGAGCCCGGAACACCATTTTGAATGCGTCGGGCAACAGCCGCTTTTTCGAGCTGGACGGCAATTCGACCCTCGTGACCTTCCGGGACATGGAATTCCGGAATGGACTGGATTCCAATGACCCTGGTGGGGCCATCGAGACGGATGCCGATTTGCTGACCCTGGAACGCACGGTGTTTCGGAATTGCATCTCGGAGGACGCCTTCGGAGGCGCCATCCACAACCGGGAGGACATCGAGGTGTACGCCAGCCTGTTCATCGATTGCAAGGCCTTCGGAAACGATGGGGCCAATGGCGGTGGTGGTGGCGGCGGCAGTCTGGCGGGCGGCGGGGCCATCAGCTCATGGTCGGGCACGAGCACCGTACTTGAGAATTGCACCTTCGTCGGGTGCGTGGCCGAAGGCGGTCAGGGCGGCAATGCCCAGGGCGGCGGCGGCGGCGGAAACGGCGGTGACGGCATTGGCTCCTTCGGGGGCGGTGGTGACGGGGGAGACGTCTCCTCCAACCAGAACAACACAGACGCTTCTGCAGCCGGCTTTGGTGGCGGCGGCGGTGGCGGCGGAACGCACACGGGCGGCGGCGGCCTGTGGGGCGGCGGTCCGTCCGGAGGAGATGCTACGATTGGCCTCGGTTTGGGAGGTGACGGTGGAAACGGCACGGCGACGTTTCCCGGCGGCGGTGGTGGCGGTGGTGCCATTGGCGGGGGCCTCTTCATGCGTTCGGGAACGGCCGCGGTCCGTCATTGCACTTTCAGCGGGAATTCCTCCATCGGAGGTCTTGCGGGAACCGGGGGGCAGGAGGGAGAGCCCGGAGAAGGACGCGGCGGCGCGATTGGATGCTACGATGGCGAGCTGTCCTTGGACAACACCATCCTTTTCGGAAACCTCGGGGGCACAGCCGGCGGCAACGAGGACCTCTACCACTTCCTCGGAGATGAGGTGGTGGCCACGGCTGGATACAACATCATCGGTGTGGCCGATGCGGACATCACGTTCAATGCGGCCGTTGTCGGCAACCAGATCGGGGTGGACCCGGTTTTGTTGCCGTTCGGTGATTATGGTGGGCCGACGGATGCGTTCATGATCAGTGCGTGCGAGCCGCTGAGTCCGGCTCTGGATGCGGGAGTCGCGGTGGGCGTGACGGAGGACCAGCGAGGCGAGCCACGTGATGCCAACCCCGACATCGGGGCCATCGAAGGTCCGGCTCAGGTTGAGCTTGACCCGATTGCGGAACAAGTGTGCCCAGGGGAGACCATCGAGGTCACCCTGACCTGGCCGGAGGCGACCACGACCTGGCCGGATGGCACCGAGGGTGACACCTGGGAGGCTCCTGAGGTTTCCGGCCTGGCCATCGTCACCACGGCGGAAGGCTGTGAAGAGGAGGTGCCGGTCGATGTGACCACCGTGGCCATCGTCGTCCCGGATCTCGGTCCGGACGTGACCGTGTGTCCCGGTGAGCCGGTTCAGCTCGATGCTGGCAACCCGGGGGCCCAGTATTCATGGACCTCCGGAGGTTTTGCCCAGACTGAGTTGGTGCTCGACTCGGGCCTCGTGGAGGTCACGGTCAATCTGCAGGGGTGCACCGAGACCGGGTCCATGCAGGTCCATTGGTTTGCCGATTACCCGCTTCAGCTCGGGGCGGATGTGGTCCTCTGCGTGGGAGAAACGGTGACCTTGGATGCGGACAACCCCGATTGGCAGGGACTTCTCCCGGATTTCCAGTGGCAGGGCGGACCAGCTGACAATGAATTCGAAGTGGCCACCACGGGCCTCTATACCGTGACCGCCACCTTAAACGGGTGTGTCACCACCGACAACATCACGGTCACCGAGAGTCCGTTGACCACAGTGGACCTTGGGCCGGACCAGGTGCTGTGTCCGGGTGATCCCTTCATTTTGGATCCAGGCTATCCGACGGCGGTGTGCACGTGGCAGGATGGATCGGTGTCTCCGACGTACACGGTGGAAAACACAGGCATTTACACGGTCAATGTGGCCCTTGGAGCCTGTCAAGACAATGCTCAAGTCTTTGTCGAGGTGGTGACCCCGTTTGCCGCCGAGTTGCCCGAAACGGCCTCCTACTGCGACGGAGACAGCGTCTTGCTCCTCGCGGCCTTTGGTGCGGCGAACTACGAATGGCAGAACGGGGCGACCGGCAACCAGCTCTGGGCCTCTGTGCCCGGTGTCTACACGGTCTCTTCAACCCAGGACGGGTGCACGTTTACCGACGATGTGCTGGTGACTGCCCAGCCGCTCCCGGCCTTCGACCTCGGTCTCGATTTGACCTTGTGTGAAGGGGAGACGGTGGTGTTGGAGCCATACGTCCCCGGGGCCGACTACATTGTCTTCAATGACTCGCTGACGACGGCGACCTACGAGGTCATGGAAGCAGGAACATACACGGCAGAGGTGGCCTCCGATGGGTGTGTCTTCCGGGACACCATCGAGGTGGAATTCCGGCCGGTTCCGGTCTTCGAGCTCCCCCTGGATACGGTCCTGTGTCCGGGCGACGTTCTCCGCATCGACACCGGACTCGAGGATGTGCTCGTCACCTGGAGCACGGGCGAGGTGGGCGAGGCCATCGAGGTCAACCAGCCAGCGGACTATGTGGCTGTGAGTCAGGTCAGCGGGTGCAGTCACGAGGACTCCATCTCGGTTAGCATTTCGGACCCCATTTCCATCCAGCTGTCGGCCGATTACGAGCTCTGTCTGGGCGATTCCATGGAGTTGAGTGTCCAACAGGGGCCCACCGTTTATTCGGCGACCTATTACTGGTATGACGGGGCCTTCACACCCTCGCGGCAGTTCAACCGCACCGGGCTGTTTACGGTGGAGGTGGCCAATGTCTGCGACACAGTCGTCCACACGCTTCGGGTGCAGCAGGTCATCTGTGGGTGCGAGATGTACGTGCCGACCGCGTTCACGCCCAACAATGATGGCAAAAATGACGCGTGGCTCCCGGTGATCGATTGCGAGCCTTTCAGCTACAAGGTGGTCGTCTGGGACCGCTGGGGCCGCCCCGTCTTCACGTCGACCGATATGAACGAGGTTTGGTACGGACAAGTTGAGGGCACGGAGGGATCCAAGACCCGGGAGAGCGGCAACTCCTTCGCCATTGATGGCACCTACATGTGGGAGATCGTGATGGAGCTCCGCAACGACCGCATCCCGGACATCATCCGTCGGAACGGGTTCGTTCAGGTCCTTCGCTGAACGCGGAGGCTCATCGCATGTCGTAGAGCCGGTCGGGAAAGTCGGTGATGATGCCGTCCACCCCGAGTTGCATAACGGCATAGAGGTCCTCCTGGCTGTTCACGGTCCATGGAATCACCCGGATTCCGGCATCTTGCAGGAACTTCACGTCCATGGCGTCGATGAGCGTCCAGTTTGGCGAATAGATGTCCGGCTGGAAGCTCAGGCGGTCGAGTTGGGACTGCACGGACCCTTCCGTTTCGGTCAGCCAAGCGGTCGTCAGGTCGGGAGCCTGTTGGTGTACGGCTTCCATCACGGCTTCGGAAAAGCTCTGGATGCAGGTGCGGTCCGCAATCCCCAGCCGCTGGACCTCAGCAATCACCAAGGAGGCAAACGTGCCGGCGTCCGGACAGAATTCGGGCTCGAGGTCGGAACGGTGCTTGATTTCCATGTTGTAGCGGAGGGTTCCGCCATCGAGCAAGGGCACGGTTTCGGTCACCTTGACCACGTCGGCCAGGGTGGGCTTGGACACGGGCAGGGTCCGTTGGTCCGGGAATCGGGGATGGATCCGTAATCCGCAGTCATATGCCGCAATGTCCTCCGTGGTCATTTGGTGGAGATTGTGGTTTCGTTCGTCGGCGAGTGTGATGTCCTGGCCCTCGGGAGACCGGCAGATTTCGTGGCTCATCCAGGGCTCATGGCTGACGATGATCGCGCCATCACCGGCGATGCAGAGGTCCAGCTCCAGCACATCAGCGCCTTCCCGTATGGCCAGGACGAACCCGGGCACGGTGTTTTCGGGCAGAAGGCCGCGTGCGCCTCGGTGCCCTTGGATTTCGAGTCGGTTTGGATCGGGGGTCATGGAGAGGGCCTCTTCAGTGGACGGTTCTTCTGCCGATTCGGAAGGCGGAGCGTCGGTGCATCCGGGCATGATCAGGAGCCCCAAGGGGAGGACCAGGGCGTGAAACGGTCGGAACATGGGGGAAAAATAGGGTGTGCCGTGTGCCGGTGCGCGCAGCGGGGCAGTCTAATTTGGTCTGGATGGACATGGAGCCGACATCGGAAGGAGAAGACCTGTTGACACGGGGAGATTTGGCCCGTTGGTCCGGCTTGCCTGAGCGGCATCCTTTGGTGGGACTGTTCCATCGGTTTGGCGGGTTCCGAGGGATGAATGAGGCCTTTGGTCAACTTTCCCATTTGCAGGGGGGTGACTTCATCGATGCCGTGTTCGGCTCGTTGGGCGTCACCTTGGAGTTGAGCGAAGAGGACTTGGGGCGGATTCCGGAAACCGGGCCCTTCGTTCTCGTGTCCAACCATCCTTACGGCGTGTTGGATGCTCTGGCCCTCGTGCGCCAGATTCGGAGGCACCGGCCCGATTTCAAACTGGGAGTGGACGCCGGCCTTGGCGATATGGTTCAGCTGGGCACGGAACTGGTGGTCGTGTCCGGCGGCGAGGAGCGCAAGCGGGTACCCCGCTTGTCCGGATGGAAGGAAGCGTCGGATCATCTCGCCTCTGGGGGCGGTTTCGGTGTCTTTCCCGCGGGACGGGTGTCGAGTTTTCGGCGGACGAAGCGCGTGGTGGCCGATGGTCGCTGGAGTGCCTCCATGGCCGGTTGGGCCGTCAAGCAGGGCTGTCCCGTCGTGCCCGTCTACATCGATGGGGCCAACAGTCCCCTTTTCCAGCTTCTCGGTTTGATCCACCCTTCCCTGCGTTCTCTGCGCGTGGCGGCCGAATTGCGCAACAAGAAGGGCTACATCCTGCGCATGCGAATCGGAAGGGCGATCCGGAAACGCGACCTCGAGGGCCTCGAAGGCAATGAACAATTGGCCCGCTTTCTTCGGGCCAAAACGTATGCGTTGGGAGCGGCATTCGAAGTGAGGCGCGAATTCTTTGTTGGGTTCCGCCTGCCGAAATCTCCGGTGCCCATCGAGGAGCGACAACGCCAGGAGGATCTCACTGCAGAGGTGGCTGACATCGAGGGCCTGAAGTTGTTTGACCACGGCGAATTTGACATCTATCTCGCCCCGGCGACACGGATTCCCTGTCTGCTTGAGGAGATCGGTCGTTGCCGTGAAGAAACGTTCCGGGCAGTGGGCGAGGGGACCAATCGGTCGCTCGATCTGGACGAATATGACCTGTACTACCAGCATTTGATTTTGTGGGACCGCGAGGCCGGGAAACTGGCTGGGGCCTATCGCATCGGCGAAGGCTGGGTCATCATGGAGCGGTATGGAGCGCGCGGGTTCTACACCCACTCCCTGTTCCGGATGCGCGCGGGATTCTCGCCGGTACTCGAGGCCTCTGTGGAACTCGGTCGATCCTTCATCGTTCCGGAGTACCAGAGACAGCGCATGCCGCTTTTCCTGCTGTGGAAGGGCATTCTGTCGGTGCTCATCCAGTCGCCACAGGCGCGCTACATCATGGGGCCAGTGACCATCAGCAGCGATTACAAACTGTCCTCACGCGCGCTCATCATGGAGTTCGTTCGGCGCCACTACTGGGATGAGCACTGGGGGCAGTTCATTCGGCCTAGAAAGCGGTTTGCCTTCGAGGAGAAGCGGATGGACACCGACGCCCTGCTCGAGGCGGCCGGCGGTGATGTGAAGCGGCTGGACCGCATCTTGGCCGACATCGAACCGACCGAGGCCGTGATGCCGGTCTTGCTCAAGAAGTACCTTCACCAGAATGCGCGGATCCTCGGCTTCAATCGGGACCCCAAATTCAACAACGCCTTGGACGGACTGATGCTTCTCGATGTGCGGGACTTGCCGGCCGAAACGGTTGAGAATCTCCAGCGTGAGTTCGGACTCGCCTGACGCGAGGGAGGAATTCGGCTTGGGGCTGGGCCTCAGTCCTCCTTCTCGAACCGAAGCAGAAAGTTGAAGTCGGAGATGGTTTCTCCGTCATACTCTCTGAACTGATAGGCTTGTAGGTCATCCAATTCGAGCTCCAGCAGCTCCCAATACAGGTCGAGCACCTTGACTTCCGTCACGTAGGAGGCGGTCAGGACCATGTCGAGTTGCTCATCCACACCGTCGCAATCGAGATCGAGAAGGACATTGTCTGCGAGCAGCCCCAACACGGTCGGATCATTCAGACCGGCGGGCGTGCCCTCATAAAGCTCCACATCCAATCCGCATTGGTCGGACAAGGCTTGAAGAAGTCCAGGGTCGTCCCAGCCGGACACGATGGGCTCCAGAATTTCGACGTATTCGACGTTGGCCCCGTAATCACTGAGGGTGAGGCTAACGATGTCCGAGATGCAGTCTGCTGAGAGGGCGTTGGCACACGCCTCATCGAGCATTTCGTCGTCGATGAAGCCCTCGATGTACTCCTGCATGGCATCGTTGATCACATCTCCTGCGGAGAAGACAGCGCCATTGTAATTGAGCGTGCCATCGGAGAGGACCCAGTTGGACCCGGTCGCGGTCAGACTTCCATAGCAGGCCATCACCTCTTCGGTGACCACCGTATTGGTGCCAGAAGCAAAGAAGATGGTGTCATTGCAATCCTGTCCTCCGGAAAGGTAGGAGAGGGCCATTTCGGCCATGGCGGTTTGGTCCACCGTGTCCTCATCGGTGTAGAAGGGACCGGTCACCTTGGTGAAGGTGAGTTCGTCGAGGTGCAGGACCGACTTGTCTTCGTTGAATTCCCAGAGACCTTCGTACGTGATGTCCTCGTTGACATTCACAATGATCACGGAGTGGTCCTCCGCGAACGTCGCATCCAGAAGCAGGTTGCTGGACGCCATGAAGTCCGTCAGGTTCGTGTCGGCGGTTCCGACCTGGGTCACCTCTGCGCTCAGCCAGTTGCCCACAAGGCGGGCCTCCGGGGTCCTCAGATGGACCAAGCTTCCATTCTGATCATACTTCTTGCACCCTGTGGCACCCAGGATGATGACGAGGAAAAAGAGGAAGAAACGATGAAATGACATGGTCAAATTCGGTAGGAGAGGCTCAGAGAATAGGTGCGGCCACGGGTGAAACTGTTCCAATCGTAGTAGACGCCGTTGTAGAGGTGGGTCTTTCGGTCGCGAGGATTCAGGAGGTTGCGCGCCTTGAATCCGATTCTGACGTGGTCACCGAGCAGTTTGCTCATGCTGAAGTCCAAAGTGGGAGTGGGCTGCTGCATCACATTCGGAAGGGACCCCAGGGTCACGAGGAGCACCTTTGGCCCTTGGACATTGTAGGCGACTGTGGCGGACAGTCCGGTACTGTCATTGGCATAGGTCAGCACCCCGTTGAGGATGTAGGGGGCTTGACCAAAGAGGGGACGGGTCTCGGCTTGAAGCGGGTTTTGGGCCCGAATGGTCTCCAATTCGTTCCGCCAAATGCGCGATGCGGACCGAATGACGCTGATGTTGCCGGACAAGGTCAGGTCCTTCAGGAAGGGGGTCTCCGTGAGATTGGAGAAGTTCTTTCGTCCTTCCAACTCCAGTCCCCACACGTTGGCATAGGGAAGATTGGACCAGGTGAGCTCGGTGTTCACCGCTTCGAGCACCGTGTTCTGCTCGATGGGGTCGGTGAACCGCTTGAAAAAGACGCTGGCCGACAACACTTCTCCGAGGTTGGGGAAGTGCTCGAGGCGCAAGTCAAAGTTGTCGATTCGGGTTTGGTCCAGTTGGGGGTTGCCCTTGAGCACTTGGAGCGTCTCGAAATCAAAGCTGCGGAACGGGGCCTTTTCTCTGAAGACCGGACGGGCCAGCGTTCGGCTGTAGGCGAACCGCAGGTTGGTGATTTTGATGGGGTCAATGTCCCCGAGCAAGTAGGTCATGTTCAGGGACGGCATGAAGTCGTCCTCGCTCAGCGATCCTTGTGTGGTCTGGAGCTGAAGGGGCGTGAGATCCGTGGTGTCGACCCCGGTTTGAATCTCCATTTCGGCCATTTCAAGCCGCACGCCGAGATTGCCGCTCAGGCGCTCATTGACCTTGGCATCGACCATGGCGTAGGCACCGAAGACATTGAGATATCCTTCATCGGTGTTCTTGAGGTCCGTGGCCAATGTGCTGTAGATGTAGCTCTGTCCGGGAATGACCACCAAATTGCTGTCATTGAAGTACCCGGTTGGGCTTCCGTCCACGGCATCGAGAGAATTCCCTTGTTCGGCCAAGGTGAATTTGTCCTCACTCTGATTTCGAGTGGTGCGCACATAGCTGAGTCCCGTGGTGAACTTCCCCTCCCACGTGGAGTTGCCGAAGATGGGCTTGCTGGCGTGGACCTTGATGTCGGTTTTGTTTTCCTCGAGGCTCCGCCAGTAACGCGAAGGGGCGGGGTAACGTGACGGTTGAATTGTGTAGAACCGGTCGGTTTCAGTGGGCACCACAAGGTTGCCGACCGGGAACTCAATGCCTTCCTCCTCCAACGTCTGCAGGGTCCCGTCCACATCACTGGCCCAATTCGATCCCAACACGCCGTCGGAAACGAGGCCATCGATTTCTCCCAGGATGGAGGCAGTGGAGGTGGAATCGTACGCCGAGCCGTCCGCGTCATAGAACACAGCCTGGTCGGTGAGGACCACCTCATTGTCGATGTAGTTGTTGAAGAAGGTCCGCAAATCGGGCGTGCTCATTTTGCCCTCTGAGCGGCTGACGGTCCACTGCACCTGGATTTCGTTGGCCGGGAGATAGTGTTCTCCCCGCATTTGGAAGGTGTTCAGGTTGCGGGTTTGGTATCGGTGCGTCCGCTGTTGCTGGACTTCGTCTCCGTCTCGGGGGTTGAGTCCTTCCTGAAAGCGGGCGCTGTTGGTTCCGCTGGTGATGGTCATGCCCATCAGGGACACCTTGTTGAACTCATTGAGCTTGTAGCTCAGGTTGAGCAGGGCGTTCCAACGGTGGTTTTCGTTGGTTCGCTCATCCGTGTAATAGTTCTGGACGTCCAAGGAGTCTGTGCCCTCGATGGAACCGGCTGCCCACCGGGAATAGACGCCATCTTGATAGGCTCGGGTGTTCCGTCCATACTGGGCGCCGAAAATGTAGCCGAGCTGACGACCGAACAGGGTGGTCTGGTTGCCAAAGCTCAGGGAGTGTTTCATGTCGATGGCGGCGCGTCGTGTCACATGCTCCCAGGTGTTTTCAAACCCTTGTCCAATGTCAGTCAGTGGCTGGTTGGTGGCAATCGAGGCGGGAATGCCCGCATTGAAATAGAGCGAGTCCGAGAAGTTGGCCCCCCACTGGTCCGTGTACCCCAGGCAATCCAAGATGCAGTTGCGGTCCATCGTGTTGGCGATGTCTCCGAGGTTGTCCATTCCGCAGCTGGCGAGGCAATCTTCGACGTCTTCTTGAGCCACTCCATCCTGATCGATGAGGTATTGGATTTGGTCGCCAAAGGAGACGTTGACAAGCGTGGGCCAATCGTCCACCGTGCGGCCATCGACCAGAGCGGGCAAGGCACGGAATCCATCGTCGTAGCCGAGCCAGTCCGTGCCGCTCCGAGGGCTGGAAATCAGTTCCTTGCCGGTGGTGTTCGTGTTCCACCCCAGGCTGGAGCTGTAGTTGAATGAAAAGGTCTCAGGAAAATCTTTGGTTTCCACTGAGATGTAGGCTCCGGCCCAATCAGAGGGAAGGTTGGCGGTTTGGGTTTTGACGACCACCAAGTTGTCGACGAGGTTGGTTGGGAACAGGTCCATTTCGATGGTGTTCCGTCGGGGATCGATGGAAGGGACCTCGGCTCCATTCAATGTGGTCTTCAAGTAGCGGTCGGAGAGGCCGCGAACGAAGACGAAGTTGCCGACCGTGGACACTCCGGTGACGCGCTTCATGGCGCTGGCCGCATCGGTGTCTCCCGTGCGTTTGATTTGTTGACTGGAGATGTAGTCGATGCTCGCGGCGGACTTCTTTTTGATGTTCTCCATGTAGACGTCCCGGGTCCGGTCGACTTTGGCCACGACTTCAGCCGCCTGTTCGATGACGAACGTCTCCACGTAGAGATTGAAATTGACAAGCACCACTTCGTCGGCCGCGATGGTCACGGTTTCCGTGATGGGGGCATAGCCAATGAACCGACCCGTGATCTGGTAGGTGCCGGGTTCGAGTCCGGTCAGGTTGTAATTGCCGTCGAGATCGGCCATGGCGCCTTTTGTGGTGCCTTCGACAAACGCATTGGCACCGATGAGGGTTTCCCCCGTTTGACCGTCGGTGATTTTGCCTCGAACAGTGCCTTGGGCACTGGCCATCATCGGGAGGAGTCCCAATAGGACAAGGATGAGTGCGCGCATCTCCATCATTTCAAGTGCAAAAGGACATTGAAAGTGGAGGGAAGGCGTTAAGACAGTGTTATTAGAATGTATCCAGCTCTGCTTTGATTTGTTCGATTTTTTGCCAAGCAAGAAGGCCAGACCCCGAGGGGTCCGGCCTTCTGTTTAGCGCGACAATTGGGTTAAGTAGACTGGCCGTCTTCAGTCGCAGAACGATCCGAAGACACCCAGGAACTCAAGGAGGTCACCGGCTCCGATTTGACCGTCACCGTTCAGGTCAGCGGGGCAATCGCTTCCGCCGAAGCCGCTGCAGCTTCCATCATCCACGGTGGCAGTGGGGCTGTAGTTCTCGGCATCGGGGTAGGTGCAGCCCAAGACCGGTGCGGTGACACAGGAACCGTCGTCTCCGACTGCGTACGCATTGTACTCCGTGTAGCTCGCGTCCGTGCAACCCGTGCAATTGGTGTCACCGTCAAAGCAGAACACGTAAGTATCCGTGCTGAGCGGAGAAGCAATGCTGATCGTGCGGGGGGCCACGGTTTCTGCCGTGCCGTCTGCTGCGACGAAGGAGGCGGTGAAGTCGCCTTCACCCACAGTGTAGTCGAAGCTGTATGCGTCGAAGTTGGCATAGGCCATGGTCACGGCAGCGGCGCCGTCGAGGCTGATGCTGGCTCCATTCGACCCTTGCTGTGCCATGTCCACGATGATGCGGACTGTGTATTGACAGCTGCCATCGTCCAACAAGGCGGTCTCGTCGTAGTTGTCGGCAAGTGGGTCCGTGCACGCTCCTTCGAACACACACAAGGTGTTGTCGATGTTGACAGCGTCAGGGTTGTAGTTGCCGGCGAGCGGATCTCCACAACCGGTCGGAGCGCACTCCACGTTGGCCGCACCCGGGGTGGGCGTCGTGTAGCATCCGATGATGGCCGCACCGTTGATCTCGCCTGGGCCGTCAAAGCTCTGGCTGTACGCGGCACCGTCGAAGCTGGCCATCAGTTCCACGGCGAGGACGTTGCCTGCCGCATCAGCGAAGTAGACGAAGTCTCCACCGGAGGACAGTCCACTGCCGAAGGTCTCGCCTGGGGCTCCCGGAGCCTCGGCCGGTCCATCCACGCCGTCTTCGTAGTCGTACCAGTATCCACCAGCTTCGACCACGACGCTGCCGAAGGTGTAGTCGGCGAACGGCTGCTCATCATCGAGCATGAAACCTTCGAGGGAGCACGTGGATCCCGTGTTGTGGATTTCGATGTAGTCCTCGGGGTCGCCGCTCGTGTGAGCCTCGGAGACGTAAACCTGGCCCAGTTCACAGGCCGGTGTTCCTCCTGCGAGATCGCTGGCGAAGAGTCCACGTTGGTCACAGAACGTCCAGTCGACGGTCCAGTTGGAGCCGGAACCAAGCCCGCCTTCGATGTAGAGCTTGTCGGTGGCCATCTGGCCTGCAGCATCGAAAGCGAAGTTGTAGTCGACATCCGGGTTGCCCGTGACGACGTTGTTGGCCGTGGCGTATGCATCCAATTGGTCATCCCCATCGGCGACTTCGGATCCGTCGTAATCGATGGCATCGTCTCCAATGACCATGATGTCGGACAGGGTGAGGTCACCGGCGACCCAGCGGTCGAAGGCATCCTCCGGGGTTTCCTTGTCTTCGATTTCGATGCCTTCTGCGACGTTGGCGATGAGGCCATTGCTGACATGACCACCGGAACCGTTGCGGAAGAGGAGGCCTTGGCCACCGCCCACGCCGATCACCGTCCAGTTCTCGACTGTCGGGATGGAGAAGGGCAGTTCGTCGGCGGACACGTTGCCGTCGTCGGAGTCATCTCCGTCGAGCTCACCACCGCGGTCACCGATGCTTCCGGGCTGGTCTTGGATGGCCAGCCAGTTGCTGTTGTTGGCTCCGCGGTATCCCTGGTCCCAGTCGAAGCTGTCGTCTCCGGCGAAGGCGACGAGGGCGTTGGCGATGCTCACGGTTCCACCGAAGAACTCAATGCCGTCGTCCAGGTTGGAGACGACCTCGATGTACTCCATCGTGGTGCCGCTACCGACACCACCGAGGGTGACACCGTTGATTTCGTTGGCGGCTCCGAGCTCCGTTCCACCGTGGCGGACGGACACGTAGCGGACCGTTCCGCTGTTGTCGGTGTCATCGCTTCCACCGTAGACGGCGCGGTCGTTGTCCGACGGAATGCCCTCGATCTGAGCAGGACCACCGAAGTTGGTGGTGGCGTTTCCGAGCATGATCAGACCACCCCATTGTCCGCGGGTGTCGTAGGCGACAGAGCCGTCGAGCGGGTCGCCCTCGTAGGTCATGACAATCGGGCAGTTCTCAGCACCATCGGCGATGAGTTGACCGTTCCGTGCCACAATCAGAGCGGAGGCATCCGTTCCGTTTCCAGCAGCACCTTTCACCACCGTGCCCTGCTCGATGGTCAGCACCTGACCGCCGTTGACGAACACGTAGCCGTCGAGGAGGTAGGTGTTGTCACAGGTCCAGGTCGTGGTGCCCGTTCCTTCACCGGCATCGGTCACCGTCACGATCGGACGGCTGGCCACCGGCGGACAGTCGCACAGAGGCGCTGCGTCGGCGAGGCTCTCAGCGAAGAGTCCGCGCTCGTCACAGAAGGACCATCCTGCGGTCCAGTCGGAACCGGAACCCTGACCGCCTTCGATGTAAATCTTGTCCGTGGCCATTTGACCGGCACCATCGAATTCGAATTCGAAGTCCACATCGAGGTTGGCGGCTTCCACGCCATTGGCGAGGGCGTAGTTGGCAAGTTGGTCATCGCCGTCGGCCACTTCGGAACCGTCGTAGTCGATGACAGCGCCACCTCCCACAATCTTGATGTTGGAGAGGGTGAGGTCACCGGCGACCCAGCGGTCGAAGGCGTCCTCTGGGGTCTCCTTGTCCTCGATTTCGATTCCCTCGGACACATTGGCGATGAGGCCATTGCTGACGTTACCACCGGAACCGTTGCGGAAGAGGAGGCCTTGGTTTCCACCCACACCCACCACGGTCCAGCCGTTGACGGTCGGGATGGAGAAGGGCATCTCATCGGCCGTGACGTTGCCGTCGTCGGAGTCGTCTCCGTCGAGCTCACCACCGCGGTCACCGATGTTTCCGGGTTGGTCTTGCACCACGAGCCAGTTCTCATTGTTGGCACCGCGGTATCCCTGGTCCCAGTCGAAGCTGTCGTCACCGCAGAAGGCGACGAGGGCGTTGGTGATGCTCACGGTTCCACCGAAGAACTCAATGCCGTCGTCCAAGTTGGAGACGACCTCGACGTGGTCCATCGTGGTGCCGCTACCGACACCACCGAGGGTGATGCCGTTGATTTCGTTGGCGGCTCCGAGCTCCGTTCCACCGTGGCGGACGGACACGTAGCGGAC
>PKDZ01000090.1 GCA_002862785.1 Flavobacteriales bacterium
GTGCTGTCGCTCGAGCACGGGTTCATCCTGCGCTCCGAAGCGCTGCCAGCCGACGTGCTGGCCGCGACAGGGATGCTGGCCGACGACACGGGCGAGGCGTCCGACCACTTCCCGGTCGTCTGCGACCTCATGGCGACGGCGGTGGCCGCGGTGGACAGCGATGGCGACGGGTTGGACGACGCCGACGAACTGGCGCTCGGCACGGACCCCTTCGACACCGACACCGACGGCGACGGCCTTACCGACGGCCTCGAAGTGGCCGCCGGCACGACCAACCCGCTCGCTGCCGACTCCAATGGCAACGGGTGCCCGGACGGCGAAGAAGCGCTCGGCCTCTGCGGCGTGTGCGTGGGTGACCTCAACGCGGACGGCATCGTCACCGTCGCCGACGTCCTCCTCCTCCTCGGCAACTTCGGTACCCCCTGCCCTTAGGGGGTCAGTGTTCGCAGAGGTGGTCGGCGAGCGGGAAGCGGAGGCGCGGGCCGTAGAGGCCATCAGGGATACCCTGACCGACGGAGATGGCCATCGTGACCGTGGCGTCCGCGGGAAGGCCGAAGAGGGCGCGGACCTTTTCGGGATCGAGGCCCTCCATCGGACAACTGTCGAAGCCGGCCGCCTTGATGGCCAGCATGAATTGGGCGGCGGCCAGGGCGACGCTTTTGTCGACCCATGCGTTTCGGTCCTCAGGGGCCATGTTGCGGACGTTATGGGCGACCTGGACGCGGTAATAGCTGGCGGTGCCGTCGTTGCCAGCCGCCTCGAAGTGGGCGACCATCGCGGCGGCGCGGTCGGCCAACAAGTCGGGGCGGCCAATCAAGAAGACGAGCTCGGCGGAGGTGGAGGCGGCGGGCTGCGAGAGGCAAGCTTCCACGCCGGCCGCGCGCTGCGGGGAGCCGGAGCGGATCCAGTGGAATTCCCAGGGCTGCAGATTGTTGGAGCTCGGCGCCAAATGTGCGGAGCGGAAGGCGGAGCGCATCACCTCTTCCGGCACGGGATCGTCCGAGAAGCGGCGCACGCTGCGGCGAGCGTCTGCAAGGGCCTCGAAGGCCTCCGCGCGTTCCCGGGGTGAAGTGGGGTCCGTCATGGTTGGAGTACATTTCGCCCTTCGCACTTGTTCGCATGGCCCACCGATCCTTCGATTTCCTGACTGAGTTGCCCGCTCCGTTCGACGACGGCAACTGGGTCGTCCGGAATTGGCGTAGCACCCGCCGGTTCTTTGCCTTCATCGAGCTGGCCCTGATCGGCACGGTGAGTGCGCTTGTGCGCAAGCTGTCCGGGGCCGACCACCGGCGCCTGTACAAGCCCTACACCTGGTTCTGTCGCAACATCCACCGCGCCACCGGCATCCGCGTGACCGTCGAAGGCAAGCTACCCGACCACGCCTGCGTCCTGGTCGCCAACCACCGCAGCTACATCGACGCCGTCATGGTGCCGTCCCCCCACCCGCTGGTCTTCGTCGCCAAGGCTGAGGTGAAGCGGTGGCCCATCGTCGGCTGGGGCGGCAACGCACTCCGCACCATCTGGGTCGACCGGTCCAGTGCGGAAAGTCGGAAGGCCACCCGCATGGAGGTCAAGAAGCGCATCGAGGAAGGGCTGAGCGTCATCATTTTCCCGGAGGGCACCACCCACTTGGGACCTGAGCTGCTCGATTACAAGATGGGCATGTTCAAGATGTGCGCCGAGGGTGGGTTCCCGATTTGCCCCATTGCCATGGAATTCCGCAACCAGGAGGTGGCGTGGGTCTCCGACGACCTCTTTGTGCCCCACGCCTTCCGCGTTTTCCGCCGCCGCTATGTCGATGTGGCCCTGCGCTTCGGCGAGGTTCAATATGGAGATGACATGGAGGAATTGCGCGATCGCCTGCATACGTGGACGTCCCAAGCCTGCCTCGAGATGCGCGCCAACTGGGACGCCCAGACCGCCTGACCTCCGATCAATCGGGGCAAAACTCGCCGAATTGGGCGAGGAACAGGACGATGTCGGCCGACCCGACGAGGCCGTCCCCGTCGAAATCGCCCGGGCAACCAAAACCAACGCAACCGTATGCGCCGAGCACGACGAGCATGTCCTCCACGCCGATGAGGCCACTGCCGTCAAAGTCGGCGGGACAGGCTGGAGCGTTCTCGCCTTCGACCAGCATCAGCCGCTGGTTGGTGGCCACGTCGTAGAGGGTCTCCTCCAATCCCATCGGCCACCGCACCACGAGCGAGTCGATGGTGGTCGTGGGGCCGAACCCGAAGTGGAGCCATCGTGAATTCTGCTGCAACATGCCCTCTCCGCAGGAAGCCTGACGCACCCGCGTCACGACCGCTCCAGTGCTGTCCGTGGTGTACGCAATGACCTTTGTGCCGATGCCATCGCGGTTGCTCTCCGTCCCACGCGGCAACACCTCCAGCCATTGGCCCTCCTGAGGCTCCCCCTCTAGGAGGAGCGCTTCCGTTCCAATGGGCAGGGCGGCCAAGTCGAGGGTGCCGTCCTGGTTCCAGTCCGCTTGGACCATGACATAGATCTCCGCCAGCTGCGCATCGGCGGGAAGCTCCAGACTGCGGTCCGTCCAGCCCGTGCCACCTTCGTTGTAGAACCACTTGTTGGGCTGTGGAGTGTACCAAGACGGCAGCGGGTACTGGTAATGGATGAAATCGGCCGAGTTCACGAAGAGGTCCTCGTACCCGTCGTTGTCGAAGTCCGCCCCGATGACCGCCCATCCCGTGGTAGGCTCCGGTGGCATGCCATACCCAGGCGCCACGTCCACGAAGGACAGGTTGCCCGTGTCCTTCATAAAGAAAGCCTCGTCGAGCCCGGTGATGTATACCTCCCGGCGCCCGTCGAGGTCTTCATCAATCCAAGCCGTGCCCATGGCGTCCGTCACCACATCCAGCCCGGTCTCGGCACTCTGGTCCACGAAACCGGAATCGGTGCCGATGTAGTATTCGTTGATGTAGTCCTTGTCGTTGATCACGTACAAGTCCAGTCGGTCGTCGTCGTTGAGGTCGATGAATTGGCCCTGATGTGTGGGCGAGAAGAGGTCCTGGGGAAGACCCCAGTCGGTCAGGGCGAAATGCCCAGCGCCATCCCCGAGATAGAACTCGTTGGCACAGAGGGGAAGCGAACTGGCATAATTGGAAATGAACAGATCGAGGTGTCCGTCGAGGTTGATGTCGGCGATGCAGAGGCCATAGCCTTTGTGCGCAGCCTCCACCACGATGCCGCACGAGTCGGTGATGTCCTGCATGACCAGCCCCCCGAGATTGCGGTAGATGCGATTGGGCCCCACACGGCACGTCAAGAACAGGTCCTGGTCCGCGTCGTTGTCCATGTCTGCCCAGACCACACTGCGCGGCGTGCAGTCCCCAGGTTCCAAACCGAGCTCGACTGGATGCCCCGCAAAACCTACGCTATCTCGGAGATAGAGGTCGATGCCATGGAGGTCATTGCCAAAGGTCAAATCCTCCCAGCCGTCTCCATCCACATCGACCGCACTGACGCCTGGCGAGTAGGTACCACCCAGCATGAACGTCGGCAGCACGAGGCCGTCCCCGATGGAATTCCATTGGGCGTCCAAGCCAATGGGCAAGGACAACAGACTGAGCGACAGGACGATTCGGTTCAAACGCACCAAATAGAAGATAAGGCCTCCCTGGAAATCCAAAGGGTGGAAAGTGGGGCTTCCCGGCCTCCGATTTGCAGGCGGGACAATCGCCCCATGCCTTTGGGAACGGAATGCTCAGGCCAGCTTGTCGGGGTGCTTGTCCTTGACGTGCTGGGCAATTGGCAGCGAATTGCCGTCCTCGTCGATGCGAACAAAGACGAGCCGCGTCGTCGTGACCACGTTTTCTTCGTGGCTGTAGACATTGAATTTCCGCGCCTCGACCGCCACCGTGATGGACTTGTTGCCGATGCGGACGACCTCGCCGTAGAGCTTGATCAGGTTGTTTTCCTTGACCGGCGACGTGAACAGCACCTCTTCGACCTTGAGGGTCACCATGTTGGGGCTGTAGCAGACTTCATTGACGAACGCCACCCCCACCTCGTCAATCCAGCCGAGCATGGTGCCGCCGAAGAGATTGTTGTGGACGCCGAGGTCGTGCTTCTTGCACACTTTGGTACCAAGCAATTGCATGCCACAAAGGTCCATCTTTGTGGTCTGATCCACAGCATCATGTCCGACCGACACCTCTCCCCCCTCCTTTCCGCGCTCACCGCGCTCCTCCTGCCCTGTCTCACCGCCACAGCACAGACCGGCATCGCCATCGACCACGACTTCGGAGACTGGAATCCAGCCGGCGACCTCGCCACCGCCGACACGGTTGGACCGCTGGTGGCTGCGGGCTTCACCACCGACGCGGAAAACCTCTACTTCCACCTCGTCTACGACCGGCTCGTCGCCCTCGACGAGTCTTGGGAACCCCACGGCACCCGGCTCGGCGTGGACATCGACGGCAATACCTCCACCGGCCAGATCGTCGGTGGCTTCCAGGGCGCCGACATCGTCGTCCACTTGCAGGACCGCTACGTGAGTGAGAGCAACACCAACGGCACCACCGAGCAACACAGCCTCAACGACCGCTACGTCCGCATGGCGCCGACCTACGGTGGCGAAGAGCACGAAGTCTCCCTGGGCCGCGCGGTCAACGGCGTCCCCGTGGCCGGGACGGTCCGGTGGACGGTGCGGTGCGGCTCCGGCCAGCAAGTCAGCGGCGAGGTCGCCCTCGACAACACCCCCGCCCTTGCCATGGCCACCCCGCTGGAACGCGCTGAAGGTGCGGAGGTCCGGGTCGCCTTCTGGAACATGAACCGCCGCCTCGACGAGGCCCCCGCCCTCGAAGCGATGGGCCGCATCCTGCAGGCCGTCCAGCCCGATGTGATTGGCATGAGCGAAGTCGAGGACTTCAGCGCCGCCCATGTCCGGGACCTCCTCGATGGCTGGCTTCCCCTCGAAGGCGGCTCCTGGCACGTCGCCAAGGACGACTGGGACCTGATGGTGTGCAGCCGGTGGCCCATCACCACGGAGTACCCGGACATCTATCGGCAGTTTCCCGTGCTGGTGGACGCCCCCTGGGCCGGCGACCTCATGGTGGCCGCCAGCCACCTCAAGTGCTGCAATGGTGCCGAACAGCGGCGCACGGAGGCCGATGAGTACATGGCCTTCCTCCGCGATGCCATGACCGAGGGCGGCGACGTCGACTTGCCCAGCAAGACACCCGTCGTCTATGGTGGCGACCTGAACATGGTCGGCCCGGGCTGGGCCATGCAAACCCTCCTGACCGGCAACATCCACGACGAGGTGGCCAATGGGCCCGACTTCGCCCCCGATTGGGACGGCACTGCCCTGCGCGAACTGACCTGCTTGCAGAGCGACCGGGCCATGGACTACACCTGGCGCAACGACAACAGCAGCTGGGGTGCCGGCAAGCTGGACTACATCCTCGTCCAGGACGGCGTGGTCAAGGTGTTGCGGGAATTCTCGCTGGAAACCTCCTCCATGACCGCCGAGCGCCGAACCCAATATGGTCTCGAGCCCGGCGATGATCTTCAGGCCAGTGACCACTACATCGTGGTGGCCGACCTCAAGAAGCGCGACCGCCGTCCGGGCACCAAGCCCGTCCAACTCAAGAAGGCCAACTGAGTCGCTTGACGGTCAGCGGCGGTCTCCCACCTGGAAGACCCGGTTGATGTTGAACCCGAAGTAGAGGTCCCCATCGAGCCAACGGCCGGCGGTCTCCGCGAGGAAAGACCGTTCAAACATGCCGCGGCTGTTGGTGATGTGCAGCTGGAACACGTGGCCTCCAGTCTCGATGTCAAGGCCGAGGCTGAGCGAATTCTGCAGGTCATCCGCCACCGGACGGGGCATCAACAGGTGGCACTCCCCGTTGACCGAGAGCCGGGAATTCAACTTGTACCGGAACCCGGTGCCAATCGTGGCCACGTCGTTGGCCTCCGCAGACAGCTCCACGAGATTGCGGTGGATCAGGGAGGGAATCACCGCGAGGGAGAAGTCGGGCGAGAACTTCCGCGCCACCACAATCTGATGGACGTAGCTCAAGCGGTGAACACCGAGGCGCTCGATGCCGTCCTCCGGAAGCCTCATCCCATCGCGCATGGCGACGGAGTACGCCGTGAGGCTGACTGGAGATCCACCCCCACTCTGCTGCTCCACGAACCGCCACTTGACGTTGGCCTCGAGGGTCTTGCCGAAGGTGGACCGGGCCACCCCGACTTGCAGGCGGTCGGTCAGGCCGTAATCGAGCCCCATGCGCATCTGGGCGTTGTCGAGTCCCCACAGGGCGTAGGCCCCGTCGCTGATCCGACCGAACCGGTGGGCGATGATGAAATTCATTTCCCCGCGGCCACACGTTTCCGAGCTCTGCACATTGATGATGCGCCCAGCCTTGAAGGTCGAGGTGACAACCTGAGGGCCGGAGGGCTCATCGAAAAAACCCATCAGGTCATCCTGGGCGAAGGCGGGCTGAACGGCCCAGGCCCCGAGGCAGACCAGGGCGATGAGAGAGCGGTGGGTCATCGGGGAGCGAGGGTTGCGGAGAGCGTCACATCGATGACCTCGGCAATGTTTTCCGAAACCACCTTGGGGATGTCGATGTCGTGGTCGGTGCAGGGAACGGAGAAAGTGGCCTCAATGGACCACCCCGTTTCTGTCCGGACCATGGTGCCGGTGACCTCCCGCTCCAAGGCCACCCCGTGCATCTCGAGCGTGCCCTTGGCCGTCACCTCCTGTGCCCCGGTTGATCCTGGGTCCAGGCCAGACAAGGTGCCGCGGAACGACGCCTTGGGGTACTGCTCTGACTCCATGTAGTTCTCATTGAAATGCTCCTCCATCAGCGCCTTCGGAAAATGGAAACTGAGAATGGGGACCTGGAAGGCCAAACGGCCGGAGGCCACATCGAGGATGGCCGACGCCTCGTGGCTCTCGGCCTGGATGTCCTCAATCGGGGTCTCCGACAGAAAGGCGATGTGGGCGTCGCGCGTGGCAAATTGCTGGGCGCCGGCAGTACAGCCGAACCCCAGAAGCAGCAGGCCGAGGGAAAAGAAGGTCTTCATCAATTGTTGGGTTTTCCGGCATCAATCCAGGCTGAGAAGCGAACGATGGAACAGCTGTCCAGCTTGCCGGACTGGGGCATCAGCAGATCATCCCCCGGCTCTCTGTCCATGCGGTCCAACATGCCTTCGGCAAACAGGGCGATGTCGGCGTGCTCCTCGAAGGCAACCCCAGCGGACGGTGTGCTCCCCGAATGACAGCCCTGGCAGTTGTCCGCCACCAATGGAAGAATGTCCTGGCCGTACGACACATCAAACACATCGCAATCGACGGGCGACCCGATCGTCTCGAGGTCATCATAGGTGCATCCGGACATCAGGGCCAACAGAATCAGGCAAGCTGCCGCAGAGGTGAATCGCATCATCATCGTCAAGTTAATCCCCCTCGCCCTTCGTGGGTTCACTCCCGTCCGAAAGATGGTCGCCCCGCTTCAGGGCGCGCTCGATCACCACCAACGGCCAGATACAGGCCAAGGTGAAGGCCGAGTAGAGCACCAGCTGTCCAGCATCGAGGGTCAAATACAGAGCAAAGGGCAACGCCGCCGCCATCAGCGGCCAGGCATACATCGCATAGAGGTCGATGCTCCGCTCGTTGGCGTAGGCCCACGCTTCCGGCGACGCCATGGAACGCTTCGTGCGGTAGCCATAGGTCTGGCTGGGCGCGGGGCCGGGCGGAAACCGTCGCACCACCGCCTGGATCACCCAGAGCAACGCCCCCGGTAACAGGTTGAGTCCCAAATTGACCCACGAAAACACAATGCCTTCCTCCATGATTGCCAAGATGAAAACGCCTGTCTCCCCCTCCAAGTTGTCTGGGCTTTCCCTTTCAACGTTTCTGGCTGCTGCGTTGTGGCTGACCGGTTGCGAACGACCGGCCGAGCCGAGTTTCTGGGACGCCGAGGGAAGCTGGCGGGCAGTGGAAGCGGTCTCGGCCTCCGAAGCCTGGTTCGCCTCTTCCAACGGCGAATGGCTCAGGGTGACGCTCGAGGAGGGAAGCACCCAACGAACGGCCTTCGGAGGTCCCGTGCCCGACCCAACCGATTCTGCGGTCGGCACCCACTTCCGGGGGCTGGCGCTGGTCGAGGGCGCACTGGTGGGCACAGCCGTGGGGAGTCCGGCCATGATTCGTCGCGGTACACTCGATGCAGAGGGAGCCGTGACCGGACGCCGCGCCACGGTCTGGCAGGAAAGCGATTCATCAGCCTTCCTCGACGCGGTGATCGCCTTGGACGACACCACCCTCGTGGCGATGGGCGACCCCATCGACGGTTGTCTGTGCGTGGTCCGGTCTGAGGACGGCGGCCGGTCTTGGGCTGAGGTGCCCTGTGCCGTCAAGGATGGTCCAGGCGTTCCGTCCAGTCGGGAGGGCGAGGCCGCCTTTGCGGCCTCCAACGGCAATCTGAGCTGCGCCGGCGACACGGTCTGGATGCTGTCCGGAGGCGGGGCCTCCCGCGTCTACCGCAGCCTCGACCGCGGCCAGTCGTGGACCGTCTACGACACCCCGCTCCAACAGGGTGGACACATGACCGGCGGATTCTCCATGGATTTCGCCGACGCCCGCCACGGCATCGTTTGGGGGGGCAACTGGGAAGCCAAAGACGACAACAGGGCCCGCGCCGCGGTCACCTCAGACGGCGGCGAAACGTGGTTGCTGGTCGCCGAGGGAGCCGGTCCGGGCTATGGATCGTCGGTGCGCTACCGCCCGGGATCGGCCGACCAACAGCTGGCCCTCGTGGGCACGCCGGGTGGCGTGGATGTTAGCGACAATGGCGGCACCACCTGGCGCCACGTGAGCAACAGCAGCTTCTACGCCGCCCGCTTCAGCCCGGACGGTTCAGCGTTGTGGGTGTGTGGCAACGGCCAGCTCGGACGCTATCCCGCCTCCGCCCTCGGTTGGTGATCGCCTTCAGAGCGGCCGGCGGGCCACCAGGCGCGTGAGTTCGGCCCGCCCTTGGTGGTAGGGCCCTTCGTCCAGGTCCGCCTCTTCCGTCACGCACATCTGAACCTCAAGTCCAGCGAAGTCCGCCTCGAGCATGGCGGTTGTAAAGAGCATGTCGAGCGCCTTGGGGCCACCCGAGGTGAACGCGAGCTGACCGGGACCGAACCCCTCGAGGATCAGCGTTCCCCCCGGCTTGAGCCAACGGGCCACACGGGGGTGGAAGTCGGCCCGCAAGGGCGGCGGCAGGTGGAGGTAGCAGAGGGCAATGGCATCGAACGCCTCCTGAGGTTCCCAGCTTGCCGCATCCCCGACCTCGGCGGCGATGGACACGCCCCGCTTGGCGGCGTGGGCCAGCGCCTTCTCCACGCCCACCGACGACGCATCGAACGACTGGACGGACCAGCCCTGCCCCGCGGCGTGGACGGCATTGCGCCCCTCCCCGTCCCCGGGAAGCAGGATACGACCGGGAGACAGTGCCTCCAACTGATTGGCAAAGAAGACATTGGGGCCCTCCCCATAGACGGTGGATTCCGCACCGAAGCGCGCATTCCAAAAGCTGCCGGGATCATCCTGCCTCATGGCGGCAAGGTCGGACCCCGCGTTCAGAGGGCAGCGAACCAGTCGTTCATTTCCCGGATCACCCCGGGGATGTCCTCGATGAGGAAGTAGGTCGTCTGGATTTCCGTCGTGGTAAACGGGGTCGACATGATTCCCTCGAGCGTAAACCGCACCAGGTCCTGGCGCAAGTCCCACGCGTGGTTCGTCTCCCCGAAGGAACTCATGACACCGGCGCCGAAGGCCTTGGGTGTGCCATTTTCCTGGACGAAGCCAAACTCCACGAAGAACCAATACAGCCGCTGGAGGGCCAGCACCGCCTCGTCGTTGCCCTTCAGCGCCACGCCAATCTCCCCGAATCGCTGCATGAACTGGGCGAATTCCGGATCGAGCAACGGCGGGACATGGCCGAAGGTGTCGTGGAACATGTCGGGCTCCTCGAGGTAGTCCAGCTGATCGGGCCGCCGGACCCAGGTCGAGGTGCAGAACGTTCGGTCGGCGAGCAAGGAGAAAAAATCGTCCACCGGAATCAGGCCTGGCACGATGACCAGCCCCCACCCCGTGGTGCGCCCCAGCTCCGCGGACATGGCGTCGACGCGGGGGATGGTCGCCTCAGTCAAGGAGTCCATGCGGTCGAGCGCATCGAGATACAGTCGTGCCCCCTTGTCTTCCAGGTTTTCGCGCTGGCGGCAATACAGGGTAGACCAGGTTCCGTGTTGGACCTCATCGTACAGCGGCTGGACCAGGGGAGCATTCATAGCAATACAAGTCACAAAAGAAGATACGGGGAAATCCAAGGAAACCGTGAGGCAGGGCCTCAGACGCCTCGTTTGACGGGGTCAATGGCGTTCATTCCCCTCTGCGTCATTCCAACACCAACCGAGAGGTGCGGCACGGCTCCCCTCCGGCATCCGTCCAAATCAAGACCACGGTGCCACGTGGCCAGGCCGTCACATCCAACATGGTGGTGCCTGACTGAGTTCCGTTGATGCACTGCAATTGACGGCCGGAGGCATCCTGAACGGACAGGCTCCTTGCCTCTTCCGGCCACACCACATTGACCTCGTCCCGGGCGGGATTGGGGAAGACCTGTTGCGCCGCCGTGTCCTCGGAATCCAATGACTCCACCCCCACGGAGACGTCGCCGTTCGCGAAGGCGTACTGGCCCAGGCGCAGGCGGGAGACCTTGAAGACGCCACCGCCATTGAAGGCCGAGCCCATCTGGATCTCGTAGTCGGGGTACTCCACCCACGGATCGGCCGGTGTCGCCCGCCAAGCGAGGAAGGCATCCGCCTCGGTGTCGCCGTAAAGGGCGAAATCCAATTCATTTTCATTGCCGCCGCGATAGGTAAACCGGGCGTCCAACAGGAGGCCATCGTCAGGCCACAGTCCATCGATGCTCCAGAAGTGCGTCCCACTGATCTCCTCCACGTAGGGCGCCATCTCCGCCGGAGTCTCCCCCGGTGCGCCATCCGCACCGGCCCAGTGGTGCTCCACCCGAACCAACGCACTGTCGCCCGCATTGATCTCATCGCATCCGATGCGCAGGTCCACCCACGGCAGGTTCTGCAAGGAGCTCGTCTCCGAAATCCAGTAATCGAGGTCCATCCGCCCTTGGTTCAATCGCCCTTCAGCATTGAGGGCCACCATCGCCGGTTGCAAGTCAGTGACGACCTCCGCGATAGCGTACTGCCCGCCCACCACAATCTGGGCCACCTCGCGTTGTCCGGCAAGGTCCCACACGGTCACGTCGAGCGGCTCATTGTCATGATGGTTCTCGCAGGCCCGAAGCTTCTGCTGCAGGTGGAGCGCGGTCACATATCCCGGCACCTCGCCGGTCACCGCGGTGATGGCGCTGTCAAGGACCCAGGTCGAAAAGCCTGGCTGGCGGATGTGCGCATCGAACCACGGCGTCAGGTCGACCCCGGTAGCCTCCTCCCACGCCTCCTCGAGCATCACGTCATCGAGCGCACCCCCATACTCGGCCGCGAGCACCGCCTGCCCGCCCTGACGAAACAGATCGTCCCCGAGGTAATTGCGCAGATTGTGGACTACGGAAGCGCCCTTGTTGTAACTGTGGCGTCCGTAGATCTCGGCATCCGGCATCGGCGACAGCGCCCAGAAGCCGAGGTCGTCGATGTGCGCCTGTTCCAACACGAACTGCTGGTTGTCCTTGACCATTTCGACAAACGCCTCCCGGCCGCTCAGCCGTTCCTCGAACAGGTGGCTCGAGTACTCGGCGAAGCCCTCCTTGATCCACATGTGGTTGTGCAGCAGCGGCGACACCATGTCCCCCCACCAGTGGTGGCCGAGCTCGTGTCCGTAGAGCCCCTCGTTCTGGAAGTTGCTCTGCTCGAGCATGGACAGCGGATAGGCGATGTTGGTCGGGTGCTCCATCGCGCCCTGCGGGGTGATGACGTAGCCAACCCGTTGCCAGGCATGCGGTCCCCACCAATCCTCCATGGCGTCGATGCAGACGCCGAGGTCGACGAAGCGGTTCTTCATCTGCTGCAGATTTCCCGGCTTGGCCGTCAGGCGGATGGGCACCTCACCGAACACCCCCACATAGGTGGTGTCCCAATCCTGGTAATTGGCCACGGCAATGGCACTGAGGTAAGTGGGAATGGGCTGGGGCATGTCGTAGACGCGCCGAACCGTGTCCCCGCCGAGGCTGTCCACCTGCACGAGGTCGCCTTGACCATGGAAGCGCTTCCCCCCGGCACTGGTGATGCCGTACGTGTAGGCCGCGCGCTCCCGGAATTGGTCGAAGCAGGGGTACCACGCCTTGCCGTGGTTTGGCGGAATGGTCGTCAGGCCAATGCCGAGGCTATAGATGTAGTCCCCGGTCAGGGACATGCCGCCCCAATAGGGGTCCTTGCCAGGCTGGCCCTGATAATGGAGTCCGACAACCTGGGGACCGACCTCTTGCCATCCCCCATCAGGCGCCTCCACGAAGACGCTGTCGCCCACCTGGTCGAAGCCCCATGCCATCCCATCTACGGTCAGGGAATCGACCACGAGCTCGCCATGCAGGTCGAACCACAGGTTGGTGGCGCCAGCCTCCAGCGTCTCGAAGGTGATGTGGGCCGCACCCGTCACCTGAAGGGACGAGGCGGTGGTCACATCGAGCTCGAGACCGTAATGCTGCACATCGAAGGAGTCGCTGCGCGCCAGCGAGCCCGACATGTCGAAGTTCTCGTTGGCCGACGTGGCACGGGCCGCCCAGCGGGCCTCGAAGGGCTGGTGGGCGTGCCGACATCCATGGTGGATCAGGTCACGCGGAAGGGTTCGACGCAGAACGGGCCCGTCCCCCTGGGGGAAAACGGACCCGTTCATGGCTGCCATCAGCAGCAGTGCGAGGAAGAAACGGGGCATGGCGGCAAGATACGCGTCGCCCCGGCTCAGCTCAGCCTCAGCGGACGATGAAGCGCTCGCGGCCGGTCACGCTCTCGGCGTTCCAGACCACGATGTAGGCGCCGGCCGTCCATCCCCGTGTCGGAATGGTGGCCTCGCCAGCGAGAACTTCACCTTCCCAGACGAGGGAACCCGTCATGTTGCGCACTTCGAGGGTGGCACCCGCTTCAAGACCTGCCACACGGAGGTCGCCACGGGTGGGGTTCGGCCACAACGTCACTTGCGCGACGTCCGTCGTCTCCACACCGTTGATGGTGCCTTGACCACCGAAGAGGTTGATGGCGTCGCAGAAGGTCCAACCGAGGGCCCACGCATGTCCGGAACCAGCGCCACACTCGACGTTCAGGGTGTCCGTGGCGGTGGTGCCGCTCGCGTTGAAGGCAAAGGTGTAGTCCACAGCGAAGTCGTTGTTGACGACGATGTTGTTGGCCGCCGCATACGCCGCCAGCTGATCGTCACCATCGGCCACTTCTTCGCCATCGTAGTCAATTCCGGCATCGCCGATGATGGTGATGTCCATGAGGGTCAGGTCGCCTGCGACCCAACGGTCATAGGCGTCCTCGGGAGTCTCCTTGTCTTCGATTTCGATGCCCTCGGAAACATTGGCAATCACGCCATTGGACACATGGCCACCGGAACCATTCCGGAACAACAGACCTTGGTTTCCGCCGACACCCACAACGGTCCAGCCGGCCACAGTCGGTGTGGAGAAGGGCATTTCATCGGCCGACACGTTGCCGTCGTCGGAGTCGTCTCCGTCAAGCTCACCGCCACGGTCTCCCACTGCGCCAGGCTGGTCTTGGATGACGAGCCAGTTTCCGTTGGCATCGCCGTGGTACCCTTGGTCCCAGTCGAAACTGTCATCACCACAGAAGGCCACGATGGCATTGGTCACGGACACGGCACCACCAAAGAATTCGATGCCATCGTCGAGGTTGGAGACCACTTCCACGTGGTCCACCACCGTGCCGGATCCGACACCAGCGAAGGTGATACCGTTGATTTCGTTGGCTGCACCGAGCTCGGCTCCACCGTGACGGACGGACACGTAGCGGAAGACACCGCTGTTGTCGGCATCGTCGTCACCACCGTAAGCCGCTTGATCGTTGTCGGCAGGAATGCCCTCGACCTGAGCCACACCGCCAAAATTGGTGGTGGCGTTTCCCAGGACGATGAGTCCCCCCCACTGGCCGCGGGTGTCGTAGGCCACTGAACCGTCCAGCGGATCGGCTTCGTAGGTCATGATGATGGGGCAATCGGCCGTGCCATCGGCGATGACTTGGCCGCCGCGGGACACGATGAGGGCCGCCGCGTCGGCGCCAGAGCCAGCCGCTCCCTTGACCACCGTGCCGGCATCAATGGTGAGCACTTGACCTTCCTGAACGAAGACGTAGCCGTCGATCACGTACGTGTTGTCACACGTCCAGTTCGTGGTGCCGGTGCCGCCAGCAGACACGGTCACAATCGGACGGTCGGCCACAGGTGGGCAGTCACATTGAGCTTGGGTCACATTGACCAGAGCGCAGAAGAAGAAAAAGAAGGAAAGAGTAGCGGTATATCGCATAGGTTTGGGTTCAGGTTATCGGCGCGAAATAATCGCGGTATTGTGCGTGCCATGTCAAGGAACATTGTCCCTCATGTGATGCTTTCGTTACCACACAATCAACAGCAGGTGACGCCCTCTTCGACCACGGCACCGAAGTCGATGCCCATGGCAACCCCGTCCCCATAGACCAGCGCACCTTTCCGAGCAGCACTGGAGATGGTTGCTGACCCTCAGTCCACCGTCCGCACCACCATCTCATCCAGAAACAACCAACTGTCCGCACCCGCAGCAGCGTGCCAGTCTGGGCACGCCCCGGCATTGGAGGCGGTCATCCGGATGAATCGGGCTTCGCGTTGCACCCCATTGAATTGACCTTCGATCTCCAAGCGCATCTGACGGTCATCCCGCTTCAACACCGCCGAAGGACCGCACTCTGCCATGGTGAACCAGGACTGACCGTCCATTGATCCTTCCCACAGAATGGATTCAGGCTCGAAAATCCAGGCGTCCTGATAGAGATAGACCCCCGTAGACAGTCCCGTGACCGTCTGGAGCGAACCCAAATCCACCGTCGCCACCATGTCCTGTCCCTGCTTGGCCTGCCAGGCGCCATCACGGAAGGCCTCCGAACCCAGCCGGCCATCGACGAGGGCCTGGTCTCCTCCGCCCGTGTACCATGGGCTGTAATCGTAACCAAGCTCGATGGGGTGGAACACAGCGGCGTGTCCATCCAGCGCGACAGACTCGAATTGGCTGGTCCACAGACCGCGTTGGCCGACCTCCATCTCGACTGTGCCCCTCCCCTCGACGGTGAACGGCTCATCCGCGGTCAGCACAGGCCCCGCTCCATTCCATTGCCCCCGGCCCTCGACTCCGCGCCCCTTGGACCGGATGAGAACCTCGAGTCCGCCGTCAGTATCCGCTCGGGTCTCCACCGCAAACGGCGTCGTCTCCAATCCGTAGTCCACCCCAATCGCATCCAGCCGCGGATAGAACCGGTCCAGCCTGTCGAGAAAGTGTCTATATGCTCCTTCCCCGGTGGTCCATTCGGGACCGCTCCAATACACTTCAGCCAACGCGGTCAGACGCGGATACACCTTGGACTCGACGAGGTCCTGTGGCGCGTGTTCCGTCCACATGTTGCCCTCCCCGCCGAGAATGCGACCGGGCCCATGCGTCAGTGAGTCGGGCAATGGATTGAACCCATACGCTTCTTCCAAGTCCGTGCTGCGCAAGGGGTAATCCAAATAACAATGGCTGGTTGGCGATACGACCACATCGGCCCCGAGATGAACGCCCTCGGCCGCCCCCACCATGCCACGCCAACTTTGCACAGCGGCGCCCTCCGGCAAACCGCCCTCGAGGATCTCGTCCCAGCCGATGATCGTCTTCCCCTTCGAGGCCAGGTAGCGGCCCATCCGACCGATGAACCAACGCTGGAGTTCCTCCTCATTGGCCAACCCCTCTTCCTTCATGCGCGCCTGGCACAGCGGACATGCTTCCCACCGCACCTTGGGCGCCTCGTCCCCGCCAATGTGGATGCGCGGTCCGGGGAACAGCCGCACCACCTCATCGAGCACCTCCTCGAGGAAGACAAAGGTCTCCTCCTTGCCCGCGCAGTAGATGTCCTTGAAGACGCCCCACCGGTGCGGCACCTCCAGCGTGTCCCCCGTGCACCCAAGTTCAGGGTACGCAGCAATGGCCGCAGAGCTGTGCCCCGGCATCTCGATCTCGGGGATGACCTCAATGTGACGCGCAGCAGCATATGCCACCACCTCGCGAATCTCCTCCTGGGTGTAGAAGCCACCATGCGGGCTGCCGTCCGCCTCCGTCCGCCAAGCCCCAATCTCCGTCAACCGAGGGCGGGACTGGATCTCGATGCGCCAACCTTGATCCTCGGTGAGGTGCCAATGCAACACGTTCATTCCGTGCAAGGCCAGCGTCTCCACTTGCTTCTTCACAAAGTCCACGTCTTGAAAATGGCGGCAGCCGTCCAACAACAATCCACGGTGCTCGAGGACCGGCGCATCCTCAATCCTGGCAGCGGGCAGAACGAACCCTTCAGCGCATCCAGATTCGCATTCCACCGGCATCATTTTGCGCAACGTCGTCCACCCGCGAAACCATCCGGTTGGCGTGGACGCATGAACCACCATGGAAGAGGCCGTCACCTCGAGACGGTACCCCTCACCTTCCTCCATGGTGGCATCCTGCTCGAAGACGAGGTCCGCAGTTCCATCGGAGGCTACCGTGAGGGCCAGACCCGCCTTTTCGAACCAACCCTCCACGACGGCGCGCTCGGCCTCCCATCCTTCCGGCCAATCCACTGTGAGGCTGCCGTCACAAGCGAACGTGGCCCCGCGCGATTCGACCATTTGAGGAAGGGGAATCAACCCCTCTGTCGACCCCATGGGGCGCTCCGGTCCCGCGCAGGATCCAAATAGAAGAACAAGCAAAAGCAGGGACATCGCGTCCCAGAACCGGTTCGGCATCATGCGCTCAAGGTCGGTCAACGGCGCGAACCGCCTGAACCATTGCGCGCACTTTCGCCTCGTCCACCTGGGTCCGGGCGGCATCAAAGAGCCTGCCCTCAGGCGAACCGCACGGCACCCGGCAACTCGCGTGCACGGCTTCCACCCCCGCCCGAACAAAATCGGCCACCTGACCCGGTTGGACCCCGGCCCCGGCAACCACCTCCAATCCGAATTGAACGGTCTCTTCGATGGCGGAAAGGCCTTCTGCGGCCCGCCGTGCAGCACCACTGGTCAACACCGTTCGGACACCGGCCTCCTTCAACTGTCGGCGTGCCTCGGTGTGATCGATTGCTTCATCAAACGCCCGGTGAAAGACGACCTGATCGAGGCCCACGGCCTGATCTAACGCCGTCAACAAGTCGAGGTCAACAGCTCCATTGGCGAGCAATCCCCCACACACCACCTTGTCCGCCCCCAGGGACAAGACCGCCTCGGCTTCCGCCACGATGGCCTGCCGCTCAATGGACGTGTAGACGAAATCCCCTTCGCGAGGGCGGATGAGCACCCGAAAGCCAAGATCATTTTCGCGCGCAACCGAAAGGGCCTGCTCGATGAGGGAGCGCCCCGGCGTCAGACCTCCGGAGGCGAGGTGCGTGCAGAACTCCGCGCGGTCGGCGCCTCCCGCCGCAGCGGCGAGGACATCCTCCACGGTGGAGGCGACCACCTCGACCCGGCAGGCGGCCATCAGGCCGTGACAGCTTCGGCGAACAGCGGAAGCTGGGACATGCGGACCTTGACGGCATCGCCCACCTTGGCGATTACGGCTTCGTCCTCCGCATTCATGATCACCTCGTCCATCCAGGCGACGAGCTGCTCCATGTCGGATTCGACCATGCCACGGGTGGTCACGGCCGGCGTACCGACCCGGATGCCAGACGTCACGAACGGGCTGCGCGTGTCGAACGGCACCATATTCTTGTTGACGGTGATGTGCGCCGCACCGAGGGCCGCATCGGCAGCCTTGCCTGTGATGTCCTTGTTGCGGAGGTCAATCAGCATCAGGTGGTTGTCCGTGCCACCGCTGATCAAGTGATAACCGCGGTCAGTGAAGGCTTTGGCCATCACTTGGGCGTTGCGGATGACCTGTTCGGTGTAAGCCTTGTAGGCCGGCTCCAGGGCTTCGCCGAACGCCACAGCCTTGCCGGCAATGACATGCTCGAGTGGACCACCCTGCATGCCGGGGAAGACCGCACTGTCAAGCAGAGAGGACAGCTTGCGGACCACCCCCTTCGGCGTGGTCAGTCCCCACGGGTTGTCCATGTCGCGGCCCACCATGATGATGCCGCCGCGCGGACCGCGCAGGGTCTTGTGCGTGGTGGAGGTCACGATGTGGCAATGCGGGAGCGGGTCGTTGAGCAATCCCGTGGCAATGAGGCCGGACGGGTGGCTGATGTCGGCCAAGAGAAGGGCGCCCACGCTGTCGGCGATCTCACGGAAGCGCTTGTAGTCCCAATCGCGGCTGTAGGCCGAGGCTCCGCAAATGAGCAGCTTAGGCTTCTCGCGCTCGGCCGTCTCGGCCACCTTGTCCATGTCAATCGTGCCGGTCTCTTCCTCGACGCCGTAAAAAACCGGATCGTAGAGCTTGCCACTGTAATTCACCGGCGAACCGTGGGTGAGGTGACCCCCGTGGGCGAGATCAAAGCCCATGATCTTGTCGCCCGGCTTCAGGCAAGCGAGCATCACGGCGCTGTTGGCGCTGGCCCCGCTGTGCGGCTGGACATTGGCCCATTCCGCTCCAAACAGCTCACAGAGCCGCTGGCGGGCGATGTCCTCCACCTGATCGACCACGCCACAACCGCCATAGTACCGCTTGCCGGGGAGACCCTCGGCATACTTGTTGGTCAGTACGGAACCCTGAGCAGCCATGACCTGGTCGCTCGCATAGTTCTCGGAGGCAATGAGCTCGACGCCATGGGTCTGGCGTTCATGTTCCTTCTGGATGAGCTCGGAAATGACGGTATCGCGCATGATGCTAAAGTGAAGCCATCAAAATTAGCTCTCCCCTTTTCCCGTTGGGTGCTTTCGTTGACAAAACGACCAACGGCGTGCATCAATCGCAACGGACTGCGGAAAAGCACCCAAAAAAGGGAATCCCCCACCCCTCGGAAGAGCACCGAAGAGCAGGGGATTCTGAAAAAGTCAGTCCGGAAGGTCGAGACTCACTCCACTTCGAGGTGGAATCCAGTATGCATGTCGACACCGGCTCCGTCCACGGCCTCCATTTCGAAGTGGTATTCTCCTTCGGCAGCGTCTGCTGGGACCACCACGTCGATGGAAAAGTCAATGGCACTTTCGCCAGTTGCCGGAATTTCGGCGGACCAGACCACGGCCTCATCGCTTTCGCGAATCAGAAGCAACTCAGCCTCGGCCACGCCATCCGAATCGGACACGCTCCCGGTCACATTGACGGTTGCGCCGGGGGGCCAGACCTGCTCTTCTCCTTCCCACTCCGCGGGGTTTACACCGCCGACCATCGACAACTCAAACAGTGGCAAATGGTCGTTTTCGATGTGCAATTGAAGCAGGACGTCATCCGCAGCATTGCCCTCGGCATCGACGATGGAGACGAGTAAGTCCCAAAGGCCACGGGTAGTCAAGGGCAAGTCAACCGTGAATTGCTCCTCCGTCTTGGTGCCCTCAACGGCCCGGATCTCCAGCTTTTCAAAGTCGCCTCCGCTCCACAGGATGAACTCTTCCTCATGCTCCTCTCCTTCATGCTCTTCACCTTCTTCCTCCTCTTCGTGGGCATGGCCCTCTGCCGTATGCAGATTCCAGCGGATCTCCGCCAATCCATCATTGTCGCAGAAAGCGTCGTGAATGGTCACGGTTGTACCGGCTTCGACTTCCAATTCTCCAGCCAGAATACTGGGAAGGCCGGTGAGGTTGTCCGAATCGCAAACCGTGGGAGGCTCCGTGTCGGTGGTGCCGCAGGATGCAAGGGCTGCCGCAACGGCAAATGCGGCGAAATGCTGATTAATTTTCATGGTGTTGTGTTGTTAAATGTGATGTTTCAATAGGATGGTCATACTCGGTCATCCGGCTGCACCACTTTTATTGTGAGGCGCAGGGATGCCCACCGACCCTGGGTGACCAGCCCCAAGGTGCGGTATGCACTGACGTGGTCGAGCCACGCCTTATTCAGTAAGTTGTCCATGTCCAGAGCGAGCGTCATTCGCTCTCCCTCGAGCTCGATTTCAAAACCCCAAAGGCTCGCACCGGGGGTGGTGTCTTCGTTGCGGGCCGTCAGATTGGCCTCGGCAATCCAGCGGTGACGGGGGCGGACAAACGCCTTCTCCCCGAGTGGCCACCAAACAGCACTTCGGATTTCTGTCGGCGAGGTAAATGGCAATCCAAGTCCCGTCTCAAGCGCCCACTGGCCCAGCAGGGCAACGGAAGTTGACAGCCTGCCGCGGTCAATCCGGACATCGGCCTCGACTTCGCCCCCCGTCCGGAAGGCGTCCAGCGCCAGAAAAGCATAGACCTGACCCGCATGGACAATGGGCGCAAAAGAAGCCGTGGGAGTCAAGTGGATGAAGCCGTCGTGCAGGGCCGCAAATCCGCGGGCAGACCAACGGAATTTCTGGTCCTCCGAGGGATCGTGGGACCCAAGAGTCGTGCGGATTTCCACCGTCTTCTCCGGCGCGAGGTCCGGATTGCCTTGCTCATAACGGAACGTGCCGTGGTGGATGCCGTTGGCCGACAGCGAGTAGCTGTCCGGCACTCGAGAATACACCGTGGCGGTCAATTGGCCTCTCAGACGCTGACCGAGGTGGAAAGGCTGGTTGACCATTAAGGCCCATCCGCTCATAACTCGATCGAGGGCGGTCGCCCGCACATCATCCCCGACCACGGTCCCATCGGCCGCGTAGAGCGGCTCGGTGTAGTCTTCATTAGACACGCTTACACCATCAAGCCGAAGTCCAATCCGACCGGCCTTCCACTTGCGGTCCGCGATGGCAGACACCCGAGTGCGCAAATGGGTTGGAAGAAGGAACTCCCATCCGGAAGTTCGGCCGTCGAGGTGTTCTACCTGGAATCCGAAGGCGCCATGGATGCCCTCCCATCGACTCTCCACAAACACATGCCGCTCGTCTAATTGCAAACTGAGATTGCTGTCCGGCTCGGGGCCGTAGCCATGAGCGTGGGGCGGTGCGGATTCGATGCGGAGGTTCCGCGAGAGGGAGACGCGCACCGAGCGGTCGAGGATCCCGGTGCGGATCCATTTGCCTGCCAACTGTATTCGACGCGCTTGCTGATTGGGAATATCGACGGACAACCGGTCCCCATCGCCACGAATATCCGATTGAATCGGCACTCCGATGATGCCGGGGAACAGACCCTGTAGCACATCGGACACCCGGAGATCCAAGGACAATAGTCCCCTCTCCGCGGTTTCCCAACGCGCACCTAGGACAGCATGGCCGCCTCGCCCCGCTGTATTCGCCAGTCGCCCCTCCTCAATGTCTAAAACGCGCGTATTGTAAGTGAAACTTTCCTGCGGCACGTTCCGGTCACCAAATTTGGATACTGAAGCACCGACATGCCAGTGCCAATGACCTTGGCGCTGACGGTGCAACGCATAAAGCCGGCTTCGGGCATCCCCTATACGATAGCTCATGCCCAGTGTGGTTCGGCTTCCCGGTTGACCCAACATGCCCAATGGCTTGAGCCGGATACCGCCCCCCATTGCCTCCGGACTGAGCCAGACCTGACCGCCTCCCGGCACCCATTCGGTTCCGCCGTACAATGCTGGGTCGAGTAGAACCCCGTGGTCCGCGCCCCAACGACCGCCCACCTGAGGGATCCCATCTTCCAACACGGCCACCCGGGACCCGACGAGACCGCGAAGCACGGGCTGCACGAGTCCGGCGCCAAGATCGAGGCTGCGAATCCCGGCCACCCGATCCAGGGTGGTCATCAAGTCGCCCTGATCGCGAACCGGTTCCCCCTCGGGGACGTCCTCACTCGATTGCGCCCGCACGAAGGCATCCCGCAGAGAGACGGCTAGCGATTCCAGGGCAATGTCCAAGTGGTCCCGATCGTCCACCACAACCGTCACAACGGCATGGCCGTGGGCCAGCACCGTCACTGAGTCGATGCCTTCGGGGCAGAACGCCTCGAACCGGCCGTCGAGATCAGCGGTGAACGTGGAACCACAGGGCCACGCCTGGATGAGCGCGTCCCCGCAGGGAGAATGTCCTTCGGCATGGAAGACATGGCCGTCAATGGTGACCGGAGCCTGACCCAACAGCGCTGAAAGGCCTCCAAGGAGCAAGGCTCCAGAGAGGATGATCAACGCCAGACAGGACGGGAAAGACCGGTCATACCCGCACGGCATGCTCCCCGCCTCGGTGGATGGGGTCATGAATTGGAGTTGGGGGGGGAACGGAGTTCAGCTGAAGTCCGTCACCGGCGGCCCCCGCCAGCCGAGGCCGGCCCAAAGTGTCGTCTCTGACCAACCGGCCTGCACCGACCCCAGGGTGGGGCGGACGGGCCATGCGGGCTGGTCTCCGGAGGTGGCGGTCGACACGGAAGCCAACGCCGGCACCCCGGTCCAATCGCACAGCGGACAACCCTCAGAGGCGTCCACCACGGGGAAGTCGGCACCACAAGGAAGCGACGAAACCGGCTCGTGGTGGTGATGACAGTGCGCTGCATGCGCCGCGTCGGCCAAATGGTGGACCACCACGTGTTCGAGCTGCAGGGCATGTACCCCACCCCAAAGGAGCAGGCACATCCAAGCACCGAAGACGCGCAACTGAATCATCGAACCGAAGGTAGGGGTCTCCTTCACACCACAAAGGCCAAAAGGCACAAACCCGGCGACGCCCACAACCCCGAAGGAAGAATTCACGTCCCCCGGTGGTGCTCGGGCGCGCTTTCCGGCGTTCTTTCGCGCCGTCAAATCCGACCCCTCCCCATGAGCGGACTCCGCAACGTCGCGATCATCGCACACGTCGACCACGGCAAGACCACCCTGGTCGACAAGATCATCCACCACTGCAATGTCATCGACCCCCGCAAGGCGACTGGCGACCTGATCCTCGACAACAACGACCTGGAGCGCGAGCGCGGGATCACCATCCTGTCGAAGAATGTGGCGGCCACGTATAAGGACGTCAAGATCAACCTGATCGACACGCCAGGGCACGCAGATTTCGGTGGAGAGGTGGAGCGCGTCCTCAAGATGGCCGACGCCGTCCTCCTCCTGGTCGACGCCTTCGAGGGCCCTATGCCCCAGACCCGCTTCGTGCTGAGCAAGGCACTCGAACTCGGGCTCATTCCCATCGTGGTGATCAACAAGGTAGACAAGGAGAACTGCACCCCGGACCTCGTCCAGGAGCAGGTGTTCGACCTCATGTTCAATCTCGGCGCGACCGAAGAACAGCTGGACTTCACCACCGTCTACGGCTCCGCCAAGATGGGCTGGATGGGCGGTGACTGGCAGACCCCGACGGAGGACATGGCCTTCCTCATGGACACCATCCTCGAGAGCGTGCCCGAGGCGCCGCACGTGGAAGGCACCCCCCAACTCCAGATCACCTCCCTCGATTACAGCCGGTTCACAGGACGGATTGCCATCGGTCGTCTCTTCAAAGGGGACCTCCACGCCAATCAGGATTACATGCTGTGCACGGCGGAAGGCCAGCGGAAGGTGCGGGCCAAGGAGCTCTTCGTCTTCAGCGGATTGGGCAAGGAGAAAGTGGATCACGTGCGGTCCGGCGACCTCTGTGCCATCACCGGCATCGAAGACTTCGAGATTGGAGACACCCTGTCCGATCTCGAACAGCCCGAGGCCATGGAACGCATCGCCGTGGACGAGCCCACCATGAGCCTGCTGTTCACCATCAATACCTCTCCCTTTCTCGGAAAAGAAGGAGAATACCTGACCAGCCGCCACATCCGCGAGCGCCTCGACAAGGAATTGCAGAAGAACCTCGCCCTGCGCGTCCAACCCACCGACAGCGAGGACAAATGGACCGTCTACGGCCGGGGCATTCTGCATCTGTCCGTCCTCATCGAGACCATGCGCCGCGAGGGCTATGAACTGCAAGTCGGCAAACCGAGGGTCATCTACAAGGAAGTCGAGGACGCCCGCCATGAACCCTTCGAGCACCTTGTCATCGACGTTCCGGAGGCCAACTCAGGCAAGGCGACGGAGCTGGTGATGATGCGCAAAGGCATGCTTCAGGTCATGGAAGCCAAGGGCGACATCCAGCACATGGAGTTTCGGATTCCCTCGAGGGGTTTGATCGGCCTGCGGAACCAGATCCTCACCGCCACGCAGGGCGAAGCGGTCATGACCCACCGTTTCGAAGAGTACGCACCCTATGCGGGCGACCTTGAGACCCGGCAAAGCGGCTCACTCGTGAGCCTCGAAACCGGTCAGGCCCGGGCTTTCGAAATCGACCGGCTTCAGGACCGCGGGACCTTCTTCATCGATCCCGGCGAGGACATCTACAAGGGCCAAGTGGTGGGCGAGTGCGCCCGGGACAAGGACATGGAGCTCAATCTCATTAAGGGCAAGAAGCTCACGAACATGCGCGCTTCCGGCAGCGACAAGGGCCTTCGGATCGCACCAGCCAAGAAGCTGTCCCTCGAAGAATACCTCGAGTGGATCGCCGACGACGAGTACCTGGAGGTCACGCCGGGCGCCCTTCGCGTCCGCAAGATTCCCTGAGTCGCCCACACCCCCCGGTTGACCACTTGCGTGGAAGGACGCCCTCGGCGTTATCAAACCCATACCTTCGCAAGTTCATGACGCAAGCGCCGCTCGAACTGCCCACCGTCCGCTTCGGACGCGACACCACCGGATTCGCCAAGGCCCTCCGCCAGCGGGTCGATGCCCACTTCAAGGAAAAGGGCATCCACAAAAAAGCCGACGCCCGCATGAAAACGAAGGCCATCATCCTTGTGGGCACCTACTTGGGAAGCCTCGCCTTGATCGCCACCGGCGCGACTGGAGGAGGTTGGATGTTCTGGGCCACTGAAATCCTGATGGGACTGGGCTTGGCCGGCATCGGAATGGCGGTCATGCACGACGGAAACCACGGGGCTTACAGCGAAAACAAGATTGCGAACCGTTGGGTTGGAGGCGTCCTCGAGATGGTCGGCGGCAACAGCGAAATGTGGCAGATTCAGCACAACGTGCTGCACCACACCTTCACCAACATCGACGGACTTGACGAGGACATCGATCCAGGCCCCGTCCTGCGCTTCTCCCCGCTCAAGCCGCTCAAGCCCTGGCATCGTTTCCAGCACTATTACGCTTGGTTCTTCTACGGCCTCATGACCTTGATCTGGGTCACCTTCAAGGATTTCGTTGCCTTGAGCAAATACCACAAGTATGGCCTGCTCAAGCGCATGGGGAAGAGCCGCAACGAGCTGATGTTCCGCATCATTCTCGCCAAGGTCCTGTACTACCCCATCGTGGTGGGATTGCCGTTGGCTTTCAGCGGCCTCGGCGCGGGACAGGTCATCGCCGGTTGGCTGCTCATGCACTTCGTGGGCGGCCTGACGCTCGGACTTGTCTTCCAACCCGCACACGTGATGGAAGACCATGATTACAGGCCGGCGGAGAAAGGGCTTGTCATTGAGGACGACCCGATGAGCCACCAGCTCAAAACCACGTGCAACTTCGGCACGAAAAGCCGCCTACTGAACTGGTACAGCGGTGGCCTCACCCATCAGATCGAGCACCACCTCTTTCCGCACATCTGCCACGTGCACTACTCCGACATCTCACCCATTGTGAGAAAGACAGCGGAGGAGTTTGGGCTGCCCTACCGGGCAGACACCTCCTTCTGGGGAGCACTGAAGCTCCACACGGCCCAGCTGCGTCAGCTGGGGCGTGCCTGATCTCCCGCAAGGGAATCAGAACCACTTCATCAACTCAAACCCGAACATGCGGGTGACGCCGGGGCTGTTGGCCACACGGCGAGTGAGTTCGGCATCAAAGCCCTCTCCCTGAGTTCCAGAATGGCCCACCCCGGCGTGGATGCTCATTCCCCAACCGGAATCGAAGGACCACTCAGCTCCGGCCAACAAACGCGCATCTCGACGGCTCCATTTCATGGTACCTACCGTGCCCCATTCGGCCAAAGCGGACTTGACGTAGGTCTCGGAAGACCACTCCACCCCAATCAACCCCCGAAAGGGCCGGCCATCCACCACGCCCGGATTGGCTCGCAACCCGAGGCTGACGATGCCGGCCCGGTCAAATGTGCCGGGCCGAGGCCGCTGAAATGAGGACACCGCCAAATCTACGCCGCGAAGAACACCGAATCCGGCCTGGAGCCGAAACTCATCTGTGAAACAATGCGCCACCTGCACTTGGCTCCATCCAGTCGCCCACAACACGCCATCCGTTCCGACTCCCCATGACCGGTCCTGAGCAGAACCGGAAATGGAAAGCAACACGACACCGAGGGTCATGAGGC
>PKDZ01000061.1 GCA_002862785.1 Flavobacteriales bacterium
AGCCAACAAGGCGCACAAGAGCAGTTTGTTGACTTGGTGGGATGCCATCCCACCAAGATAGGGGTGCTGTCCGCTGTTGATGGATTCTCAGCCAATGGTCTTCCCGGAACAGAAAATCGCGGCGCGAAGCCGAGTATTTTCGCACGGTGCACGACCTGATTTCCGTTGGCTCCCTCCGTGGTTGGGCCTGCTTGTGTCTCATTTTGTTGGCCAGCTCCTTGTCGGCCCAGACAGACATCCCCCCTTTCGGCCCGGCGTACATCCAGGAAGAGGTGGCCACCATCGCCATCACCATGGATCCGGACAGCGCAGCCGAAATGCTGTTTGGTGACGTCGAGTATGCCGCTACGAATTCCTTCCCGGCCACGGTACAATTCGTCTCCACCAGTGTGGACACCCTCATTGACACCATCGCCGTTCGGCTCCGGGGCAACACCTCGCTGTTCGCTCCGAAGAAGAGCTTCAAGATTGACCTCAACGCTTTCATCTCCGGCCAGAAGTACGTCGACCTCGAGAAGCTCAATGTCAACGCCAACCAGAACGACCCCTCGCTGTTGCGTGCCGGTTTGAGCTGGAACATTCTGCGGCGGATGGGGCTCGCCGGTTCGCGCACCAGCCATGTGAAGTTGCTGCTCAATGGCGAGTACATGGGGGCCTATTTGAACACCGAGCACTTCGATGAGGAATTCGTGGAGGAGTACTACGACCGGGACAACGGCAACTTCTACAAGTGCCTGTGGCCCGCGACGTTGGACTACATCAGCCAAGAACCCGATGACTACAAGTTCGAGGTCAACGGGCGCCGCGCTTACGAGCTCAAGACCAACGACGAGGAAGACGATTACACCGACCTCGCCGGCTTCATTGATGTACTCAACAACACCCCGGACGCCGACTTGCCCTGCGCCTTGGAGCGGGAGTTCAACGTGGCCGATTTCCTCAAGGTTCAGGCCCTCGATGTGGTGAGCGGAAACTGGGACGGCTATGCCGGCAACAAGAACAACTTTTACCTGTACCACAACCCGCAGACCGGCCTCTTCGAGTACATCCCCTATGACCTCGACAACACCTGGGGCATTGACTGGCTGAATCAGGAGTGGGAGACGCGGGACCCGTACACGTGGTCCACCGAATACCGGCCGCTGTATGACCGATTGATGGCGGTCCCGGAGTACAGGGAGTGGTACACCTACTACTTGCGGAAGATGATGGACGAGTGGGCGCATCCGGACAGCGTGATGGCTTACCTCGAGCCGCGCCATGCCCTGTTGCAGCCCGCCATCGCTTCGGATGCGTATTACCCGCTGTCCTTTGGATTCACCACCCAGAATTTCGAGGAGTCCCTGGAGCAAGCATCCGGTGGTCACGTGGAATTCGGCATCCTGCCCTGGCTGGAAACGCGGTTGAATTCTTTGGAAACCCAGTTCGATCCCGAGGTGCCTGTGTTGGTCGTCCATGAGGTGGAGGACAATGCGCCGGTTTTGGATTCCCTTCGGGTCCGCGCCATCGTCGATGGAGGAGGCGATGAAGTCGAGGTGACGTGCTGGATCGATGCGGGGGGCGGACCGGTGTCCCATGCCATGTACGACGATGGAGAGCACAGCGATCGCAAGGCTGGCGATGGCACGTGGGGCATCAAGATTCCCGTCCAGTCGAATTGGCCCGCGACGGTGACCTATCACGTCAAGGCGACGAGTTCCGCTGGCCTTGAACGCTGGATTCCCTGTGAGCCCGAGTTGGTCACGGTGGCCATCTCACCTTCCGAGCTGGTCATCAATGAACTCATGAGTTCGAATGCCAACAACGTCTCCGATGAGTTCCTTGAATTCGAGGACTGGGTGGAGCTGTTCAATGCGGGTGCTGCCCCCGTAGCGCTGGGTGGCAAGTATCTGACGGACAACTTGAATGTGCCGAACAAGTATGCGCTCCCTTCCGGGTATCTGGCGGCGGGCGATTGGGCCTTTTATTGGCTGGACAATGACCCGGAGCAGGGCCCGTACCACGCACCCTTCACCCTCTCCGCTTCGGGCGAGGAAATTGCCTTGCTCCAATGGGACGAGGATGGCGGATTCTGGATCATTCTCGACTTCTTTGCCTTCGGAGCTCCTGAGCAGCAGGACATCTCGCTGGGCCGTTATCCCGATGGGGCAGATTATTGGGTCTGGTTTGCGACCCCCACGCCTGATGCGACCAACAATTACGCGATCATCCTCGGTCAGGACGAGCTGAATGTGCCTGCCCAGCGGCGTTTCGCCCCGAATCCTACGGCGGACTGGGTCCGGTGGACCGGGGACCGTGTGGCCGGACGGGTCCTTGACGCAGCGGGCCGCGAGGTCTTCCGGTTTCCGGCATCACGCGGACTCTCCCTCGGAGATCGGCCAGCTGGGGTCTACTTGGTCGAGCTTCAGGACGGCACCCGGACCCGCCTGATCAAGGCCGACTGATGATCAGAGGCCGTTGGCGGCCTTGCGCGCGGCGAGATCGCGGCCGAATTCAATCCAGCGTTCCCCGTCCTTGATGGGACCGCCTTTGGCGTCCACCTTGTTCATCTCGAGCAACTGGGATTCGGCCTGGTCTAGGTCGTCGAGCAAAATGGCGGCTTGGAATCGGCCCAAAGATGCACGCATTCTCACCACCTTTGTCGCATGGGCCAGGAGGCGTCGGGAATCCGGATCAACAAATACCTGAGCGAGGTGGGGCATTGCTCTCGCCGGGCGGCGGACAAGTTGCTCGAGCAGGGGCGGATCACCCTGAATGGGGTCCTACCGGAGCTGGGCACGAAGGTGATGCCCGGCGACACGGTGGAGGTGGATGGGAAGCCCGTCGGCCAGCCCACGAAGCAGGAGGACCACGTGTACATCGCCTACCACAAGCCGGTGGGCATCGTCTGCACCACGGACCAGAAGCGGGAACGGGACAACATCATCGACGCCATCGGCCACGAGAAGCGCATCTTTCCCGTCGGTCGCCTCGACAAGCCCAGTGAGGGGCTCATTTTCCTGACCAGCGACGGGGACATCGTCAACAAGGTCCTGCGGGCCCGAAATCACCACGAGAAGGAATACCACGTCACCGTGGATCGGCCCATCCGGGGATCCTTCATTGAAGACATGGCCGGGGGCGTGCCCATCCTCGGGACCGTCACGCGCCGGTGCGAGGTGGAGCAGACCGGACCGCGCCAATTCCGCATTGTCCTGACCCAGGGTTTGAATCGGCAGATTCGTCGGATGTGCGAGCACCTCGGGCACAACGTGGTCCGCCTGAAGCGCGTCCGAATCATGCACATGCACCTCGACGTTGCGCGCGGAGAATGGCGGGATTTCTCCGCGGCAGAGCTCCGCGAACTGCACAGCCTGGTCGATGCCTCCAAGAAAACCGTCGATGACGGGGAATGATCGCCCCATCGTGGTGGGCGGCGGCGCGGCTGGCCTGGCCGCCTGTCTGACAATCGAGTCGCAGGGACATGCCCCCATTCTGCTGGAAGCCTCGGACCGGCTGGGTGGTCGGCTGCGGACCGAGCGCATGGCGGACGGAACGCCCGTCGATGTCGGGTTCCAGGTCCTGTTGACCGCCTATCCCGAGTTGCATCGCTGGGTGGACCTGCCAGCCTTGGACCCCGTGGCCTTCGTGCCCGGGGCGAGAATCCGAAAGCACGGCCGATGGAAGACCCTGGCCGACCCGCGCCGTCTGCCCGGCAGCCTTCTGGCAACCCTCACCAGTGGTGTGGGCACCTGGGGAGACCGCATCCGCATCCTCAGACTGGTCCGCGAGGCCTGTTCCGGTTCTGCCGAATCCGTTCAGGATGGCCTCACGACGGGAAGCACAGCGGAATTCCTCCAGACGCGTGGATTCACAAACGACTTCATCCGCGACTTTCTCGGTCCCTTCTTCTCCGGCATCTTCTTGGATGCCCGGCTTTCCCCTCCTCCCGCGCAGTTTCTGTACACGTTGCGAATGTTCGCCAGCGGAGCTGTGGTGAGGCCTGCAGCGGGTATCGAAGCGTTGGTCCGCCAACTGGCCGGTCGGTTGGAGCGCACCGAAGTCCGATTGGGTACCCGTGTGGTCGCAGTGTCCGCAGGAAGGGTGGAGTTGGAGTGTGGGGAGATGGTGAAAGGCAGTGGAGTCATCAGCTCGGTCGAACGGCGGTCGGAGGTGGAGTGGAACTCCTGCTTCAATGCAGTGTTCGAGACCAAGGCTCCCCGATTTGGCCAGCCCATCATTGGTCTCCTCCCTGATGCGGCCTGTGTGACCAACGTCCACTTCATGGAAGACATCCAGGGAGAGGAGGGCCGCGGCAAGCTCAATGTGACCGCCCTGCCCGGTTCGAAAGGGGTGGGCGACGTGCTCGCCATGGAGCGCCGGGTGCGCCATGACCTTGAGGCCGCCGGACTGCAACCCGGTGCCATGCTCTGGCACACCATCATCCACAAAGCCCTTCCACAGTTGGATGCGGTGCGCAGTTCGCTTGAAATCCTGCGCAATGAGGCCGGCGTGTATCTCGCCGGTGACCACGTTGCCGCTCCCTCGCTCGACGCGGCCCTCCGCTCGGGTCGATTGGCGGCAGAATCGTGGATGACGCGACCATGATCCAGGAGCGACTTCGCCCCATTTGGGCAGCTTGGTGGGCCGACGGCCGGCCGGGCGCCATGACGACCGAGGCCTTTGGTCAGGCCATGTTCGACTGGGTGGAACAGAGGGCACACAGCGGACCGGAGCTGAAAGAGAAGTACGCGGAGTATACCCGGCTGAATGCGGCCCGGGCGAGGCGGGTAATCAAGACATATCGGATGTCCGGGGAAATGGAGACCGTGCTCGACTCCGGGAAGACGGAAGGGCAGCATTGGGTGGTCATCACCGAGAGCTGGTGTGGGGATGCTGTGCAGAGCCTGCCGCTTATTCAAATGTGGGCACACCGGGCAGGCGTCTCTCTGGAGATTATGCTCCGGGACACCGGGGTGCCGCTCATCGACGATTTTCTGACTCGGGGCGGGCGTTCGATTCCCATGTGGATCGTGGCGGAGGGTTCAGGTGCTGTATTGGGCCAATGGGGTCCGCGTCCTGAGACCGCGCGGAAGATGGTCCTCGCGCACCGTGAGGCACCAGAACCCAAACCGCCTTATGCCGAATTCGCCGCACAAGTCCAGCTATGGTACGCGCGGGACCGGGGCCGCGAGATCGAGCAGGAAGCGCGCGACATGTTGGCGGGTCTGGCAGGGGAAGCAACGCACTCCTTCTGAGCTTGGTCCTACATTGCGAAACACAACAACCAACACCATGAAGAAATTCATTTTTGCGAGCCTACTCGCTTTTGCGGCCTGCTTTGACGCTGCCGCTCAGGAATACAAGGTCGTTACCGTGGTCGAAAGCATCGTGTCCGGCGGCGTGGGCCGTTCCCGCATCATCGAAGCCACGAGCGAGGTCGACAGCGACGCCGCCACCACCGAGCGCATCGATGGCAAGAAGAGCGACCAGGGCAAGGTCAAGCGCGGAGATCAGAAGATTGAAGCGTTCAAAGAGACCAAGCTGCTGAACTTCTTCAGCGGGGTGGGCATCAACTTCCAGAACATCGCGTCCAACGATGCCATCATTTCCGATCGCATCACGAAACTGTCTGCCGAAGGGTGGTCCCTCGAGTTCGTCGTGAGCGGCGTCGAGTCGGATGCCGGCAAGCCGGACGGTCAAGGCCTCTACATTACTCGGTTCATTTTCAAGAAGTAAGAGGGAGAAGGCTGAAACGCGTATAATGTGTGAAAACACGTTGTCACGTATTTGGACTCCCTGCCCTATATTAGCTTCAGCTATCGCTAAGAATGGCGATTGGCAAGTAGATTGTTAGGAAGGAAGGGCGCGAAGGCGCCCTTCTCTCTTTCCGGGAATTCCAGACGTACCTTAGGATGATGCGCCGGTTGCCTTTTTCCTTCATTCTGCCCCTGCTTTTTTTCGCTTCCTGCAACGAACCTGAGCCCGTGACGCGGTGCGTCATCGATCGGGTCCAGGTCATCGAAATCGACGAGGATTATTTCGACGACACCATCGATGAAGGGGCCCCGGACATCTATGCCGAGCTTCGGGATGCGGAATCTCAATCCATTCTCTTCACGTCTGGCGTGGCGGAGGAGGCCCAGCTTCCCGTGGACCTCGATTTCGTGGCGGTCAACATCGAAGCAGAGGATTTCGCGACTGCCTATGAGTTCACTGTCTTTGATGACGATGTGGCCACCACGCAGGATTTCATCGCGGTGGGATTGCCCTTCCTCGTGAATGACCATGTGGATGCCGAGCGGGCCGAAGTGGACATTACCGATGGGGCCACCACGATTCGGGTATACCTGATTTGGTACTGATGGTCGATTGCATCAAAGGGTTGACTATATTTGCCCCCCTCTAACGCGCAAGCATGGCGAACCACAAATCTGCCCTCAAGCGAATCCGCTCCAACGAGACGAAGCGTCTCAGCAACCGCTATTACCACAAAACGATGCGGAATGCCCTGCGGAAGTTCCGCGCCTCCTCGGATGCCAAGGCCCTCACTGAGGACCTCCCGAAGGTGACTTCGATGATTGACCGTTTGGCCAAGAAGAACGTCATCCACAAGAACAAAGCGAGCAACCTCAAAAGCTCTCTTGTGCGCCACTTGGCTTCCGTCAAGTAAGAGGCACATTGGCCGCATGACGGTCACCACGACATTGAAGAAGGGACGCTGCGGCGTCCCTTTTTGTTTTCCTCTGCATTCCGGCGATTCCGGTCCATGGCGAGTTTGAGGCCACGGGAACGGGCTCGTCTGGCGGGTGTGGATGCCCTGCGGGATGAGGAGTTGCTCGCCCTGCTGATTGGAAGTGGCAGCCGGGGTGAGCAGGCAGTCGATGCGGGGCGTCGGGTGTTGGAGGAGTTTGGAGGTGATTTGCACGCCTTGGGCCGAAGCGGTCTGCTCAGGCTGGAGGATGTTCGAGGCATTGGTCCCGCCCGGGCAGTCTGCATTGCCGCAGCGATGGAACTGGGTCGGAGAAGGATGGCCCGTCCGGATCCACCCGCCGCGCGTGTGACCCGGTCCGAGGACATCGTCCGCCGGTTTCGTTCGCGGTTGATCGACCGCGCGGAGGAGGAATTTTGGGCTTTGGCCCTGAACCGGGCCAATGGAGCGCTGGCCGACCTCCGGATTTCCATTGGGGGGCAGTCCGGCACGGTGGTCGATCCGAAAGTGGTCTTCTCCAAAGCCTTGGTGGTGCGGGCCTCGGCCCTCGTGCTGGTCCACAACCACCCCTCCGGGAATCCGCGGCCGAGCGAAGCCGACAAGCGCCTCACCAGGTCCTTGGTGGAGGCCGGGCGGGCCCTCGATTTGCCAGTTCTCGACCATGTCATCATCGCCGGGATGCGCCACTTTAGCTTTGCAGACCATCAGCTTCTCTGAATGACCTCTCCCCCCCGCATCCTCACCGTGGTTGGCGCCCGCCCCCAGTTCATCAAGTCGGTGGCGGTGACTCGGGAATTGGCCGGTCGCGGATGGGAACAGTGGTTGGTTCACGCGGGACAGCATCCGGACGACCACATGGGAACGGATTTCCTGACGGAACTGGGCGTCCCACCCCCGAATGCCCGACTGCGCCCTTCCCAGGCCTCACGGACCCACCGTCTGGCGGACATGCTGGCCGGACTGGCCGAACAAATCGACCAGGTGAGGCCTGCGGCCGTGGTGGTGTATGGCGACACCGATGCCACCGTGGCTGGCGCCCTGGCTGCCCACCATGCCGGCGTCCCCCTCGTTCATGTAGAGTCAGGTTTGAGAAGCGGAGACCGGTCCATGCCCGAGGAGCACAACCGGATTCTGACGGATTCCCTGGCAGATTTGCTCTTTACAACGGGAATGGCCGCTTCGGCCCAGCTGAGGGCCGAAGGGGTCGACCCAAACCGCATTCTCGAAATCGGTGACGTGATGCTCGATGTGGCGCTCAGCGTCCGGGAGCGTCTGGAAAATCGGCTGCCCCAGGGTTGGCCGGACCGATCTCCCGTGCTCGTCGTGACGCTGCATCGGCCCGCCACGGTAGACGATGCCGATCGCCTGCATGGCGCATTGGAGGCGATTGGAGAGTGGGTCCGGTCAACGGGCGGACAGGTGGTGTTCCCGGTTCATCCTCGGACCCGATCCAACATGGAGCGCTTCGGGCTCGCCATGCCCGAGGGGATCATCGAGACTTCGCCCTTTGGGTATGTCGACATGCAATCTGCCCTTTTCCATGCGGACCGGGTCCTGACGGATTCCGGTGGGCTCCAGAAGGAGGCTTGGTTCCAGGGAACTCCGGGGGTCGTCTTGCGGGATGCCACCGAATGGAAGGAATTGGTGGAGGTCGGGGCCTCGGTCCTCTTCGATCCGGCCCGCCTTCTCCAGGAGGATGGAGCGGCCGCCCTGACGTCCGAGCTCTCCCAGGATCGGACCATTCCTTCCGTCGAGACGTTGGGTCTGTTCGGGGGCGGTCAGGCCGCCGTCCGACTGGTGGATGGCCTCATGCGCTTTGTGAGATGACGGCGGTTCGATTTCCTTCCGCGCCCACCGTGGTTGTTCATGCTCCCCATCGGACGGCCCGGCACGAGGCGGCCTTTGACTGGGTCCTGTCGGCCGCACTGGGTCTGCCATGGAGGTGGGAGGATGATGCCGAGGCGCATCGCGCGGCGGATGGGGTGCGGATGCATTACGGAGTGGAGGGCGAATGGCCCGGTGTGGGATTTCCTGCCGATGGACTCCTAGACCGGACCGGCAGTCTGGACGCCGCCCCCCTGGCTTCCGAGGACGGACAGGCCGATTTGTTTTCGGCTGTCTTCTGGATGGCCAGCCGGATGGAGGAGTTTCTCCCGGATGCCCCACGGGACGGCCATGGTCGATTTGACCCCACCGGCTCCCTGCCTGAGTTGAGAGGGTGGTTGGACTCGCCCATCTGCGAGCAGTGGGCATGGACCATCGGGGAACGCCTGCTCGGAAACGCCTGGCCGGAGCACCGCAATCGGTTGCGCGCCGAACACGCCGTGGTCCCCACATTGGACGTGGACAGTGCCTACGCCTTCCGGGGCAAGGGCCTTGTCCGAACGGGGGGTGCTTGGGCCCGGGATGTCTTCCGGGGCCAATGGGTCCAGGCCGTTCGCCGCCTGCGTGCCGCCGCCGGACAGGGACAGGACCCCTACGACACCTATGGACAGGTCGAGGAGGCCCACCGAAGCCGAGGCCTGACGACCCAGTGGTTCTTCCTGCTCGCCGCTTTTGGTTCCTATGACAGGGGGCTGCCCGCCTCGAGTCTGGCCTTGGCCGACCTGATGAAACGCCTCGACGATACGGAGGGCCATTCGGTGGGGTGGCACCCCGGGTATGCCGCGGCTTCCGATGCCAAGAAAATGGCGGCCGAATGCCAGTCTTACCGCGACATCATGGGCCGACCTCCCGTCGCATCCCGACAACATTACCTGCGGATGGTCCTCTCGGAGACCCGTCGACAATTGTTCGCTTTGGGCGTGCGCGAGGACCACACCGAGGGCCACGCCGTCCGCACGGGGTGGCGGGGCGGCTTTGCCAGGCCCCGTCGGTGGTACGACCTCGAGCGGGAGACCCTGACCGATTTGGTGCTTGTTCCCTTTGCGGCTATGGACGCGACTTATCTCCGCTACCTCTGCACGCCGGCGTCTGAGGTGCCGGCCCGGGTCGGTGCGTTGGCACACGAAGCCAAGAAATGGGGTGCCCCCCTGCGCCTCCTCTGGCACAACGAGAGCCTGTCCGGTGAAGGCCAATGGGCGGGGTGGGAGGACGTGTACACCCAAACACTGGACGCCGCATGCCGTTGACCGGGGTCCTGTTTGCGGCTGTGTCGGCCATATTGGCTGCCAACACGGCAGGCCAGGCCTTGCTGGAGGCTGCCGGATGGATGGCGCTGGCCTTTGTGAAGTTTCTCGTTACGCCGGCGTCGGCCGTGGCGGCCGGGTTGGACCCGTTGCGGGCCTTCGCGTATTCGGCCGGTGGGGCCGCCCTCGGACTCGCGGCCATGCAGCCGATGGCCAAGGCGATATTCCGATGGTGGTCGCGGCGCCGTCGCGAGCGGGGCAAGCGGACCTTCACGGTCGGACGAAGGCGTCTGGTCGGCATCAAGCTCCGCTTCGGATTGCTCGGCATCGCGGCCATTGCTGGCGTTATCGGGGTTCCGGTAGCGGGGCTGGTCGCTTTCAAGTATTTCGGACATGAACGCCGCACCTTGCCGGTGCTCGTGGCCTCCTATGTTTTGTGGAGCGCCATTCTCACCTTGCTGGCCAGCACTGCCCTCATCTGATGTCCGACCGCACCCTGTTGTTCTTCGACCTCGACCGAACCCTCTGGGATTTTGAGCGCAACTCCCTGGAGACCTTGAAGGGGCTGTATGCCGAGCTGGATCTGGCTGGTCGTGGGGTTCCTGACTTCGACACCTTCAACGGGGTCTACCAGCGGGAGAATGCGACGTGCTGGAAGGCGTATCAGGCGGGCACGATGACCAAGCCCGTTCTCCGTGGGGAGCGGTTTCGCCGCACCCTATCCGTGCTGGGCATCGAGGACCTGGCGTTGGCGGAGACGATGGGGTCCGAGTATGTGGCCCGGGGGCCTCACCAGCGGCACCTCCTCGATGGGGCCTTGGAGGTTCTGGCCGAATTGAAGGGGAGGGGCCATGAACTTCACATCCTCACGAACGGCTTCAAGGAGGTGCAGCACATCAAGGTGGAGAATTCGGGTATCGGCGCCTACATCGAGGCGGTCTGGACCAGCGATGAGCTGGGACACCTTAAGCCGGCCCGGGCGTGCTACGACGGTGCCCTCGCCGGGGTCGGGGGCCGCCCAGAGCAGGCTTGGATGGTTGGGGATGACCACGAGGCCGATGTGGTCGGGTCGGTGGCGGCCGGATGGAATGCCGTCCACTTCTCTCCGGCGGGTGCCACCCCGCCGGATTCTCCGGCTTTGGCCAGTGTGCGCCACCTCCGGGAATTGTTGGCGGTTCTGCCCTGAGCGGACCGCCGAGCCTCCGTTACCTTGCAGACATGAGTCAGGACAACGGAGGCAAGAAGCCCAAACTCAACATCGAACTGCCCGAGGAGGTCGCCACCGGGGTGTATTCCAACCTCGCCGTGGTGACCCACAGCCAGACCGAGTTCATCCTCGATTTCATCCAGGTGATGCCAGGTACCCCCAAGGCCAAGGTTCGTTCCCGCGTGGTCCTGTCCCCGCAACACGCCAAGCGCGTGATGAAGATGCTCGTCGACAACATCGGAAAGTTCGAGGCCCAGCACGGGACCATCGACATGACCGGTCAGCCTGAACCCTCGTTTCCGATGAACTTCGGTGGGCCGACGGGCGAGGCTTGAAGACCGCCCACGATCAGTTCCAGTGGGTTCCTCGGGCGGTGAGCACACCGACGACGTGCCCTCCCAATCCCGCAGTGTCCGCTCCATAGACCGTATTCGGTGCCTTGGAAGAGGAGCTCGGTACCTGGTCCTCCGGGCTGAACAGGGTGATGGAGTCCGGCGCGGCATCTGGCGCGGAGGTTGCGTTCAGGACCCGCCGCGGCCCGGAGGCGAGCAGTCGGGCCATGGCCTCATCGACGTCCTCGGGCGAGGCTCCGTGGTCGCGGAGCGCGCCGCACAGGGCCGAGCCCACAGCGTGCAAGCCGGCAATGCCGGGTGCTACCACCATGAAGTCCACATCGTGCTCTTCCGGGGTCCGGGGGCGGTGGTCGGAGACGACCGCATCCAGTGTCCCATCGAAGGCGGCGGTTCGGAGGGCGGTCCGGTCGTCCGCTGAACGCAAGGGGAGGGACAGTTTGAGATCGCGGTTGAATCCCGCGAGGTCTTCGTCAGTCCAGCAGAGGTGGTGGACGGTGGTGCCGCAGGTGACCGAAAGTCCTTCGGCTTTGGCGTCGCGGATGGATTGCAGGCCCGCGGCGGTGGTGACCACCGGGATGTGGAGCCGGCCACCGGAGTAGCGCAGGATGTCGAGGTCGCGGCGGATGCGCAATGTCTCCGATTCCTCGGACAGCCCGGGCAGGCCCATCCGTGTGCTCGCGGCCCCTTCGTGCATGATGCCTTCCGGCTGGAATTTGGGGTCGTGAGCTTCGGAGAAAACGGGTGTGCCGAGGCCGCCATGGTATTCGAGGGCCCTCCGCAGCAATTCGGGCCGGTCCACGGGCGCATCATCGCTGAAGGCCAAGGCTCCAGCCTCCGCGAGGGCATGGGCCTCAGTGAGTTCCTTTCCGGCCCGTCCGGCGCTCAGGGCGGCTACGGGGAGCACGCCGGTCACGTGGCGGTGGCTGCGGTGGAGGATGGCCTGGATTTCGGCGGGCTGGTCCCGGCAGGGGCGGGTCGAGGCGACGGGGGCCACCTTCGCGAAACCGCCTTGCGCGGCCACGGTCAGGCCGTGGTTGAGGCCTTCCGCCCGCTCCGTCCCCGGGTCCCGGAAGTCGGCCTGCAGGTCCCACCATCCCGCAAAAGCACGGGCGCTGCCCAGATCGCGGTCGCCCCGGGCTGCATCGAGTGCTCCGTCGGCCGGCACGACACCGGTCAGTCGGTCATCCTCGACGATGAGGTCCACAGGGTGGCCGTGGAGCGGGTGTCCCGGCAGGATCAGGGCGGCGGCGCGGTATCGGGGCATGGGGCGTGGCGTTGGGCGAAGATGCACATTCGTCGTCAACCGGTCCCGGATGGGAGAATCGCAGCGGACTTTCGTTTGAGCAACATCATTTCAATCAGGAGGAACAACAGGGCCAAGGCGATCAGGCCAAACCAGAGGGGCTGTCCGTCATCGAGGACCTCGACAGCCGCGACCACATCTTGGACATCGGCCGACAGCACTTCGGCCTTGCGCCACCCTGCGGTGACAAGGGCTTGCCGCCAAGCCTCCGGTTCAAGGGTTTCAAGCTGGCTTTCGGCTTGGATGGGGTTCACCCCGATGGCCATCACCACACGGGAGGTGTCTCCGTCACGGTGCAGGATGTCATACGAGCCCGGCGCCACATCCCGGAGGGGGAGCGAGGCGCGAATGCCGCTCGGGGTGGCCACGGCGGAGAGGAGTTCGGTGTCCCCGCCTTCGGTCCGGCGGAGGCTCACACCGTCCGGCGTCGACGAGGTGGCGGGGAGCAGGATGTCTTGATTCTCCCCAGATTGATATTGTTGGATTCCGGAGGACCGGGCGGTTTCTGCCATGCGAAGGGCCATGGGGACAAGCAGGGCATGCTGGGAGAGGTTGGTCCACTCGGCGGCCAATGGGGCCGCAGCCCAATAGAACCGTCCCCGTCCGCATTGGCCGGCGCTGAGGAAGGGGCGGCCGTCGGAAAAGGACAGGAGGCGCCGTTCACGAACACCGGGTTTGGAACGGGAGTGCCACCCCCGGACGGAGGGAAGGTCGACCCGCTCGGGCCGCCGGCTGAACACCCCGTCGAACAGGGGGTGCTCGTGGTGGAGGATGCCGAGCCGGGCGGGCTCTTCCAGGGCAATCCATTCTCCCGGACCGGCGCTGCCAAGCCCGATCAGCAATTCTTCCCATCCCGGACCGAGCGCTTCGGCCGGAGGAATGAGCAAGGTGCTTTTTCCGGCTTCAGTTTCCCGCAGCAAGGCGCTGATGAGGCCTGAGGATGGGTTGCGGATGCCCTGCAGTGCGATGAAGTCACCCGACGCCAGAGCGTCATAGTCCAGCGATTCTCCGGCCATCGTCACCACCTCGTGGAGTGCGGCGTCCCCGAACAGGCGTTGGAGGGCGACCTGCTCTCCGGCCCCGGCATCCCGGCCTTGCACCAGCACGATGCGGACCCGGTCGGCCACGGTATAGCCTAGGTGGAGGTCGTCGTCAAAGGTCACCGGCGCGTCGTCCGTCCGGACCACGGCGTGCACGGGACCGGCCGCTTCGTGGCGGAAACGCAGGACGGTGTCGGTCACCAGCCCGGGACGCAGACCAAACGATCCGATGGCGACGCGACGGCCATTGAGGTCCAGGCTGAGGGGCAGATCGTCTACGGGACGCTCGGCATCGTGGGTGATTCGCACGTAGAGGGCTTCGCTCCGCCCGGTCAGGCGCATCGGGGTGTCGAACCAGGCGGAATCCACCCGCACATTGACCTGGGCCTGGACCGGTTGGGTCACGAACCGCACGGAAAGGCTGGAATCGACGAGGGCCCCAGCGGTGGCGGTCAAGGTGTGGCTGGAGGCCTGAAGGTCTGTGAAGAGGTAGGCGTCTTTCCGTCCGGTACCGTCCTCGGAGAGGACGTCCTGCTGGTGGCGAAGCACGTCTCCGATGGCGGGCGCAGCGTGTCCAGGACGGATCGCGGCGATGCGCTCGAGGGCTTCTTCCCGAGACCGGAATCGCCGGTCCTCCGGATCGAAGGAGGAGGTGAAGATGTGAAATCGGTCGGTCGGTCCATGCGACTCCACGAGGGCGAGGGCGCCGGATTGGGAGGCTGAGAGCAGGGGGCCGTTGGGGCCTTCCAGTTGCATGGAGGGGCTGGTGTCCAGGTACACCGACACCGACTTGGCACCCGAGTCCGAGGCGCCGGCCGAGGCGTCCTGAATGGGCTCGGCGAAGGCGAGGATGATGCACGCCAAGGCGAGGAGCCGCATCAACAGGACAAGCCAATGGCGGATGCGGTTCCGGGATCGACTTTCCTGCCGCACCTCCCGGAGGAAAGCGGTCTGAGAAAACTGGACTTTTCGGTGCCTCCGGAAGCTGAAGAGATGAACGAGCACCGGCAGGGTCAGCGCGGAGAGCGCCCAAAGGACCTCGGGGTGGACGAACTGCATCGGGAATGCGAATTTAGCGCCGAATCCCCCCATCCACCGCCCCGATGCCACAAGCCCCGTCCCCGTTTCGTCGTCGACCTTCCGCCGCCAGGCTCGGGGAATGGCGGGAATGGCTCGATGAGGCGGCCGATCGGTTCGAGCGTCCCGGCTTCATCGAAGACGATCCGCTCGGCATCCCGCATGGGTTCGACGACCCGGATGACCGCGCCATTTCGGGCTTCCTGTCGGCCACCCTCGCCTGGGGCAACCGCAAGAGCATCCTGCGTTCGTGCGGGGATTTGTTGGACCGGATGGACCGGGCGCCAGCAGATTACATCCGCAACGCCAATGACTCGGATCTCAAGCGGCTGGAGGGTTTCGTCCATCGGACCTTCCAGGGAGAGGACGCCCTTCGCTTCGTACACGGCCTTCGCTCCCTCGAGGAGGACGGCGGACTTCGCGGGGCGTTTGCGACGGCCTTCAGGGAGGCCCCGGATCTCACAGCCCGGCCCGGCATTCCCGATGCCGGGGTGGCGCTGAGCCGATTCAAGGCGCGGTTCTTTCGCGACGGAGCGGCGGGCCGCACCGGAAAGCATGTGGCCGACCCGCTCAAGGGGAGCGCGGCCAAGCGGCTGTGCATGTACCTCCGGTGGATGGTTCGTCCCGCAGCGCGCGGGGTCGATTTGGGAATGTGGCCAGAGGTCCCCTTGCATGCCCTCCGGTTGCCGCTGGATGTGCACACCGGCAATGTGGCACGGCAGATGGGCCTTCTTCAACGGAAGGCCAGCGACTGGCGCGCTGTAGAGGAGGTGACCGACGTCCTGCGGATGATTGACCCCAACGACCCCGTTCGCTACGATTTTGCCCTGTTCGGTCTGGGTGTGACCGGCGCGTTGGAGTGGTCCTAATCACCCCGCCCCCATCACCCGATGCGACCCCGGAGTGCAGCGAGGGCGGCATGGTCCACGCCGAAGGTGAGTTCGCTTTCCGCGAGGGAGCGGAGCGGGGTCCAGCGGAAGGACTCGAGGTCCTCTCCCGGGTAATCGAACCGCGCCTCCGCCACCCGGAAGTTGGCCGGGTCCGGGAGGGTGGCGAGGTAGTAATGGCAAAGCACCTGCTCTTCGCCGCGCCAAGCCGATCGCACGAAGTTCCCGGTGACGTGGACCAGCGGACCGAGCTCAATGGCCTGCCCCAATTCTTCGAGCGCTTCCCGATGGGCACAGTCCATTGGGCCCTCTCCGAATTCGAGACCACCCCCGGGCAGCTTCGTGCAATCCCGACCCGAGAGGAATTCATCGCTGAGAAGGACTTGACTCTCGGGATCGGGTCGCCCGCCATCGATCAGGGGGCGGTCGAGAAGAAAGAAGTAGACCCTCACGTTGAACCGTTTCAGGGTCATGTCCTCCCACGCGGGCCGGGTGGCCCGAAGCATTTCGCGTTTGCCCGGCGGACCAGGCAGGCGCTCGACCCGGAATCCGGCGTCGATCAGGGCGCGGCGCACCGCTCCCTTGGCGCAGTAGGTCACCAGGATGCCGCCGGACGACAAAAGGCGGAAGGCCTCGGCGAAGCGTTCAGGCAGCCAGAGTTCGGGCTGGCTGTCCGGGGCGAAGGCATCGAAGTAGATGAGGTCGAATGCTGCCCGCCGGTCGCGGTCGCTCGCGAAGGTCTGCCACTCCATGCGGTGGCGGACAAACCGGGCGTCCGGGGCCCACTCGACCTCATGGCACTCCGCCTCGGGTTGGGCGTGCAGCTCGACATCCCCGTCGACCTCCGACCACTGGGAGAGGGACATCGCCTGCCATTCGGCCGGTTGGAGTGGGTGGGGCTCGAGGGCCTCATAGCGAAGGGCCGGTCGGTCCCCACCGGGGAGGTCGGCGTGGGCCTTGCGGGTCAAGAGGGCGTTGAGGCCGGTGCCCAGCCCGAGTTCAAGGACGCGGATGGGAGCTCCGGATTCCAGAGAGGACAGGCGCTCCGACCAGCCGGCATCGAGGAAGACATGGAGGGATTCGGTGAGCGCGCCGTGTCGGCTGTGGTAGGTCTGGCCAAAGCGCTCCGAGTGCAGGGTCATGGACCCGTCCGAGGTCGATCGGGGCGTGCGCTGGTCGTCTGCGGCCATGGACATGGCGGCAAGGTAATTCTCCTCCTCACTGGGCAGAATTTCGGGTGCGCAGGAAGTAGCTTTGCACCATGCTTCACCGCCTTTGTTTCGCCCCGCTGTGCCTGATCCTGATCGCCGGGTGCGCGGATTCCTCCTCTGATACCATGACGTCTGGCCCTTCCCAACAGAATGATCCGTGGGCACCGCTTGCCCGATACATCGACGCCCGAGAGACCGAATTCGAGGCCATCCCGGCAGATCGCCAGGAGGAGCTGATCGCGCTGGGTGAATTCGTGAAGGCGGCCCGCGACACGGGGCGGGCGGAGCTCATCTTCATCTGCACCCACAACAGCCGCCGGAGCCACTTCGGCCAGATCTGGGCCCAGGTGGCGGCCCACCACCACGGGCTCGACTCGCTCGTCAGCACCTACAGCGGAGGCACGGAGGCGACCGCCATGAACGAGCGCGCCGTCGGGGCCCTGCGCCGCGCCGGCCTCGACATTCATCCCGCCCAGCTCAGCGAGAATCCGAAGTACGCCGTGCACTACGCCGCAGATCGGGACCCCATGGTCTGTTTCTCCAAGAAGTACGACGATGCAGAGGCCAATCCGACCGCCGGATTTGCCGCGGTGATGACCTGCTCGCAAGCCGATAGGGGCTGTCCCATCGTCTATGGTTCCGCTGCCCGGTTCAGCACGCCCTACGTGGACCCCAAGGTCAGCGACGGCACGCCGGAGGAGGTGGAGACCTACGATGAGCGGTGCGCTGAAATCGCGCGGGACATGCTCTACGTCATGTCCGTCGCTGCGCGTTGAGCGTCAGCCGACCTGACCGATGCGGTGCATGACGCAATCGTCGATGCGCTGGTAGAGTTGGGGCGGACTGAACGTGCGCCACCCCATTTCCTGGAGCTCCCCGCCGAGAACGAAATACTGATCCAGATCAGCGGCCACGAGCTCGTCTACCACGTGTTGGCGGAAGTTCAGCAGAGCAATCCATCCGTCGCCGTCGGTCACCTCATCGAACCACTCCTCATAGTAGCAGTCGTCGCTCGAGTGGAAGTTGAGGATGTTTTCCCCGATCAAGATAAAGCGCTCAATTCCCTCGGACATGAGGGGCTCGATGACGTTGCGCTTGAGCGTCATGACATCATTGAACAACGTGTCGTTCCATTCGCCAATGAACTCGAGGATGGCAAACCGCTCTTCGTAATCCGCAAAAAGGATCTTCACGAAGAGGGTGGTGCTCCCCATGTTGTCCCATTGGGGATGGATGAAGTGGTTGTAAATCCGCTCGGTGTAATGCGTCTCGCTGTACACGCGCTCGTGGAAAGGCGAGCGGTCGTCTTCACTGGCGACATAGAAGTTGCGCCAGTTATAGAAGGGTTCGAGGTCGTGCATGACGCGAATCAGTCCGAGTCCGCAAAACTATCGATGGCCTTTCGGACGGAACCGTGCTCGGTCAGGAGCTGCCGCGCTCGGTCCATGGGGAGGCCGGTCGCCTCGGCAATCATGCGGGTTCCACGGTCCACCAGCTTTTCGTTGGCGAGTTGCATGTCGACCATCCGGTTGCCCCTGACGTGGCCACAGCGGATCATGACGCCCGTGGAGAGTTGGTTGAGGATGAGCTTTTGCGCGGTGCCGGCCTTGAGGCGGGTGCTGCCGGTCACAAATTCTGGGCCGGTGTCCGCCACCAGTGGTCGGTCCACGGCGCGCGCGAGGGGTCCATCGGGATGGGAGGTGATGCCGAGGGTCAGAATGCCGTGTTTGCGGGCCCAGTCCATGGCACCGAGGACGTAAGGGGTCCGCCCACTGGCGGCGATGCCCACGACGACATCGCCCTGGGAGGCCCGGTGGGATTCGAGGTCGCGGATCCCGCCGAGCCGGTCGTCCTCCGCGCCTTCCACAGCCTTGCGGATGGCCCCGTCCCCTCCGGCGATTAGGCCGATGAAGGTGCCTTCCACTCCGAAGGTGGGCGGGATTTCACTGGCATCGAGGATGCCAAGGCGGCCGCTGGTGCCCGCTCCGAGGTAGAACACGCGTCCGCCTTCGGCTACACGTTCGGCCACGGCGGCGATGGCTTCGGCAATCGCCGGGCCGAGGGCTTCCACCGCCGCCTGGGCCTCCCGGTCACAGCGGGCCATAGCGGCTGCGATCTCGGCCGGGGCCATCGTCTCGAGGGCGTCCCAGGCACCCGGGCGTTCGGTGGGGGAGAGGCGGTTCGACTCGGACATGTTCCGAAAATCGCACGTCCGGGCCACGGGATGGAGGGGAGGGCCTCCGGAATGCCAACGGCCGCGCCCTGAAAAGGCACGGCCCGGAAAGAAGGAGGGGCGGGACGGCCACCGAGTTCGGTGCCGCTCCGCCCCTCAGGGATCGGGAGAGTGCATCATTATTCTTTGGTCAGAAGATCGAATTCGTTGGTCTCGTCGAGGACGCGGGTGGTGGCGAGGGCCACGCAGCCAAGCGGGGTGTAGGCGCTGGCGCTGCGCTCGGATTCAATGTGCACGATCAGGTCGGTGTCCTGTTCGACGTCGATGGAGATGCGCTCCTGGGCGCCGCGAACACGGCCTTCTCCGTACACGGTGCCGCGCGTGTCCACCACGCTGTAGGTCACGTTTCCGAGATCGTTGTGGGTGCTGAGGATGAGGTCAACGGGGCCGGACTGGTCGATTTCAAGGACAGTGGCGGCACTTTCACCACGGCCGATGGTGCCGCTGGTGATCTGGCCGATGATCTGGCCGTCGTCGAGGGTGCTGATCACACGCTGACGGGCAAAGCGTCGGCATTGGGCGTCGGCTTCAACAGTGCCGACCAGAAGGACCAGGATGGAAATGAGGGAGGGGATGTACTTGTTCATGGCAAACGGGGGATGAGGTGAGCAATTCAACACTCCAAATCTGCCGCGCCGCTTCGGCAGCTCCGTTGCCCTCCGTCAGAGGGGGAAATGACTTTCGTCAGTGGTCCCTCAGACCAGCACGCCGACCTGACGAATGCTCGCCACCGCCTTGAGCGCGTGCTGGATGCACTTCGAGGTGGTCAAGCGGCTGAAGGAAAACCGGATCGAGGTCCGTCCCTCCTCGTGTAGGCCCAGTGCGGAGAGCACATGGGACGGCTGGGTGCTGCCGCTCGAACAGGCGCTGCCACCGGAACAGGCCACCCCCTCGAGGTCGAGCAGGAAGAGGAGCATCCCGTTCTTCTCGTGCTCGGGGAAATTGACGCTGAGCACCGTGTACAAGGCGTCCTCCCGGTCGCTGCCCGCGTTGAATCGGATGCCGGGAACGCTCTCTTTGAGGCCGTCCACCATTTCCTGCTTCAGGGCGCGGATGTGGAGGGCGTGCTCCTCGAGGTCGGCCATGGCGAGGTCAAAGGCTTTGGCGAGGCCCATGATGCCGATGAGGTTTTCGGTGCCGCCCCGCATGGCGCGCTCCTGCGCTCCGCCCATGATGTGGGCACCGATGCGCAGGCCGTCGCGGACATAGAGGAAGCCGGCGCCCTTGGGGCCGTGCAGCTTGTGGGCGCTGCAGGCGGCGAAGTCGATGGGGAGGGAGGCCAGATCCAATTCGTAGTGGCCCAAGGTCTGGACCGTGTCCGTGTGGAAGAGGGCGTCGTGCCGGTGGCAGCAGTGGCCGATGGCCTCGATGTCCTGCAGGATGCCGACCTCGTTGTTGCCGTGCATGACGGAGACGAGCGTGGGCACACCGTCCGACAGCGTCGCCTCGAGGCGTTCGAGGTCAATTCGGCCGTTTGAATCGAGATCGAGAAGGCCAAACGCAAGGCCGTTCTCCCCGGCCAGATGCTGGGCGGTCGTGAGGACGGCTTTGTGCTCGGTGGCACAGGTCAGGATGCGCCGGCACCCAAGCTGCTCGACGCTTGCATGGAGCGCCATGTTGTCCGCCTCGGTGCCCCCGCTCGTGAAGCACAGGGTCCGGGGCGCCACGCCGAGGTGGGTGGCAATGCGCCGGCGCGCCTGCTCGATGGCCGTCTTGGTGCGGCGTCCGAAGGCGTGGGTAGAGGAGGGATTGCCGAAGTGGTCCCGCATATAGGGGAGCATGGCATCCACGACTTCCGCGAGCATGGGGGTCGTGGCGGCGTTGTCGAGGTACACGTTCATAGCGTGGGGTCTCTCGGGTGTCGATGCTTTGCAAAGTACGGCATGGGCACCGGGATTCTGGGGAAGTCGGACCGGATCAGGCGCCGGACAGCAGGTCTTTCTTGTAAGTGTCGACCAGATTCAGCGCGGCTTCAGGACTGGCCGCCTCGGCGTAGACCCGCACGATGGGCTCGGTGTTGGACTTCCGCAGGTGCACCCATCCTTCGGCCAGATCGAGCTTGACGCCGTCCACGGTCAGCGGGATGTGAGCGGCCTGTCGGGCAGCGAATCCGTCGAGCAGGGCATCGACGTCCCAAGTGGGGTCGAGGTCAATCTTGGCCTTGACCATCTCGTAGTGCGGATAGGTCGCCCGCAGCGCCGTCATCGTTCCACCCCGACGGGCCAGCAGCGTGAGCATCAGGGCGATGCCGACGAGGGCATCCCGGCCGGCGTGCAGTTCGGGATAGATGACCCCGCCGTTGCCCTCGCCGCCAATGATGGCGCCGGTCTCCCGCATCGCCGCGACCACGTTGACCTCGCCGACGGCACTGGCGGTGTGGGTCTGTCCGTGCCGCTCGGCCACGTCGCGCAGGGCACGGGTCGAGCTCAGGTTGCTGACCACCGGGCCAGGCGTGTGGGCCAAGACATGGTCGGCGACCGCCACCAGGGTGTACTCCTCGCCAAACATGGACCCGTCTTCGTTGACGAAGGCGAGCCGGTCCACGTCCGGATCCACGGTGATGCCGAGGTGGCAGCCGTGGTCGACGACGGCGGCGGACAGGGCGGTGAGGTGCTCTGGCCGGGGCTCGGGGTTGTGCGGGAACCGGCCGTGGGGCTCGCAGTACAGTTCGACGACTTCCTCCACGCCCAGCGCCTTGAGCAGGGCGGGCACAGCGATGCCGCCCGTGCTGTGGACCGCATCGACGGCCACCTTGAATCCGGCGGCGGCGATGGCGTCCCGGTCGACGAGGTCGAGGTCGAGGATGGCTTGGATGTGGGCGTCAATCCACCCATCATGGGCCGTCACGGTGCCGAGGTCGGCGACGTCGGCATAGGTGTGGGGTTCGGCCGAGCGGCGGATGACCTCCGCGCCGTCCGCGGCGGAGATGAAGGCGCCCTCGGCGTCGAGCAGCTTGAGCGCGTTCCATTGGACAGGGTTGTGCGAGGCGGTGAGGATGATGCCTCCGTCCGCTCCTTCTCCGGCGACGGCCATTTCGACGGTGGGCGTGGTGGACAGCCCCAGGTCGAGGATGTCGATCCCCATCCCCATCAGGGTGCCGGTCACCAGACGCTGGACCATGTCGCCCGAGGGGCGGGCATCCCGCCCGACCACGATGAGGGGCCGTGACCGCCCTTCCCGCGGGGTGAATCCGTCCAGGATCCAGCTTCCGTAGCCCACTGTGGAGCGCACGACATCGGGAGGCGTCAGGTTGTCGTGCTCGGCACCGCCGATGGTGCCGCGGAACCCGGAGATGCTGCGGATGAAGGTCATGCCCCGAAAGTACGGTGGGCGGGCCGCCAACGATTACGAAATCCTCAGGGGTTTCCCACGTTTATCGGGTGGAGCCGGCCATATTTGTCCTGTCGGGGATCTTTCCTTTCGGGGTGTTCAAAACCCCTGCTTGTGAGCCCCCCGATGGCCAAGAGGAGAAAGTAGTTTTAGTGGAGCTGATGCACGACGAGGAACTCAACGATCAGGACGCGCGAGAAATCGCGGGGATCGTGGACCGGTACGAGTCCATGATGGCGTCCAATGCCTCCACTTTTTTCGATCTCATGGAGCTGGAAGCGCTCATCGAGCACTACCTCCAGCAGGGCCGCCACCGCCAAGCTCGGCAGGTGCTCCATTATGCCGGCAAGATGTACCCGGAGAGCCTGTCCCTCCAGTTGCGCGAGGCCCAGCTCATGGCCGGTGCCGGCGATGTGAAGCACGCCATCCCCCGGTTGCGGAACCTCTTGGCCTTTGAGCCCTCCAACGATGAGATTCACCTCACGCTGGCGACGCTCTATTCCCAGACGGACCGTCACCAAGAGGCCATTCACCACTACCGTCAGGCCCTCGACCTCGGCGACCGGGCCTTCCGCGGGGACCTCTACATCGACATCGCCCTCGAGTACGAGAACATCGGACTGTGGGAGAAGGCCATCGACGTGCTCCGGGAAGCCTTGAAAGAGAATCCGTCCAACGAGACCGCTCTCCACGAACTCGGCTTTTGTTTTGAGACGGTCGGACGTCACGCCGAATCGGTGGCGGCGTTCCAGGCCTTCGTGGACGAGCACCCATACAGCTGTCCCGGATGGTACAACCTCGGCAACGCGCAACAGCGGACTGGGAAGTTCGAAAATGCCATCGCCTCCTATGGATTTGCCCTCGTCATCGACGAGGAGTTCAGCCCGGCTCTCCTCCAGAAGGCCGCCGCCTTGACCATGATGGAGGATTATCAGCAGGCGCTGGAATGCTACCGTGAGTCCATCCTCATGGACGCCCCCCAATCCAACACGTACACCTTGATGGGGGAGTGCATGGAGCGCATGGGCAAGCTCAATGAGGCGACCGACTACTATTACTGTGCCCTCGAGCTCGACGGGGACTTCGCCGACGCCCACGTGGGCCTCGGGGTCGTGGCCGAGATGCGCGAGGACTATCCCGCCAGCCTCAAGTGCTTCGAGAAAGCGATGGCCTTGGAGCCGGAGAACGTGGAGTATCACCTTCTGCTCGGTGGCATCCTGCGGAAGATCGGCATGCACGATGAGGCGGCCCTGATCTACGCCAATGCCCTCCGGCTGGAGCCGGACAACCTCGAGATCTTCATCGAGGCGGCAGCCAATCTGCAGGCGGACGAGCGCCACGAGGAGGCCCTCGAAATCCTGCACGGGGTGCCGGAGGTGTCCCGTGTGGATCCGCTCGTGATCTGCCGGAGCTTTCTCAGCCTGTACTGCCTCGGACGGCGCCAGGCCGCCTTCAGTCTGCTGGACGCAGCCCTCGATTCCACGCCCGACCTGTGCACGGTGCTGCTCAGCACCTTTCCCGCCATCGAACAGGACCCCGACTTTGCCCTGCGGGTCCTGAACGCCCCCAAGAACCAATGAACTTTCCATTGCCCCACCTGCCTGAGCGCACCCGCGCTCCGCGTACCCATGGCCTGACCATGGTGATGGACAAGGGCCTCAGTCTCCGACAAGCCGAGGACCTGATCGCCGTGGCCGATGACCGCGTCGATTTCCTGAAGCTCGGCTTCGGCACCAGCCTCTTCACGCCCGACCTGAAGGAGAAGGTCAAGCTGTACCGCGAGGCCGGGATGGACGTTTACTGCGGTGGCACCCTGTTCGAGGCGTTTCTCGTCCGCAACTGTCTGGATGACTATTTGAAGTTCATCGATTCCATGGGCATCGGCTGTCTCGAGATCAGCGATGGCTCCATGGTCATCGAGCACGGCTACAAATGCGAGCTGATCCAGCGGCTCTCCAAGGACTTCAAGGTCCTGTCCGAGGTCGGGTCGAAGGAGGAGGGCATCCTGATCTCCCCCGCCAAGTGGATCAAGATGATGCGCAATGAGCTTGACGCGGGATCCTTGAAGGTGATCGCCGAGGCCCGTGAGAGCGGCACCGTCGGCATCTACCGCCCCAACGGCTCTGCCCACACCCAGCTCATCCGCCGCATCCTGGCCAACGTGGACCTTGAGGACATCCTCTGGGAGGCGCCCAAGAAGCCGCAGCAAGTGTGGTTCATCAAGGAGTTTGGGACCAATGTCAACCTGGGCAACATCGCCCCGAACGACCTGATTCCGCTGGAGTGCCTGCGCGTGGGGCTCCGTGGCGACACCTTCTTCCATTTCCTCCCGGACGACCTCAAGAAGGGCGTTCAGCCCCAAGTCATCGAGGAGGAATGAAATCCATCGACGTCCACGAGCTCAAGGCCTGGCGCGACGAAGGCAAGGCCCATCAGCTGATTGATCTGCGCGAGGATTTCGAGGTCGAGACTGGCCACCTCGGGGGAACTCACATTCGGATGGGGGACATCCTGTCCAGAAAAGCAGAGCTGAGAAAAGACGTGCCCGTGGTGCTCCAATGCCGTTCGGGCGGCCGCTCCGCCGCCGTGTTGACAGCGCTGGAAGAGAAGTTTGGGATGGACAACCTCTACAACCTCGACGGCGGAGCCCAGGCCTGGGCCGACCACATCGACCCGAGCCTCGAGGTCGCCTGATGGAGACGAGGAACCCGAAGCATTGGTGGGGGCTGGGCCTGCGCGGCATGGCCATGGGTGCCGCGGACCTCGTGCCCGGCGTCAGCGGCGGAACGGTCGCCTTCATCGTCGGCATTTATGAAGAGCTCCTGACGACCATCGGAGGCCTCGGCCTCGGCACCGTCCGCGACCTGTTCCGCGACGGGCCGGTCGCCACCTGGCACCGCTACAACCTCGGCTTCCTCGCCGCCCT
>PKDZ01000060.1 GCA_002862785.1 Flavobacteriales bacterium
CATGTCCGGTCCGCAACTCCACTCTCTTCTTGACCAACTTCAAGGCCGTTTGCGTGATGTTCTCGGCGATTCCTGCTCGTCCGAAACGGTCCTGTTCACCACGTCGTTTAGCAAAGAGGACCAGGTGTTGACCTGGGCCATCGCCGGATCCGGATTGGATGTGGAGGTGGTGTCTCTCGATACGGGGTGCCTGTTTCCCGCTACGTTGGAAACGTGGTCTCGCACCGAAGCCCACTTTGGCCGGACCATTCGTCGGCTCACTCCGGTGTCATCTGATGTAGCGGCCTTCGAAGCAGGCGGCGGCATGCAGTCCATCTACCTGAGTGATGGGGAGCGCAAGCGGTGTTGCGGCATGCGGAAGCTGGCGCCCTTGCGTGAGGCGTGCGCTGGAAAATCCTGGTGGATCACCGGTTTGAGAGGAGGCCATAGCGCGAACCGTTCCAGCATGGACATGGTCGAGAACGCCCCGGAGTGGGGACTCAAGAAGTTCCATCCCTTGCTGAACTGGGATGACGACATGATCGAGGCGGCTGTGTTGGCCACAGGTGTGCCGGTGAACCCATTGCATGCACTCGGATACCCGAGCATCGGGTGTGCGCCGTGTACGCGTCCGGTTCTGCCCGGTGAGGCGGTCCGCGCCGGTCGGTGGTGGTGGGAGGATTCGAGCCGCGAATGCGGCCTTCACCGCGGTTGATTCCCGAAGCCCGTTGGGCTCAGTAGGCGCGCTCGTTGCGCCCTTCTTTCCAGAAGACGAAGGCCCGGTTGGCCACGCGATTGCCTCCCGGTGTCGGGAAGTTCCCGGTGAAGTACCAGTCGCCCTTGTGCTCCGGAATGGCGGCGTGCAATCCCTCGACGCTCTGAAAGATGATGCGCACTTCCGCGCCCATGTCTTTTGGCGTGAGAAGCTCGGAGATCTTGGCCGCGGTCTCTTCTTCTGTGAGGCTGGAGTAGATGGGTTGGACCCGGTTTCGCTGTTCTTCGAGTGGCTTCTCCAACTCGGCCTTGCAGTCGAGGTAGACCTGTTCGATGAGGGCCTCGTTGCCCCGCTCGCGGTGCAGTTCGATGGCGGCTTGGAAGGCCACGAAATCACCCATGCGGGCCATGTCGATGCCGTAGCAGTCGGGGTAGCGGATCTGGGGTGCGCTGCTGGCGACCACGATGCGGTGTGGGCCGAGGCGGTCGAGGATGCGCAGGATGCTTCGCTTGAGGGTGGTGCCGCGCACGACGCTGTCGTCGATGACCACCATCTGGTCCTCGCCGCGCTTGACCGTGCCGTAGGTGATGTCGTAGGCGTGGGCGACGAGGTCGTCGCGGGCCCCATCATTCGCGATGAAGGTCCGGAGCTTGGCGTCCTTCAAGGCAATTTTCTCTACCCGGGGACGCTCTTCGAGAACGGCGCGGACTTCGTCTGGATCGGGATTCGACCCGAGGCCGAGGATGCGTTGGATTTTGCTCTGGCTGAGATGGCTTTCCATGCCGCGGACGAGACCGTAGAATGAAGTCTCCGCGGTATTCGGAATGAAGCTGAAGACCGTGGAGTCGAGGTCGTGTTCAATGGCCTCGAGGACGCGGGGCACGAGGGATTCCCCGAGGGCGACCCGCTCGCGGTAGATGTCGGCGTCGTTGCCGCGAGAGAAATAGATCCTCTCAAAGCTGCAGGGGGTCCGTTCGCCGGGTGCGCGGACCTCGGTCACTTGGATTTCGCCGTTGCGGTTGATGATGAGCGCTTCGCCAGGCTGGAGCTCCTTGACGTTGGATGTCACGGCGTTGAAGGCGGTCTGGATGACGGGCCGTTCGGAGGCGGCCACGACCACTTCGTCATCTTCGTACCAAAAGCAGGGACGGATGCCATTCGGATCGCGGGCGATGAAGGCGTCTCCGCTGCCGACGATGCCGCCCATTACGTAGCCGCCATCCCAGTTGATGGAGGCACGGCGCAAGACGTTGGCCACATCCAGTTGGTCCGCGATGAGCCCGCTGATTTCCGCGTTTTCGTGACCGGCATTCTTGAACAGACGGAAGGCCTTTTCGACCTCGTCGTCAAGGAAGTGGCCGACCTTTTCCAGGACGGTGACCGTGTCGGCCTTTTCCTTGGGATGCTGACCCAATTCCACGAGGATGTCGAACAGCTCGTCGACGTTGGTCAGGTTGAAGTTCCCGGCCAAGGCGAGGGTCCGGCTCCGCCAATTGTTCTGCCGGAGGAAGGGGTGGACGCGCTCGATGGTGTTGCGACCGTAGGTGCCGTAGCGGAGGTGCCCAAGGAAGACCTCGCCGGTGAAGGCGTGGTTCTTCTGGAGCCAATCGGCATCCTTGAGGCGCTCTGGATTGTGCTTCCGGGTGTCGGTGAAGCGGCCCATGACCTGTGAGAAGAGGTCCTCGATCGGTTGCTTTGCCGTGGAGCGGGACCGGCTGAGGTAACGGTTGCCTGGGGGGACGTCGAGTTTGACATTGGCCAGGCCCACGCCGTCCTGCCCGCGGTTGCGCTGCTTCTCCATCAGCAGGTACATCTTGTTCAGGCCGTAGAAGGCCGTCCCGTAAGTGTCGATGTAGTACTGGAGCGGCTTTTTGAGCCGGAGCAGCGCGATGCCGCACTCGTGTTGGAGGAGGTCACTCATCGGGTCCCGGGAGGTTCCGGTGGCGCGAAGTTAGGTCCCACCAACAGGACTCAGGGCCATTCACGTCACTTCAGGAAAGGGGAAGGCGCTTGACCCACTTGTAGTTTGCCCGGGTCAAGTACCACATCATGACCGGCACGATCACCAACGTCAGGAAGGTGGCGAATGTCAGGCCGTAGATGATGGCCCAACTCATGGGCTTCCAGAAGATGTTGTTGTCTCCGCCGATGTACATCTTGGCGTCGTACTCGGCGAGCAGGCTGAAGAAGTCGACGTTGATGCCAATGGCGAGTGGCAACAGGCCCAGCACCGTTGTGATGGCGGTCAGGAGCACCGGCCGCAGTCGTGTTCGTCCTCCCTGCACAATCATGGGCACGATCTCGGTGAAGGGCAGCATGTTGTCTTCTCCGAGGCCCAATTCGGCCTTGCGCCGGTCGATGAGCAGGTTGGTGTAGTCGATGAGCACGATGGCATTGTTCACCACCACCCCGGCGAGCGAGATGATGCCGATCATGGTCATGATGATCACGAAGTCCTGGCGGAAGACCACGAGGCCGAGGAACACGCCGGTCAGGGAAAACAGCACGCTGAAGCCGATGATGAACGGCGTGGAGATGCTGTTGAATTGGGCGACGATGATCAGGAAGATCAGGAAGAGGGCGATGACCAGGGCGCGGGACAGGAAGGCCATCTCCTTGGCCTGCTCTTCCTGCTGACCCGTGAATTCCCATTGGACTCCGGCCTCGGCCGGATAGTCGCTGAGCTCTGCTTTGAGGGCCTCCACGATCTCGTTGGCGTTGTAGCCTTCGAGTACGTTGGAGCCGAGGGTGACGGTCCGGTCGAGGTCCTTGCGCTTGATCGCGTTGTAGGTCGTGGATCGGCCGGCGGTGGCCACGGCGGAAATGGGGACCTCCTTGATTTGGCCGTCGGATTGGCTGCGGAAGATGACCTTCTGGTTCATCAGGGCGTCCGCATTGTTCCGGTAGGCGTCGGCAAAACGAAGGTTGATTGGGTAGTCGTCTTCTCCATCCTTGTAGCGGCTGACTTCCCGGCCGAACAGGGCGCTCCGCAGGGCAAACCCGATTTGTTGGGTGCTGAGTCCGTAGCGGCGGGCCTTGTCCCGGTCAATGGTGATGGGCATCTCCGGTTTGGACTTCTCGACGTCCAGCTTCAGGCCCTCAATGCCGGCGATGCCGGTGTTTTCGATGAACCGCTTCATGCCGTCAGCATAGGCCAGGGCGGACTCGTATTCGGGGCTGGTGATCTCGATGTTGATCGGCAGTCCTTGGGGCGGACCGTCGGAGTTCTTGGTGGCGCGGATGATGGCGTCTGGGTAGCCCTTGACCTCCTCGCGGATGGCGTTGAGCACGTCGGCGGTTCTGAACCCTTCACGGTCTTGAAACTTCACAAAGCTGACTGTGATGCGGCCCTTGTGCGGTGTGGCGCCGAGCTGGGGCCCTTCGGCGGGGTCGGACGTGCCTTCGCCCACTTGGGCGATGACGGAATTGGTCAGGAATTGCTCCTGCCCGCCGTCGGCATTGGTCCGGAGGAACTCGGGCCGGTTGATGGCGGTCATGACCATTTTTTCGACCTCTTCAGTGACCCGGTTGGTCTCTTCGATGTCGGTACCGATGGGCATGTCGATATAGACGTTGACGTATTGCGGTTCGTTCTGGGGGAAGAACTCGACTTTCGGCGGGAAGACGCCGAGGAGAACGAGCGAGCCGAAGAGCAGGCCGATCATGCCGTAGAAGAAAAGCCAGGGCTTGGCGCCGCTCAGGGCGAACCGGAGGACGCGCTCATAGACGTTTTCGAGGGCCGGAAGAAGCCGGTTTTGGAACCATGCGGTGGCCGGAGTGAGGGCATATCGGTTGATCAGGCCCACCACGCCCCCGAGGACAAGGAGGTTGCCCAGCGTGTTGAAGCCCGCGCCGAGCAGGAGCAGTCCGAGCACGATGAGGATGCCCGTGGTGATGAACAGCCGGCGGACGTTCATTTCAGCTTCCTCGACCCGCATGTAGACGCTGGTCAGCATGGGGTTGATGACAAGGGCGACGAAGAGGGACGACGACAGCACGATGATCAACGTGAACGGCAGATACTGCATGAACTCCCCAATGATGCCCGGCCAGATGGCGAGCGGGAGGAAAGCGGCCAGCGTGGTGGCTGTGGAGGCGATGATGGGCCAGGCGACCTCACCAACCCCGAAGCGGGCTGCGTTGAAGGGCGACAGGCCTTCGTCCATGAGTCGATAGATGTTCTCGACGACCACGATGCCGTTGTCCACGAGCATGCCGAGAGCCAGCACCAAGGCAAACAGCACCATCACGTTGAAGGTGATGCCGAGGGCGTTCAGGATGGCGAAGCTGAGGAACATCGACAGCGGGATGGCGACCCCCACAAACAGGGCGTTGCGCAGGCCGAGGAAGAAGAGGAGGACCCCGACCACGAGCAGGACGCCGAGGATGATGCTGTTCTGCAGTTCATCGACCTGTGTCCGCGTCTGGTCCGACTGGTCGGAGGTGATGCTGACGTTGAGGTCGGTTGGTAGGAATTCGGCCTTGGCTTCTGCGATGATGCGGTTGATTTCGTCGGAGGCGATGATGAGGTTCTCGCCGGCGCGCTTGCGCACATCGAGGGACACCACGGGGTTGCCCCATTCTCGGGCAAAGCTGGTGGCTTCTTGATCGACGAATTGAACCGTGGCCACATCGCGGAGGTAGACGGCATGGCCCCCTTCGGCCTTGACGATGATGGCTTCGAGTTCGGCCGCGTCGCGGAAGTCGCCGACCACTTGGACCGTGCGCCTGCGTCCGTCTATGAGGATGTCGCCTCCGGAGATGGACACGTTTTCCTGTCCTATGGCCTGGGCGATGTCGTTGAAGCTGACCAGCATGGCTTCTGCCCGCAGGTAGTCGACCTCGACCTCCATCTCTTTCTTGTTGACGCCGCGGATTTCGGCCTCGTTGATCTGGTCCAGGTCCTCGATGCGGTCCTGCAGTTCCTCGGCGTAGTCCTCGAGCTGGTCGACAGGGTAGTCGCCGGAGAGGTTCACCTGCATCACGGGGATGAGTTCGGTGAAGTTCAGGTCGAAGACGTTGGGGTCGCTGGGGAGGTCGTCGGGGAAGCTGGGGTCGCTCATGGCGACGTCCACTTTGTCTTTCACTTTCCGGAGTGCGATTTCCGGGGTGACGGAGAAGTCAAACTTGACGTCGATGGCGCTGTAGCCTTGCTGGCTGGTTGAGAGGATGACGTCGATGCCCGTGATGCTCTTGAGTTCCTTTTCGATGGGCCGCGTGATGAGCTTCTCGATGTCACTCGGGCTGTTGCCCGGGTAGGCGGTGCCGATGTAGACCTCCGGCACGGTCACTTCCGGGAAGCTTTCCTTCGGCACCGTGATGTAGCTGGAGATGCCAGCGAGTAGGATGATCGCGATGAGCACCGCCACCGTGGTCCGGTTGCGGATGGAGGCCGTGCTCAGCCCGAACTCCTTGAGTTTCTCTGAATTCATGGGAATCAGTGGGGGTTCGGGGTCAACGGATTACCTGGACGGCCTCGCCTTCCACAACCTGGCCGGCGCCGCGGTCGATGATGGTGGTGCCTGGTGTCAGGCCGTTGAGGATGAGCACACGGTCTTGGTAGGCGGTGCCAATGGTGACGGGCTGTCGCTTGGCCTGGCCGTTTTCGATGCGGTACACGAAGTCCTTGCCGGCCCGGTCCTGGAGGATGAGGCTGGAGGGCAGGGTGATCGCGGTGTCGACGTGGAGGTCGTTGATGCGCAGGGACACGAACTGGTTGGGCAGGAGACCTTGGTCGCCAGTGATGGGCACCACGATTTCGAAGGTCCGGTTGGCGGGTTCGATGTAGCGGCCCACGCGACCGACGGACGAAGCGATGGTGTCCACGCCGGGCACGACAATGTCCACGCGCTGGCCCTCGGTGACGGCGCCAACGTAGTGGTCGCTCACCTTGGCCCGGACGTACATTTCTTCCAAATCGAGGACCCGGGCGACGGGACGCGCCGGGGAGGCGAGCTCGCCCTCCTTGACGAAGATGCGGTCCACCGTGCCGCTGAAGGGGGCGGTGACGCTTCCGAGGTCGACCTGCTCGTTGAAGGCGGCGATGCTCTCCTCGAGGGCTTCCACGTTGGCCCGGGCTTCGAGCAGCTGGACCTCGGTGCCGATGTCTTGGGCCCAGAGGCGCTCTTGGCGGGCGAGGACGTCCTTGGCGAGGCCGAGGCGGGTCTCCAGTTCGTCCTGGTTGCTGGCGACGACGTCGTTGTCGAGCTCAAGCAGCACCTGGCCCTTTCGGACGGTTTCTCCTTCGGTCACGCGGAGGCGCTCTACGGCGCCCTGGGTCATCGGGAAGACCTGGGCCATGCGGTCGGTTTCCACGTTGCCCTGCACGGTGAAGTAGTGGTCGAATGGTGCTGTGCCCACGGTGAGGGTGGTCACCTTCCGGGCGTCGGACGCGGCGGTCTCCGCAACGGGAGCGGACGCGTCGCCGGCCGGGGCGCTGTTGGGAGCACCGCAGGCGGCGAGGAGGATGGCGGGAACCGCCAGGAGGGAAAGGGTGCGGATCATGGGATCAGGCGTTGAGGGAGCGTTGGAGACGGAGGTGGGCGTTGAGCCAGCGGAGGGTGGCCTGGGTGAGGCTGCCTTGCGCGCTGACGCGTTGGTTCTGGGCCTGGGTCAGGTCGAAGCTGCTGGACAGGCCCTCGGTGAAGCGGACGCGGGTTCGATCGAGGATGCGGGTGGCCAGGTCGAGGCCGCGGCGGGCTTGTTCGCGCTGTTCGAGGGCCGAAGTGTACTCGGACACCGCGGCGCGGTATTCGATGGTGGCGGCCTCGGTGAGTTGCTCGAGGGCCGTGGCGGCGCGGTCGCGGGTCAATTCAGCTTGGACCACGCGTTCCTTCCCGGCGAAACTGGACCAGATGGGGATGGTCATCTGGACGCCAACGAGTTGGATGGGATACCAACGGCCTTCTCCGAGGAAGTCAAAGGCGTCACGCTGGGCATTGCGCTGGTTGGTGTAGAACGCGCCGATGCTCGGCAGGCCCGCGGCTTTTTCGTTGCGGATGCCCAGTTCGGACAGTTCGAGGTTCTTGGTCTGGGTCCGGATTTCGGGCAGGCGGACGGCGTCGAATGGGGTGCCCAGGACGGAGGCCCCATTGAAGGCGCCCTCCAGGGTCTCAAAGGAGTCCGCTAGGAGGACGGTGGTCTCCACCGGCATGCCGATGGTGAACTTCAGGGCGTCAAGCGCGACCTGGGCCATGCTCTCTGCAGTGGCCCGCTGTTGGGCAACATCGGTGACGGCGAGTTCGAGCTGGTCGGCATCGGTGGCGTCCGCCAGGCCTGCCTTGACCAGTGCGCGGATCTGTTCGAAGGCCTCTTGGGCCAGGGACTCTGCCTCGCGCAGGATGGCCACATTTTCCTCGGCAGCGAGGGCGGCGGCATAGGCTTCTCCGGCGGCGCGGCGGGCGTCGGCGATGGAGCTCGATTCGGCGGCTTCCATGGCGCTGGCGTAGGCTTTGGCCGCCTGAATCCCGACAAAGTAGCTCGGACTGAAGACCAGTTGGGTCGCGGTGATGCCAGCAGTCACGGTCTGTTCCGCTCCGAATTGAAATTCTTGGATGGCGTCTGGATCGGTGGGGGGAGCGTCCAGGGGAACGCCGGTGGCTTGGGCCACGCCACCGAGGAAAGTGGTCAGGTAGTCCGGAAAGCCAAACATGTCGCCACTGGAGACTTGGGTGGGGATGTCGATGTAGCGGTTGTATTCGACGGAGCCGCTGATTTGCGGGAATCCGGAGGCCACGATTTCGCGGGTGCTGCTGGCGGCCTCCTCCTTGTCGAAGGTGGCGTACCGAACGGCATACGCGCGTTCGCTGGCGATGGCCTGCGCTTCGGCGAGGGTCAGCCGGGTGCCGGATTGGGCCTGGGCCACGGTGCCGGCCAAGAGCAGGAGGCACAGGATGGGAAAGGGGAAGCGGATCATGGGGCGGCTTGGGCTTGGGTGGCCAGGTTTCGTTGGTGGTAATAAGCCATGCCCTCCTCGGTGGCGATGCCGCGGAAGTGATAGGCGTGCAGCTCCTGCTTGAGCTCGGACAGGGGGCGTCCGAATTCCTCGATGGTGGCCGGGTTGGTCATCGTCTGGACCATGGCCATGTGGAGCCGGGAAATCAGTTTGGCGTCAAAGTTCTTTCGGTAGAAGCCCTCTTGCTGGCCGCGCTCGATGTTGCGGAGGAGGTAGCCCTCCATGTTCTCGTGCTTGTGTTGCTCGAGGCGTTGCATGGCGGCCGGGTAATACTTCTGCAGGTCGAACAGCATGCTCGGGTGCATGTCGCGGAGTTCGCCCTGGACGTATTCCATGGTGCTGATGACCCCGTCAATGGCATTTTCACCGCTTTCGCTCAAGGCGCAGATGCGGGCATCCTGGCGGGCGCACATCCGATCGAATACCTGCAGGACGAGGTCGGCCTTGTCCCGGCAGTATTTGTAGAGGGTCTTCTTCGAGACACCGAGCGCTCGGGCGAGATCGTCCATGCTGACCGCCCGGACCCCGTTGCGGCGAAACGTCTGCTCACAGCCATCCAGCAGCTCGTTGAGCCGGGTATCCTGAGCGGTGCCTTGAGGGGTTGGAGACATCTGGATGCGCTTTTGGGCCGCAAAAGTACCCGTTGATGTCCTGATTGGAAACGAAATCGATGTTAAATCGTTTCCAATGTTTCGTGATCACATGGTCAATCGAGCTGGATGCCGAGGGACTGCACGAGGCCGGTCAGGTCATTGGCATCGAAGCGGGCTCCGCGCAGCCGGTTTTCGGCGGGATCGATGGTCCAACCGGTGGCGCCTCGGAAGTCGGCTTCCCGCAGGTCGGTGCGGTCGAAGACGACATCGCGCAGCCGGCAATCCGTCCACGCGGTCTTTCTCGCGTCGGTCTTGAAGAAGTTCCCGCCGCTCAGGTCGCTGGCTTTGAACTGGATGCCTTGGAGGTCCATCTCGCCCCAGTCGCCCAAGGGGGCGCGGCAGTCTACGAGCGTGAAGTCCAGGACGAAGGTGTCGAGGGTGGACCACCGCAGATTGGGCAGGGTGCAATGCTCGAACCGGACGCCGTGAAGTCGGACGCCCGTGAGGCGCACGTCCGCCAGGGTGCATTTGCGGAAGGTGCAGTGTTCGAAGCGGGTGTTCCGAAGGTCGAATCCAGTGAGGTCCAGGCCGTCGAATGTGCACTCTTCGAAGTGGTGTTCCACCCACGGTCCGGCGGGCAGGGCGTCGGCGCCGGAGGACTCCGGGGTCCAGGCGCATTGGTAATGTTCCATCAGGACAGGGCGCGGCGGATGAGGTCCGGATCGGCGCTTCGGGCCAGCGTCACCTTCAAGCGGGGCTCGGCTTCCATGGCGCGACGGATGGCGAATTGGGCCTCCTCATTGCGGGCCCAGCTGCGGCGGGCGATGCCGTTGTTGACGTCCCAGTGCAGCATGGAGGTGAGCTTCTGCTCTGCTTCGGATGAGCCGTCGAGCAGCATGCCGAAGCCGCCGTTCATCACCTCGCCCCAGCCCACGCCGCCGCCGTTGTGAAGCGAGACCCACGTGGCGCCGCGGAAGGCGTCGCCTACGAAGTTCTGGACAGCCATGTCCGCCGTGAAGGCGGAGCCATCGTAGATGTTGGAGGTCTCGCGGTACGGGCTGTCGGTGCCACTGACGTCATGGTGGTCGCGGCCCAGCACAATGGGGCCAGACAAACGGCCGCTGGCGATGGCTTCGTTGAAGGCCTTGGCGATGCGCATGCGGCCTTCGGCGTCCGCGTAGAGGATGCGGGCCTGTGAGCCGACGACCAGCTTGTTGGCCTTGGCCCCTCGAATCCATTGGACGTTGTCCGCCATCTGCTGTCGGATCTCGGCGGGCGCTTCGGCCATCATCGCCTCCAGGACGTCACAGGCAATGGCGTCCGTCGTGTCGAGGTCGGTGGCCTTCCCACTGGCACAGACCCAACGGAAAGGGCCGAAGCCGTAGTCGAAGCACATGGGCCCCATGATGTCTTGCACATAGCTGGGGTAGCGGAAGGCTTCTCCGTCCTCGGCCATGATGTCGGCGCCGGCTCGGGAGCTCTCCAGCAAGAAGGCGTTGCCATAATCGAAGAAGTAGGTGCCGCGCTGGGTGTGGCGGTTGACGGCTGCGGCGTGCCGGCGCAGGCTTTCTTGCACGTGATTCTTGAACTGGTCGGGGTCCTCGGCTATCATCTTCTGGGATTCCTCGAAAGTGAGGCCGGCCGGGTAGTAGCCACCTGCCCAGGGGTTGTGCAGGGAGGTTTGGTCGGATCCGAGGTGGATGTGGATGCCCGCCGCATCGAAGTGTTCCCAGACGTCGACGATGTTGCCGAGGTAGGCGAAGCTGACCACCTCCTTGGCGTTCATGGCAGCGCGCACGCGGTCGGCGAGTTCGGCGACGTCTTTCACGACGTGGTCCACCCAGCCTTGCTCGTGGCGCTTCCAGGCGGCGGCGGGGTCCACTTCGGCTGTGACGGAAACGACACCAGCGATGTTGCCTGCCTTGGGCTGGGCGCCGGACATGCCGCCGAGGCCCGCGGTGACAAACAGCTTGCCGGCGAGGGACGGGTTGTCCGGGTCGAGGCGGCGCCCCGCGTTCAACACCGTGATGGTCGTGCCGTGGACGATGCCTTGCGGGCCGATGTACATGTACGATCCGGCGGTCATCTGGCCGTACTGGCTGACGCCCAGGGCGTTCATGCGCTCGTAGTCGTCGCCACTGCTGTAGTTTGGGATGACCATGCCGTTGGTGACCACGACCCGCGGTGCGCCGGGGTGCGACGGGAAGAGGCCGAGCGGATGGCCGCTGTACATGACGAGCGTCTGCTCTTCCGTCATTTCGCTCAGGTAGCGCATGACCAGGCGGTACTGCGCCCAATTCTGGAAGACGGCTCCGTTGCCGCCGTAGGTGATGAGCTCCTCGGGATGCTGGGCAACGGCCGGATCCAGGTTGTTCTGGATCATCAGCATGATGGCTGCAGCTTGGGGTGTTTGGGCGGGGTAATGGTCGATGGGCCGGGCCTGCATCGCGTAGTCCGGCATGAACCGGTACATGTAGATGCGCCCGTAGGTGCGCAGTTCCTCGGCGAATTCGGGGGCGAGGGTGGCGTGTTGCTCCGCCGGGAAGTAGCGCAGGGCGTTGGCCAGGGCGAGCTCCTTTTGCTTCTCCGTCAGAATGTCCTTGCGAACGGGCGCGTGCGGGACCTCCGGATTTCGCGACTTGGGGCCGGGAAGGACCGAGGGCAGGCCTTCGGCAATGGCGGCCTGAAAGTCGGCGAGGGTCGGGGCGGGCGTGGCGGTGGTGTTCATCTCAGAGGCCTTTTGGATTGCGGATGCGGCCCGTGCCTTTGTCGTACCCGTAAGGACAGTGCTTGCATCCGCTCGTGCAGCAATAGCCGCGTTTGCGGTGGTATTGTTCGGTGAAGACGAGGAATCCCTCCGGAGACGTGTAGGTGTCGCCGGGTTCAATGGGAATCTTCTGCGTGCGGTCCACGACGGAAAGGTACGCCTACCGGGCCGTTCAGGTGCGGAGGTGGCGACGTCGAACGCGCTGGGGAATGCGGCAGAGCAATTCGTATGCGATGGTGTCGGTGGCCTCGGCGAGGGCGTGGATCGGGGCGTGGTCCCCGAAGATCTCGACACTGGAGCCCCGCCGGACATCGAGGCCGGTCGCGTCGACCATGCAGCTGTCCATGCACACCGGACCGACGATGGGCCTGAGCTCTCCGCCCAGATGGAGACGGGCGGACCCGTTGCCAGCCGCCCTAGGCAGGCCGTCCGCATAGCCGACGGGGATGGTGGCGATGGTCCGGGGTTGATGGGCTGTGGCGTGAGCGCCGTATCCGACCGGTTCGCCGGCTGGGACTTCGTGGAGGTGGCTGATCGCCGAACGGAAGGTCCCGATGGGCAGGAGCCCGTCGACGGAGCCTGAAGCGTCCAGACCATACAGGCCGAGTCCGATGCGGATGAGGTCGTGATGGGCTTCGGGAAACCGGGCGGCACCTGCCGTATTGACCAGGTGGCGCAGGAATCTGGGTGGAGTGTGGTCCGGGTGCAATGCGGTCCACCCTTCTGCAATCGCGGCGCATGCGGACTCGAACCGCTGCATTTGTTTCCGGCTGTGGGCGTCCTGTGTCGGGTCGTCTGCGGCGGAAAGGTGGCTGTATACGCTGGCGATGGTCACACGCAGGTCGGCACAACGCCTTCCCGCCGCCGCCCATTGGTCCTCTTGCAGCCCGAGCCGGTGCATGCCAGTTTCCACCTTGAGGTGGACCCCCCACGGGGCAGCTGCGTTTCCGACAGGTCCTGCATGGCGCAGGGCATCCGCCCATCGGTCGAGGTCTTCCAGCCGGTGGACTTCGGGTTCAAGGTTCCACTCGATGAGGTCGGCGTAGCGCCGGGCATCGGCATTGAGGACCAGGATCGGGCAGCGAACGCCTCGCTTCCTCAAGGCCAGCCCTTCCTCGGTGAAGGCCACGGCGAGCCGGTCGATGCCGAGCCGGTCCAGCTCTACGGCAACAGCGTCCCCAGCGCCGTAAGCGAAGGCTTTGACCATGCCCATGATGGGCTTTCCAAAGCGGTCCCGGAAGCGGTCCAGGTTGTGGGCCAGCCGACCGAGGTCGAGGTCGAGGACGGTGGTGTGAGAATTGGCCTCCAAGGCGTCGGACACGCGCTCGAAGCCGAAAGGCCGGGCTCCTTTGACGAGGACATCCCACCCTTCGAGGGCGGTGAGGTCGCCGCTGCTCAGGAGCGCGTCCACATCGGGGTGGTGGGCGTGGACCTCGGCAACACCAGGAATGCCGGCGGCCAACTCCGGTCCGACGGCGATCCACCGGTCCACTTTCCGCAGGCCGATGGCGTCCCGCAACCGGGCGCATTGGGCTTCATCCCCTGAATCGAAGGGAACGATGTCGGACAGGATGACGGCCCGCTTCCGGCCTCCGGGCATGCGTTCGAGTGCATCCAAGGCGGTGGACAGTCCGTCTAGGTCGTGGTTCCAGGTGTCGTTGAGGATGACGCCTCCGCCTCGGCCTTCGAGGTGTTCCAACCGCATGCCGAGTGGTCGAAGGGCGGACAGGCGGGCGTCCAGTGCATTCGGCGCCCACCCGAGTTCCAGCAGGAGCAAGGCGGCGGTGAGCGCATTGCCCACGGAAGCCCGGTCGGAAAAAGGGAGGGTCCACTGGAGGGGGATCCCCTTCCAATTGCCTTCGAGGGTGCACCCCGTGCCCCCTTCTTTCATCGAGAGGGTCAGGTCGGCGTCGGAAGTGGGATCCAGCGACCATCGAACGCATCGGTCTGTCCATCCGAGGTCTTCGATGGCGGACATCACCTCTGGATGTTCCGTCCCGAGCACGAGGGTGTTGGTGCCTTCGAACAGGCGGAGCTTCTCTCTCGCCTTGGCGGCCGCATCGGGAAAGTGGGCGCCGTGGGCATCGCCGAAATGGACGAAGACGCCGATTTCGGGCCGGACGATGCGGGAGAGGGTGGCCATTTCTCCCGGATGGGAGATCCCGGCCTCTACGAGATGGAAGTCGGCTTGGTCGTCCAGGGACCACAGGGAGAGGGGCACGCCGACTTGGCTGTTCCAGCTTCCTGGGCTGCGGGAGACCCGCCGGTCTTGACCGGCCAAGGTGTGTGCCCATTCCTTGACGGTGGTCTTGCCGTTGGAACCGGTGATGCCGATGACCTTTCCCGGTCTGGAAAAGCGGGCGAGGGCGCCCAGCTGTTGGAGGGCAAGCAGGGTGTCGGGAACGCGGAGCACGATGGCACCGGGCAGGGACCCGGTCCAATCGCGTCGGACAACGAAAGCCTTGACCCCTTCCGCGCGAACGGCGGCGAGGTGGTCGTGGCCGTCATGGCGTGCGCCCCGGAGGGCGATGAACACAGTATGGTCAATGCCTCCACTCGCGGCGCGCAGTTTCCTTGAGTCGGTGGCGAGGTGGCTGAACCGAGCGTCCGGTTCGGCGCCGTCTGGCCAATGCAGGGAACCGCCGAGTTGGTCGGCCAGGGTGTCGAGGGCGAAACGGTCGACCGTCATGCCTCGTCCCGATGGTGTTCGCGGACGACGACGTCGTTGTAGGGTTCGCGGGACAGGGCCTCATAGGATTCGGACCCGCCGATCTGAACGTGGTCGTCCCCGCCTTCGATGCGGTGGGAGAAGTGGGCGGGCCGGCCGGTCCGGGAGCAGATCGCATGCAGCTTCGTCACGTATTCGGCATGGGCGAGCAGCAGGGGCAGGGGACCGAAGGGTCGCCCGAGGTAGTCCAAGTCTAGCCCGGCGACAATGACGCGGATGCCCGCGTCGGCGAGGCGGTTGCAGACGTCGACGACCTCGAGGTCGAAGAATTGGACTTCGTCGACGACCACGACGTCGGGTATGCGGTCCAGGCTGTCCAGATGGCGTTCGATGTCTTCGGAGCGTTCGACGGCGATGGCGGGTTGCCGGCGGAGGTCATGGCTCACGACATCGGTGGTGCCGTGGCGGTCGTCCCGGGCGGGCTTGATGAGGCAGACGGCCTGTTTGGCGAGGGTGGCGCGGCGCATGCGGCGCAGCAGCTCCTCGGTCTTGCCGGAGAACATAGGCCCCGTGATGACCTCAATGGTGCCGCCGACGGGGTGGGGAGGGTGCCGTTCGTGTGCCGTCATTCCATGCCAATTTTACGATGTCCGGAATCACGGTGGAAGGCCCGCGTCCGGGTTGTGGGAAAGTGGTCCGGACGGAAGGGGCGATGCCGTCCACTTCGGACCATTGGAAACCTTGTGCCACAGGGGTTTGTAGGCCATCGGAATTGCCACTATATTCGCACCCCGAATTTTCCGGGGTTTTTCAACTCGAAGCACAGTGGATACGTTGAGCTACAAGACCGTCTCCGTCAACAAGGAGAACGCTGACAAGAAGTGGTTGCTGGTGGATGCCGAAGGGCAGCGCCTCGGTCGCCTGTGCAGCGAAATTGCCCGCCTCCTGCGCGGCAAGCACAAGGTGAACTTCACTCCCCACGCCGATTGTGGCGACTACGTGATTGTGATCAACGCCGAAAAGGTGGAGCTCACGGGCAACAAGTGGGAGGACAAGGAATACATCCGCTTCTCCGGGTACCCGGGCGGTCAGTACCGCCGCACTGCCCAGGAGGTTCGCGACCGCATGCCGGAGCGCCTCGTGGAGAATGCCGTCCGCGGCATGCTCCCGAAGAACCGCCTCGGCCGCGCCATTTTCAAGAACATGCACGTATACGTGGGAGCCGAGCACAAGCACGAGGCCCAGCAACCCACCGCTCACGCCATCCCCTCCTGATTCTCATGCAGACGATCAACACCTCCGGTCGCCGGAAGAACGCCATCGCCCGCGTCTACATGACGCAGGGAACGGGCAAAGTGACCATCAACAAGCGGGACCTCACCGAGTACTTCCCGCTGCCCACGCTTCAGTACAAGGTGAAGCAGCCCTTCCTGCTGACCGAGACGCTCGATCAGTTCGACATCAAGGCCAACCTCGACGGAGGCGGCATCACGGGCCAGGCCGAGGCACTCCGCCTTGCCATCTCCAAGGCACTCATTGAAGTGAACGAGGAGCTCAAGCCCACCCTGAAGGCCGAGGGCCTCACCACCCGTGACCCGCGGATGGTGGAGCGCAAGAAGTTCGGCCAGAAGAAAGCGCGGAAGAAGTTCCAGTTCTCCAAGCGCTGATCTCCAGCAACCCCTTTCTCAGCATATACAGCTAGCATCCAAACGTCGGGGACCTTCTGTTGAAGCTACCTCGTCGTTGCCAAACCCCAGGAACGTAGCATCATGGCACGCACCAATTTCGACCAACTGCTTCAAGCAGGATCCCACTTCGGACACCTCAAGCGCAAGTGGAACCCCCACATGGCCCCCTACATCTTCACGGAGAAGAAGGGCATCCACATCATTGACCTGCACAAGACGGTCGTCCTCGTTGACGAGGCCGCTGCCGCCGCCAAGCAGATCGCCAAGAGCGGCAAGCGCATCCTGTTCGTGGCCACGAAGAAGCAGGCCAAGGACATCGTGACCGAAGCAGCCCAGTCCGTCAATATGCCCTATGTGACCGAGCGTTGGTCTGGTGGCATGCTCACCAACTTCGCGACGATCCGCAAGGCCATCCGGAAGATGACCCAGATTGACAAGATGGAGGTCGATGGTACGCTCAACACCATGTCCAAGCGTGAACGCCTGCAGGTGAGCCGTCAGCGGGCCAAGCTGGAGAAAAACCTCGGTTCGATCTCCGACATGAACCGCATCCCGGCTGCTGTTTTTGTTGTGGACGTGATGAAAGAGCACATTGCCTTGGCCGAGGCCAAGAAGTTGGGAATCCCTGTCATTGCGATGGTGGATACCAACAGCGATCCGCGCCCGGTGGACTTTCCGATTCCCGCCAATGATGACGCGAGCAAGTCCATCAAGGCCGTGGTCGACGCGATCACCGAGGCCGTGAAGGAAGGCTTGGCCGAGCGCGGCTCCGAGAAGGATGCGCCGAAGAAGGAAGCCGCTGCCGAGGAGGCTCCGGTCGCTGATGCTCCGGCTGCTGAAGAGGCTCCCGCCGAGGAGGCTCCGGCTGCTGAAGAGGCTCCCGCCGAGGAGGCTCCGGCTGCTGAAGAGGCTCCCGCCGAGGAGGCCCCGGCTGCTGAAGAGGCTCCCGCCGAGGAGGCTCCGGCTGCTGAAGAGGCTCCCGCCGAGGAGGCTCCGGCTGCTGATGAAGCTCCCGCCGAGGAAGAGAAGGCCGATGACAAGGAGGCCTGAAGACTGAAACCGAACCCCTACATACCAAGACCATGAGCATTACCGCTGCTGATGTCAACAAGCTCCGCAAGCAGACTGGAGCTGGCATGATGGACTGCAAGAAGGCCCTCGTTGAAGCCGAAGGTGACTTCGACAAGGCCATTGAAATCCTTCGCAAGAAGGGCCAGAAGATTGCCGCCAAGCGTGGCGACAACGAGATTGGAGAGGGCGCCGTCCTCGCCGCCACCAATGCAGACGGCAACCGCGGCTGCATCATCTCCCTGAACTGCGAGACGGACTTCGTCGCTAAGAACGCGGATTACGTGTCCTTTGCCCAGAGCATTCTCGACGTCGCCGTGGCTGAGGCCCCGGCCGACAAGGATGCCCTGCTCGGCTGCGCACACCCGAGCGGTGTGACCGTCGGAGAGGAGATCACCAACCAGATGGGCCGCCTCGGCGAGCGCATCGAGGTCAGCCGCTACGAGCAAGTCTCCGGTGACGCCGTCGTGTCCTACATCCACCCAGGCAACCGCCTGAGCACCCTCGTGGCCTTCAACGGTGCCGTGGAGTCTCAGGTTGGCAAGGACGTCGCCATGCAGGCGGCCGCCATGTCCCCGATTGCCCTCGACGAGAGCAGCATTGACCAGGCTGCCATCGACAAGGAGTTGGAGATCGGCAAGGAGCTCGCCATCAAGGAGGGCAAGCCGGAGGAAATGGCCGCCAACATCGCCAAGGGCCGACTGAAGAAGTGGTTCAAGGAGGTGACGCTGGTGCACCAGGCCTTCATCAAGAACAACAAGCAGAGTGTGGCCGACTACGTCAAGGAGACGGCTGGTGGCGACCGCGCCATCACCGGATTCAGCCGGGTCAGCCTCGACTGATTTCCTGCTTGAGAAACAACATTGAAACGGGCTCCCACATTGGGGGCCCGTTTTCATTTGCGGCGGGGCCAAGATTGGTCGCATCTTGCTGCTCCGATGAAGTATCGGCGCGTCCTCCTGAAGCTGAGTGGTGAAGCCCTGATGGGCAGCAAGCAATTCGGCATTGACAATCAGCAACTTGCATTGTACGCCCATGAGGTGGAAGCCCTGGTCAAGGCCGGGGTGGAAGTGGCGGTCGTCATCGGGGGAGGCAACATCTTCCGAGGCGTTCAGGCCACGGAAGGCGGCATGGAGCGCACCCAGGGCGACTACATGGGCATGCTGGCCACGATGATCAACGCCATGGCCTTGCAGAGTGCCCTGGAGCACATCGGGGTGGACACGCGCTTGCAGAGCGCCATTGAGATGAAGGCGATCGCCGAGCCGGTCATCCGGCGGCGGGCCATGCGTCACCTCGAAAAGGGCCGCGTGGTCATTTTCGGTGCGGGCACCGGAAATCCGTTCTTCACGACCGACAGTGCGGCGTCGCTACGGGCCATCGAAATTGAGGCCGATGTGATCCTGAAGGGCACCCGGGTGGACGGCATTTATTCCGCGGACCCGGAGAAGGATCCAGACGCCACACGCTACAGCAGCCTCTCCTTCGAGGAGGTGTTCCAGCGGGGCCTGAAGGTCATGGACATGACGGCGTTCACCCTGTGCAACGAGAACAAGCTGCCCATCATCGTATTCGACATCAACCAGCCCGGCAACCTCCTCCGCATCGTGGAGGGTGAGGAAGTCGGCACCATCGTGACCGTTTGACCCATGAGTGAAATGATTGACCTCGCCTACGATTCGGCGAAAGAGGACATGCAAAAGGCCATGGACCGGCTCGATGTCGAGCTCCGGAAGATTCGTGCCGGCAAGGCGCACCCCAGCATGCTGGACAGCGTAAAGGTGGACTATTACGGCGCCCTGACCCCGTTGAACCAAGTGGGCAACGTTTCCACGACTGACCCTCGGACGCTGACGGTTCAGGCCTACGAGAAGACGATGCTCGACCCCATCGCCATGGCCATCACCAACGCGAACCTCGGCCTGAATCCAATGAACAATGGGGAGGTCCTGATCATTTCTGTGCCGGCCCTGACCGAGGAGCGCCGACGCGATTTGGCCAAGCAGGCCAAGGCGGTCGGGGAGAACGCCAAGGTGTCCATCCGCAACGCCCGCAAGGACGCCAACGACGCCATCAAGTCGACCAAGGACGATGGTGCGAGCGAGGATGCCATCAAGGCGGGGGAAGCCAACGTCCAGACGCTGACCAACGACTACAGCAAGCAGGTGGATGACCGCATCTCCGCGAAGGAGGCGGACATCATGACCGTGTGACGCGGGCTTGGGCGGCCTCGCGGGCGGCCCGATCCAGATCGAAGAGCTGCTCCAGATCCGGTTTCGCCACGTGCGACACCGTGTTGAGGGCGTGCTCGAGCACTACGCTCATTTCCAGGAATCCCACTTCATCGCGAAGGAAAGCCGCCACGGCCACCTCGTTGGCGGCGTTCAGCACGCAGGGGGCACTGCCTCCGGCATCCAGTGCGTCGTACGCGAGTTGGAGGTTGCGGAATGTGGCCTTGTCCGGCGCCTCAAAGGTGAGGTTGGCGTAATCGGCAAAGGAGAAGCGGGGGAAGTCGTTCTGTAGGCGCTTCGGGTAGCCCAGGGCATACTGGATGGGCAGTTTCATGTCGGGCAGGCCGAGCTGGGCCTTGATGCTGCCATCCTCGAATTGAACGCAGCTGTGGACGATGCTCTGCGGATGCACCACGACCTCGATGTCGGCGGCCTTTACATCAAACAGCCAGCGGGCTTCGATGACCTCGAGTCCCTTGTTCATCAGGGAGGCGGAGTCGATCGTGATCTTGGCGCCCATGTCCCAGTTCGGGTGCTTGAGGGCCTGTTCCTTGGTGACGCCTTCGAGCTTCGCCCGGTCGCGTCCGCGGAAGGGGCCGCCAGAGGCTGTCAAGATGAGCTTCTCGATGGGGTTGTGGAATTCCCCCGCCAGGCATTGGAAGATGGCGCTGTGCTCGCTGTCGACCGGCAGGATGTCGACGCCTTGGTCCCGGGCAGCGGCCATGACGATTTCGCCGGCGACGACCAGCGTTTCCTTGTTGGCCAGGGCGATGTGTTTGCCGGCGGCAATGGCGTTCATCGTGGGCCGGAGTCCGGCGAAACCGACAAGGGCGGTCAGCACGATGTCGATGCCGTCCATTTCCACCAACTGGGCGATGGCGTCCTGGCCGGCGTAGGCCTTGATGTCATGCTCCCACAAGGCGTCGCGTACCTTCTGGCCTTGGGTCTCGTCGGCGATGGCGACGGCGTTGGGCTTGAACTCGAGGGCCTGTTTGATGAGCAGGTCGGCGTTGCGTCCCGCGGTGAGCACTTCGACGCGGAATCGACCGGGTTGGGCGCGAACGACATCAAGGGCCTGGGTTCCGATGGAGCCGGTCGAGCCAAGGATGGCCAGGCCACTCCCTTCCCCTGAATCAAAGGTCTGGCTGTAGGGAACCTGCTCCATCACAGGAATCCGAGTTCCAGTTTGGCCTCTTCGCTCATCATGTCCTGGGTCCACGCTGGTTCGAAGACGACTTCAACGTCGGCGTCCACGACGCCTTCCATGGAGGCGACCTTTTGTTTGACGTCGTTGGGCAGGCTCTCGGCTACGGGGCAGTTGGGGGAGGTCAGGGTCATCTGGACGTCCACCTTTTGGCCGCCCTCGGCCTCGGAGAACTTGACCTCGTAGATCAAGCCGAGTTCATAGATGTCCACGGGAATTTCGGGGTCGAAGATGGTCTTGAGGACCGTGATGACATCTTGCTGCGTGGGCATGGGTCGAAGTTAAGCTTGGCGGGCGGCGAGGGCGGCGGCGTACAGGCGCATCTGCTTGACCATGCTGGCCAGGCCGTTGGACCGGGTGGGCGACAGGTGCTGGTGCAGCCCGATGGCGTCGAGGAAATGGAGATCGGCCTCGGCGATGGCCCGGGCTTCGGCGCCGGACAGGACCCGAACCATGAGGCCCACGAGTCCTTTGGTGATGATGGCGTCGCTGTCGGCTGTGAAGCGCACGGTGCCGTCTGCTTCGGCATCGGCGGCGAGCCAGACCCTGGATTGGCACCCTTTGATGAGATGCTCGTCGGTCTTTCGGCCGGTGTCGATTGCGGGGACGTCCTTCCCGAGCTCAATGAGGTGCTCGTACTTGTCCATCCAGTCGTCGAAGAGGGCGAACTCGTCGATGACGTCGGTTTGGCGGGCGGCGATGAGGTCGGTGGACATGGTTCAGCTCAGCATGCGCATGGCGCGTTCGAGGGCGATGACGGCCCGGTCGATTTCCTCACGGGTGGTGTAGGCGGCAAAGGACATCCGCAGCGTCCCGGACTCAAGGCCAAAGTGGGCCATGAGGGGCTCTGTGCAATGGTGTCCGGTCCGGACAGCGATGCCCTGGCCGTCGAGCAGGGTACCGAGGTCGTAGGGGTGCAGCCCATCCACCACGAGGGAGACGACGCCGACCTTCTCGGGGGCTGTGCCGATGATGCGCATCCCTGGAAGGGTCTGCAGGGCCTGGTGGGCGTGCTGGACCAGGGCGCTCTCGTGGGCGTGGATGGTGTCGAGGCCCACCCCGTTCATCCAGTCGAGGGCGATGCCCAACGCAATGCCGCCGGAAATGTGCGGTGTGCCGGCTTCAAACTTGTGGGGAAGGTCGTTGTAGGTGGTGCCGTCGAAGGAGACGCTCCGGATCATTTCGCCGCCACCGCGCCAGGGGGGCATGGCGTCAAGGAGGTCACGGCGCCCCCAGAGGAAACCGATGCCGGTGGGTCCGTAGGCTTTGTGACCGGTCGCGACATAGAAGTCGCAGCCGATGGCGGCGACGTCGATGGTCAGGTGGGGCAGGGCTTGGGAGCCGTCCACGAGGGTGACCGCTCCGGCGGTGCGCGCTGCGGCACAGAGTTCGGCGACCGGATTGATGGTGCCGAGGGTGTTCGAGGCATGGACCACGCCGACCAGTTTGGGTTGGTGGCGTTCCAGTTTCCGGGCGAAATCTTCGAGGTCGAGGGTGCCGTCTTCTTGAACGTCCACGGGCACGACCTCAGCGCCTTTTTCCGCGCAGACCATCTGCCACGGAACGATGTTGGCGTGGTGCTCCATCCGGGTCACCAGAACGGTGTCTCCGGCACTGAGGTTGGCGCGGCCCCAAGATTGGGTGACGAGATTGACCGCATCTGTGGACCCGGCCGTGAAGATGATTTCCTCTGTGGATCCGGCGCCGATGTGGTCCGCGATTTTGCCTCGGGTGCCCTCGTAGGCTTCCGTGGCCAGTTGGGCCAGATGGTGCGCTCCGCGGTGGATGTTGGCGTGGTAGTTCGCGAGGTATTCGCGTTGTCCCTCAATGACGGCCAACGGCTTTTGGGCACTGGCTGCATTGTCGAGGTAGACCAACGGCTTGCCGTGGACGCTCCGGTCGAGGATCGGAAAGTCACGTCGAATGCGTTCGGGCAGGGTGGAATTGGCCATTTTCAATCGGAACCGCTCCGCGAAGTAAAGGTTCAGCCCCGGCCGCCCCACGAGAAGTGCAGCAGGAATTCGCGGTTGCCACTTCCGCCCTCGATGGGCGAGTCGATGGGGTCGGAACACCGGAAGCCAGTGTCTTCGGCCTGGCGCATGCAGGCGTCGAGGGCTTTCTTGCGGATGGCGGGGTCCCGGACGATGCCGTTGCGGCCGAGATGCTTGGGACCGACTTCGAACTGCGGTTTGACGAGGGCGACCCCCCACCCTTCGGGCGCGACCCACGCCATGAGCCGTGGCCACACGTGGTCGAGTGAGATGAAGGAGAGGTCGATGACCACCGTGTCGGGGCGCGGGTCGAGCTGGTCGGGCGTCAGATCCTTGAGGTGGGTCTGCTGGAGGTCGGCCACGCGGGCATCGTCGCTGAGTGCAGGCACGAGTTGGTCGGTGCCGACATCGACGGCGTGGACGTACCGGGCTCCGCGGTGGAGGCAAACCTCGGTGAATCCGCCCGTGGAGGCTCCAAGATCGAGCACCACACGCCCGCTTGGATTCAGTTGGTAATGGTCGAGGGCGGCGACGAGTTTCAAGGCGCCCCGGGAGACCCAAGGCAGGTCTTCGCCGAGCAGGTCGAGCTGGGCGTTGGGGGCGACTTTTTTGCCGGGCTTTCTGACTTCGATGCCATCGACCCGGACCCCGTGGTCGGTGATGAGGCGTTCGGCGCGGGGCCGGCTGGGCACGAGCCCGCGGTCGACAAGGAGCCGGTCAAGGCGGACAGGGTCCATCAGTTCCAGCCGAGGCGCTCGGCGTAGATGGACTCGACGTGGGCTTGGATTTCCCGGCGGAATCCGTCGAGTACCTCGGCGAGGAAGGCGCGGACGAGCAGGTTTCGAGCGGCGGTTTCGGTCATGCCGCGGGACCGCAGGTAGAACAGGGCTTCGCCGTCGAACTGGCCCGTGGTGCACCCGTGACTGCACCGGACGTCGTCGGCGTAAATCTCGAGTTCGGGCTTGGCGTTGATGGCGGCTTGTTCCCCGAGGATGAGGTTGGCATTGCTCTGGTACGCTTCGATGCGCTGCGCATCCTGGTGCACCATGATTTTTCCGTTGAACACGGCGGTGGCGGAACCGGCGGCGAGGCCTTTGTAGAGCTCGTCGGATCGACCGTCCGGCATGGCGTGGTCGATGCGGGTGTGGTGGTCGACGAACTGCCGCTCATTGGGCAGGTAGCAACCGTGGAAGGTGCTGTCGCCGTACTGGCCGCCTTGCAGGATGTGCAGGTCGTTGCGGAGCCAATGGGCGCGGGCCGTGGCGGTCCTTACTTCTAGTTTGCTGGAGGCGGCCTGCCGGAACTGGTGGTGCCCGATGTGGTGTGCGTCACCGTGCTCGTCCTGGACGATTTCCAGCCCGAGGTAGGCGTGTTCGCCGAGGTCGGCCGTGATGGCGCCATTGTACAGGCCATCGGCATCGGCGTCGGTGGTGGTCCAGACGATGACTTCGGCGCGGGACTCCTTGCCCACCACGACCAGATGCTGGGGCTGGGCCACATGGGTTCCTGCACTCAGGTGGTGGTGGATGAAGACGGGCTTGTCGAGGGTGACTCCGTCGGGGATGAGCACGGCGCCTCCGTCTTGGGGAGCGGAGGCCTGCAGGGCCGCGAACCATTCCGTGCCGGCAAAGTGATCGGACTCCAGGGCGCTGAGGCGATCCGGACAGTCGACCATCGCCCGGGACAGAGGGCCGATGAAGGATCCGTTGGTGTTGACCCCTTCTCCGCTGACGAATTGGCCATCCACGAAGACCAGCCGGTGGGCGCCCAGCTCGGGCAGCACTGCAGGAGGGGCGGCGGGAGCCGCAGGAGCGGGTGCAAATTCCAACTGCTGGACCCGTGCGACCCGGGTGTACTTCCACCGCTCATCCCGCGTGGTGGGATAGCCGATGGTCTCCAGCGCGGACAGGGCCGATGCCCGGCGATCCGGGGCCAGGTCGAGGTGGCCGGTGGTGCGGGTGGCCTCAATGACCCTTTCCGCCAGGGCCGCAGCCGGGGTGAGGGTCACGTCGTTCATGCCTGCTGGGCTTCGGCGCCGACAATCCAGTCGTAGCCTTTCTCCTCGAGTTCGAGGGCGAGTTCCTTGCCGCCGCTGTGCACAATGCGGCCACCGGCCAACACATGCACATGGTCTGGGACGATGTGGTCGAGCAGGCGCTGGTAGTGGGTGATGACCAGGAAGCTCCGACCGGCATCGCGCATGGCGTTGACGCCTTGCGAGACGATGCGCAGGGCGTCGATGTCGAGCCCGCTGTCGGTTTCGTCGAGGACGGCCAGCTTCGGCTCGAGCATGGCCATCTGGAAGATCTCGTTGCGCTTTTTCTCACCGCCGCTGAAGCCCTCGTTGACGGAACGGTCGCGGAGTTTGCCGTCTAATTCCACAAGTTGGGCGCATTCCTTGACCTTGGCCAGGAAGTCCTTGCCGGAGAGGGGGGTCTCCTCGCGCTGCTCGCGGATGCTGTTGATCGCGGTGCGGAGGAAGTTGATGTTGG
>PKDZ01000062.1 GCA_002862785.1 Flavobacteriales bacterium
CCTGCATTGAACCCGAACCCCATGACCCTGCGAAGCCTTTGCGCCTCGGGCCTGACGGCCCTCTTCCTGTTCCCGCTCACCCTCCTCGCCCAGGTGCCGCATGGCGGCGGTGCGCCCTTCTGGAACACCCCCGGAACCAACATGGACAACCCCGCGTGGCCCGTGCATCGCATGCCCGGCATTGACTTGGAGACCCTCCGTGCGGGGGATGCCGTGACGGACTTGGTCAAGAATGCCCCATGGCGGTTCGGAGAGGAATTCGAGGTGGACCTCAGCCTGGCCGACGGCGTCTGGCTGAACATCGAAGACACCCGGGTCTGGCGGACCCAAATTCAAGCGCCCGGCGCGCTCGCAATGAGCCTGCGGTTCTCGGAATTCGACCTGCCCAAGGGAGCGAGCCTGTTTGTTTGGAGTGCGGACCGCATTGAGTACATCGGGGGATTCGACCACCGCAACATGAAGGACTGGGGCGGCCTCGCCACGGGCCTCGTGGCCGGGGACGCCGTGGTCGTCGAAGTTCACGTGCCCGCCGGCGAGGAGGATGCCTTGGCCCTTCGCATCGATCAGGTCGTGCACGCTTACCGGGACATCGCTGGCAAGGCGGCCCTGATGGCCGAGGCGCTCGGTGAGCAACGCGGACCGTACGGCAACAGCGGCGATTGCAACATCAACGTGAATTGTCCGGAAGGCGCCACCTGGCAGTGCGAGAAGCGCTCCGTCGCCCTGATCCTGCAGGGGGCGTTTGCCATCTGCTCCGGGGCCATGGTCAACAACACCGCCCAAGACGGCACCCCCCTCTTCCTCACGGCCAACCACTGCCTCGGCAACGTGGGCAACTGGGTCTTCGTGTTCAACCACGAGACGGAGGGCTGCACCGGCAATACGGGACCGACGAACCAGACCGTCAGTGGCGCTGAACTCCTCGTCAGCAGCGGCGCCTCGGACTTCGGCCTCCTGCTCCTCGACGAGACCCCGCCTGCCAGCTACGATGTCTTCTATGCCGGCTGGGATGGCACGGATGAGGAGACCGTGCAAAACGCCACGGGCATTCACCACCCCAGTGGGGACCTGAAGAAAATCTGCTTCGAGGAGGACGCCCCGGACCACGACAATGCCGCTGGTGCCGCCGTTTGGTGGATCGATGCGTGGGAGGATGGTGTGACCGAAGGGGGCTCCTCCGGTTCCCCGCTCTTCGACCAGAACCACCGCATCATCGGCCAACTCTACGGTGGGGCGGCCGCGTGCAGCGGCAACCAAAACAACGGCCAGTTCGACTACTATGGCCGCATGGGCGTCAGCTTCAACAACGGCATCACCGAGCACCTCGATCCGCTCGGATTGGGCATCGAGGTCCTCGACGGGTATCCGAGCGAAGGCTGCGTCACTTCGTTCGCCCTCGACATGGGCATCGGCATCGCCGAGGCACCGGACGGGGTTCTGTGTGGCGGCGGAGAAGTCGTCATTGAACTGACCCTCAACAACTTCGGGACGGACCCCATCACGTCGGCGACCCTTGGCTACACAGTGAATGGTGGCCCGCAGCAGACGGTGAACTGGACCGGCAACCTCGACCAGTACGACAACACCACGTTTGCCCTTCCGCCCATCGAAGCCGAGGACGGCAACACGGAAGTGGAGATCGTCGTGCTCTCCATCAATGGAACGCAGGACGAGAACGGCTTTAATGACGCCGCCGTCGTGGAGTTCACCGCTTTTGTGGAGGACACCTTCAACTTCACCTTCGAGTTGGTTCTGGACGACTACGGAAGCGAAACGACTTGGGAAATCCGGCGCCTCGGCAACGTGGTCTATTCCGGCGGTCCTTATGAGGATGACCTCGATGGCACCGTCATCACCATCCCGCTCTGCCTCGAGGAAGGGTGCTACATCCTCCAGGTCGACGACAGCTACGGCGACGGCATGTGCTGCGACTACGGCGAAGGCAGTTTCACCGTCTACGATCCGCAGGGCGACGTCATCTACTCCGGCGGCGAGTTCACGGACTCCGATCTGGAGCAATTCTGCACCCAGGAAATGTCCGTGGAAGACTTGCCCAGCAGCGGATTCAAAGTGGTCCCGAACCCGGCCACCGACCGCGTGGTCCTGCAGGGCGTTCCGAGCGGAAGCCGCGTGACCCCGGTCGACCTGCTGGGGCGCCCCGTCGCCGAGGCCATCGTCCTGTCCGCAGGAGGGGCCCTCGACACCGCGCACTGGCCCCGGGGCTGGGTGATGCTGAGGGTGGAAACCGAAGCCGGCGTGCACGTGGAACGGTTGTTATTGCACTGAAGTCCATGATGCGCCTTCTTGTCCTGCTCCCGGTCCTGGTCCTCACAGCCTGCTCCGGCTCGCGCGACACGGTTTCCCCATCGTGGGACAGTCCGTTCTCCGTCCAGACCGCGTTGGTCGACGGCGACTCCCTCCGGGTCACGGTCCAATACGGCGGAGGCTTCCGCGACCACGCCTTCCGGCTGGTGTCCAGTGGTGCGGCGACCAAATCCCTGCCCCGCCAGCAACCGCTCACCTTGGAGCATCAGGGAAACGGCGACCCCGGAAGGGCCTTGATCACGCAGGACAAGGCGTTCGATCTTCGGCCGTTCCGCGATCCCTCCCAGGGCCGCATCGTGCTCCTCCTCGGTGGCTGGAACGCCCCGCTGGAGTACGTTTACTCCCAGTGACGTCCCCCTCGGACTGGATTCCCGCCCTGACCGCCAGCCTCCCGGCCCTTTTCCGAATGGGGTGGGACTTGGGTCTGCATGCGGCCTGGCGCCGTCGGCCTCGACCGGAGAGTACCCTGCCCCCGGCCGATGACCGGGCGGCCTCCCTGATCCTGTGCGTCCACAATGACCTCGAGGCCCTGCGGCGCATCTGGCCGAAGTGGCGAGGGCAGCGCTTTCCGGACGGTTGGGAGGCGCAGTGGATTGTGGTCGACGACGGCTCCACCGACGGCACAGCCGACTGGCTTCAGGACCGCCTCCAGCAGGAGGGTGACGGGCTGACCGTGGTGCACCACGCCAAGCAGAGGCCCGGCAAAAAGGAGGCATTGGGAGCGGGCATCGCCGCCGCCCGGCATGACCGGCTCATCCTCACCGACGCCGACTGCCTTCCCGGGCCGGACTGGGCCCATTCCATGGTGTCCCGCCTCGGCAGACCCGACGCCCCGCCCCACGTCCTGCTCGGCTTCAGCCTTCCCGACGGCGGCCCGGCGTGGCCCCAGTTTGACGCCCTCCGCGTCGCATGGCAATACGGCAGCCTCGCGGCTGCGGGTGCGCCTTACATGGGGGTCGGCCGGAACTTGGCCTACCGGAAATCCGACTGGGAGCGCATTGGCGGCTTCGACCGCCACCTGGACCTCGCCAGTGGCGACGACGACCTCTTCGTCCAGGACGCCTCGGCCATGGGGCTCGCGTGCTGGCCGGTGGTGGCCTCGGAGGCTGGTGCCGTTTGTCCCACGCAGCCCGCCACCTCCTCCGTCGATGCCTTCCGTCGCAAGACGCGGCACCTCACCACCGCCCCGCACTATGGCCGCCGTCCGAGGTGGACCCTCGCCACCGACGCCCTGCTGGACCCGCTCGTGGCCGCCATGGCGGTGGCCGGAGCCGCCGGCCTTGTCCACATCGGGAGTTGGATACCGCTTGGGGCCGCTGGGCTTGCATTGACGGTGCGCTCCGCTACCTTGTCCTCGTTCGCCAGGGACCTCGACCACCCCGGTTCCACCGCCCTCCGCGCCTTCGGGCTCGGTCCATTGCGGTGGGCACTGCTCGGTCTGGCCACCCTGTCAACCTTCACCTCATCGCCAACATGGACGCAGCGGGCACCGACAAACCGGTCGTGATCGACCACCTCTCCGACAAGGCCAAGTACGACTATGGCCTGATCCGCCGGGCATTGGACTCCCACGATCAGGGGGCTTTCGCCGAACTGATGGAGCGGTACCGGGAGCCCATTTACTACATGCTCCTCAAAATGGTCCACGATGGCGACGACGCCGAGGACCTGATGATTGAGACCTTCGGCAAGGCCTTCCGCCGGCTCAAGCAGTACAGTCCGCAGTTCGCCTTTTCCACTTGGCTGTTCAAGATTGCCTCCAACGGGGCCATCGACTTCATCCGGAAGAAGCGCATCAAGGCCTTGAGTCTCGACAAGGGCTTCACCGATGCGGAGGGGGACACCATGGAAATTCAGGTGGCCGATGACGGACTCGATCCCGGCCAGACCCTCGAGAAGCAACAGCGGGTCAACCGCATGCGCGAAGTGGTGGCCCAACTGAAGCCGCGCTACCGTCGATTGGTGGAACTGCGGTACTTCGAAGAATACAGCTACGACGAAATTTCCAAGGAGCTCAACCTGCCCCTCGGCACCGTCAAGGCCCAGTTGTTCCGCGCCCGCGACATCCTCGCCGGTGTCCTCGAAATCGACCGCGAGCACTTTTGACCCTGGCCCCCACCCAGCAGGACCGACGGGCCGTGGACACCGCGCTCGAGGCGTTGTCCGAGGAGTTCCCCGATTTCGGCTCCCCCCTTCCTCCCGTCGACGAGCAACGGCGCGATCAACTCGCGAGACTCGGACCCTTGTACCGAGAGTGGAACGCCCGCATCAACGTCATTTCGCGCAAGGACATCGACCAATTCTTTGTTCGACATGTGCTGCACAGCTTGGCCATGGCCCGCGTGCTTCGGCCTGATCCCGGCACACGCCTTCTTGACGTGGGCACCGGTGGGGGCTTCCCCGGAATCCCCCTGGCCATTCTCTACCCGGAGGCCGAGTGGACCCTCTGCGACTCCATCGGCAAGAAAATCAAGGTGGTGGATGCCGTCATCGCCGATCTCGGACTGGACAACGCGACCGGCGTCTGGGGACGGGCAGAAAGCCTGACCGATCGACCGCCCTTCGACTTTGTCGTCAGCCGGGCCGTGACCCGGATGCCGGCCTTTCTCGATTGGGTGCGCCCCCTCGTTCATGCCGATCATCGGCACGGTGTCCAGAATGGAGTCTTCTATCTGAAGGGGGGTGACCTCTCAGGGGAACTGGCGCCAGTCCGGGAACCGATCACCTCCTGGTCCCTGTCCCCGCTGTTGCAGGACGAATTCTTTGAAACCAAACAGCTCCTGCATGTGGCGCTGGGCTCAAAAGAATGAAGGGGGCATTTCTGCCCCCTCCGAAACCTGCAAGGATATTGAAACCGATACAGCCATGAAGCTGCATCCATGTGTATGACGGACACGATTCCAATCGTTGCCTTGAAAACGAAAAAAAATTCGTCTCCCCCGTGGGAATCGTTCGCATTCCTTCGTGGACCGGGCGAAACAGTGGGGGCCTTCACCGGTTAAATTTGTCGAGATGAAGGAGGACTCCTCCCTTTCCAGCGGCATCAGCCGTGACGAACTGCGCGCCTTGGGGGCCGATACCATCAGCGAGGCCCTGGGCCTTGAGGTGCTGGAGGTCGAGCATGGCAGGGTGGTCGGCCGGCTTCCTGTGGATGCCCGGACCCATCAGCCCTACGGCCTTCTCCATGGTGGAGCCAGTGTCGTGCTCGCTGAGACCCTCGGTTCCGTCGGCAGCCACTTTATCGCGGCGCCGAAAGGAAAGGGTGCCGTGGGCATCGAGGTGAATGCCAACCACTTGCGGGGCGTGCGATCCGGCTGGGTCACCGGCACGGCTCGGCTCCATCACGAAGGAGGGCGCCTCCACGTCTGGCACATCGACATCGAGGATGAGCAGGGACGAGCAGTTTGCACGAGCAGGTTGACGGTGATGCTGGTCCCCCAACCCCAAAAACCGGCGTCATGAGCCACATCTCACAAGCCATGACCGAGGGACCGCTGGTCCTGTTCCACCGCCCGGGTTCGGCCGTGCTCGAACGCCTCGTGCCCAGCGCGGAGGGACCGGTGCGGTTCCGGATGCACCCCTGGGAAGGCGCTGCACAGCATTTGGATCTGGTCGTCGAGGGATGGCTCGAAAACCTCGCCCACTGGGAGACTTCGGACCAGCCGGGAATGCGAAGGGAGGCCACAACCGTGGAAGGCACCGCGCGTCAGGACCACCTCGACCGCATTGCCCTGGCCTTGGAGACGATCGAAAACAGCCGGCTGGAGAAGGTGGTCCTGTCCAGCCGCCTAAGCTTGCGCGTGGACGGCCTCGAGTTCGACGCCATTGTCCGCCAGCTTGCCGCGGCTCACCCGAACTGCTTCAATTGGCTCCTTCATCACGACGAGATCGGCACCTGGTTCGGCTCGTCTCCCGAGCCCCTTGTGGAAGGTGTCCGGCCCCATTTTCGGACCGCCTGCCTCGCGGGGACGCGGATGGCCGGCCACGGCGTGCCCCCCACACCGTGGACGGAAAAAGAGCGCCATGAGCAACAGCTCGTCACGGATGCTGTGGTCCACGCCCTCGAATCGGTGCACTGCTCTGACATCCGACTCGGACAGCGCGAAACCGTCCAATATGGCCCCCTCGAACACCTCCGAACCCTCGTCGAGTTCTCCACCCAGTGCGGCGTGGAGGAAGTGATGGCGGCCCTGCACCCGACTCCTGCCGTAGGCGGCACGCCCCGGGATGCCGCTTTGGACTTCATTTCCCGACATGAGGGGCACGACCGCGCATACTACACGGGCTGGGTGGGCCTCGAAGAGAACGACCGCGTCCAATACTTCGTCAATCTGCGTTGCGCCCGCCTCGAGAACGACATCATCACCGCCTTTGCCGGCGGAGGCATCACGGCCGCCTCGGATCCGGCTGCCGAGTGGATGGAGACCCGAAACAAGCTCCGATCCCTGATCGACCCCATCGCCCATTGGTCTGAATGAGCGACGCCGGTCCCGCCCTCCGGGCCGCTCGCCGGCTCATCTCCGGTCTCGTGGACCGCGGTCTCGCCGGGGTGGTGGTCAGTCCTGGATCCAGGAACGCCCCGCTCATGCAGGCCATCCGTGAGGCGGGGCTCCCCCCCATCGTCGCCCTCGACGAACGCGCCGCTGCCCACCACGCCCTCGGCATGGCCCTGGCCCTTGAACGGCCGGTGGCGGTCTGTTGTACGAGTGGAACCGCCGCCCTCAATCACGGTCCCGCCCTCGCGGAAGCCCACCAAGTGGGACTGCCCCTCCTGAGCCTCACCGCCGACCGACCCCAAGGCGCGGCGGATCACTGGGAAAGCCAGACCCTCGAACAGGACGGCCTGCACGACCGTCACGTTCGGGCTTCCTTCCAATGGTCGGACGGAGGGGACCACGCGATGCTCGAAGGCATCGCCCAAGCCTTGGAGGCGGGTCCCGTTCACATCAATTGTCCCTTTGACGAGCCGTTGTACCCCGAGGTGGACACAGCCCCGGTGAACACAGCACCTACGCCGTCCCCTGCGGCGAAGCCTTCGTCCGCCCCTCCGTTGTCCGAGGCCGCCCGACAACGGTTCGAAGCCGCCCTCGAAGGACAGGAACGGATCCTGCTGCTGGGCGGGACCCAACCGACCGTCCTGCCCACCACCGCCGTGGCGGAATGGCAACGCATTGGGGCCATCGCCGGGGATTCAACCAGCGGACTCGGCATCGACGGCCGCTCCGTCGTGGCCACAGACCGGTGGATGCGCCGCTGGCAGGCGTCCGGCATTCCGTGGAGGGACATGAAGCCCGACCTCGTCGTCGGATTCGGAGCGCCCCTGCTGAGCAAATCCCTGCGCCACACCCTGCGTGCGGCCGACGTGGACCACCTCCACATCGACCCCGGCCACCGCTTTCCCCATGCCTTTGGCTCGGCCCCCGTCGGTCTCGGTTTGCCTGTGTCCCCCGCACTCGACGCCCTGGCCGGATTGATGAACGGCCATGCCCCCTCCGACGACGTGAAGGCGTGGCAGTGGCGATGGCGTCACCTTGAATCCAAGGCTCGAGCCGCTCACGCGCCCGCTCTCGAGGCGGCCCCCTGGTGCGATCTCTCGGCCCACGCCCTGTTGCACGATGCGATGCCGATGGATTGGGACCTGCACCTGGCGAATTCGACGCCGGTCCGGTACGCCCAACTCTTCCACCACCCCAACCGCCCAACGCCCTGGTCCAACCGGGGCGTGGCCGGAATCGACGGCTGCTCCTCGACAGCTGTAGGGTCAGCCCTTGCCGGCCGCAAGACGACGCTCATCAGCGGAGACCTCGGCTTCCTCTACGACGCCAACGCCTTCCATGTCCATCCGCTTCCGGCGGACCTTCGGGTCGCCGTCCTTCACAATGGCGGTGGTGGTGTGTTCCGTTGGCTGGACGGACCCGACCGCACCGGCCTGCTCGAAAGCCACTTCGAAATGCGCCATGGCCTCGAATTGAGGAGCCTGTGCGACCTCCATGGACTCGAACACGAGCGTGTCACCGACGCGAAGGGCCTGGGCCTAGCCTTGGCGGATTGGTGGTCACCATCCGAGGCCCCGCGCGTGCTCGAGATTGCCACACCCCCCGAGGTGAGTGCCGAAGCCTACAAGGCCTACATGGCGGCGGTCAGCGTGTAGATTTGCGCCCCGTTGGTGAAATGCCCGCCGGCACCGTGAACCGCGATGCCCCGAGCATTGTCATTCCACCAGCACCCACATCATGAGCAACACGCGCAATTGGGAGGTCATCAAGGCCTACGAGGACATCCACTTCGAATTCTTTGAGGGCATCGCCCGCATCACGATCGACCGTCAGGAGGTGTACAACGCCTTTCGGCCCGAGACCAACATGGAGATGCTCGACGCGATGGAGATCTGCCGGGAGCGCCAAGACATCGGCGTGGTGGTCCTGACCGGGGCCGGAGACAAGGCCTTCTGCAGCGGCGGTGACCAAAACGTCAAGGGCGTCGGCGGCTACATTGGTGGCGACGGCGTGCCGCGGCTCAATGTGCTGGACCTGCACCGCAAGATGCGCTCCCTGCCCAAACCGGTCATTGCGGCCGTCAACGGCTACGCCATTGGAGGGGGCCATGTGCTGCACGTGGTCTGCGACCTGACGATTGCTTCGGAGAACGCCATCTTCGGCCAGACCGGACCCAAGGTGGGCAGTTTCGACGCCGGCTTCGGATCGAGCTACCTCGCCCGGCATGTGGGCCAGAAGAAGGCCCGGGAAATCTGGTTCCTCTGCGAACAGTACTCCGCCAAGGAAGCCGAGGCCATGGGCATGGTCAATACGGTCGTGCCGCTCGAGAAGCTCGAGGACACGTACGTGAAGTGGTGCCAGACCATCATGAAGCGGTCGCCACTCGCCATCCGGATGATCAAGCGGGCCCTCAACGCCGAGCTCGACGGCCAAGCCGGCATGATGGAATTCGCCGGGGACGCCACCCTGATGTACTACCTGATGGAGGAAGCGCAAGAGGGCAAGAATGCCTTCCTCGAGAAGCGCGACCCCGACTTCCAGCAGTACCCCAAGTTCCCCTGACACCAGGATGGTCCGCGACTTTCTACAGGCTGCCCGCCTGCGGACCCTGCCCCTCGCCAGCGCCTGCGTGCTGACCGGAGGTGCCTTGGCCGGTGCCACAGGCGACGTGGGCTTTGCGCGGTTTATCCCGCTGTTCACCGGCTGTCTGGCGACCGTGTTCCTGCTGCAGGTCCTGGCCAACTTCGCCAACGACCTGGGCGATTTTGAGAACGGGGCTGACCGCGCCGAAGGCAATGAACGGGCCGACCGCGCCGTCGCCTCGGGCCGCATCACGGCCACCCAAATGAAACGAGCCGTGATCATCACGGCCGGACTGGCCTTCGTCACGGGCGTGGCCACGGTGCTCCGCGCCGTAGGCGATGACTGGCCCGCCTTGCTCAAGTGGGTCGGCGCCGGCCTCGCGTCCATTGCCGCTGCCCATGCCTACACGGCGGGCAAGCGGCCTTACGGCTACAGTGGCCTTGGGGACATCAGCGTGCTGGTCTTTTTCGGTTTGGCGGGCGTGGCCGGAACGGCCGCCTTGATCACCGGCGACTTCGACCCCCTGTGGCTCCTTCCGGCCACCACCATTGGCCTGCTCAGCGTCGGCGTGCTCAACCTCAACAACCTTCGCGACCACCTCTCGGACGCGGCCACGGGCAAGCACACACTCGTCGTTCGCATGGGCTTTCGCGCTGGCAAACTCTATCATGCGGCCCTCCTCATTGGAGCGTGGACGGCCCTGCTCGCCTTCTGGCAGCTCGATGCCGCAGGACCCTGGCGGGGCCAACTGTGGTACGGACTGTTCGGCCTGGTCCATGCCCGCCACCTGGCCTTTGTCTTCCGGACGGAAGACCCTTCCGAGCTGGATGGCGAGTTGAAAAAGATGGCGTTGAGCACCTTCGCCATTTCCCTGTTCCTCTTCCTCAGCGCCACAACATGACCGGTCTCGACATCCGCATCGTGGAGCGTGCCCTCCAATTCAAGACCCCCGCCGGCACGTCGCGCGGTGTGATGACCGACAAGCCTAGCTTCTATGTCATCGCTCGGGATCTGGAGGAGGACGGGCGCATCGGCATCGGAGAATGCAGCTTGATTCCTGGACTCTCCCCAGAGAGCGAAATGAGGGCGCGGCTCGAGCTCAAGAAACTCGCAGCCTCCGGGGCGCTGGACCCCAAGTCCATGAGTCTGCAGTATCCGGCCGTCCGGTTCGCGGCGGAGACCGCGCTGATCGACCTGCTCAGCGAAGGGGACCGCACGCTGTTTCCCGGCCCCTTCACCGAGGGCCGCCCCGTGCCCATCAATGGCCTCATCTGGATGGGGGACGTCGCCGACATGGTGGCGCAGGCCGAATCCCTGCTCGAACGAGGCTTCGACACCCTCAAAATGAAAGTGGGCGCACTTGATTTCGAACGGGAACTGGAATGTCTGTCCGCCATTCGGGCCATGGCCCCGGCCGGGGAGATCACCCTGCGGCTCGATGCCAACGGCGGCCTCGACGACGAAGACCTCTCCATCACATTGGGCAAACTCGAGCGGCTCGCCCGCTTCGACATTCACAGCATGGAGCAGCCGATCCGGCCCGGACAGTGGAAAAAGATGCAGGCCGTGTGCATCGGCTCCGACATCCCGATTGCGCTGGACGAGGAGCTCATCGGCGTCCACGACACGGACCTGCGCCGCAACCTGCTCCACATCGTCAAGCCGCATTACATCATCCTGAAGCCCAGCCTGATCGGCGGTTTGGTCGAGGCCAACCACTGGATCGACCTTGCTGCCGAAGTGGAAGCGGGCTGGTGGGCGACCAGCGCCTTGGAGAGCAACATCGGACTCAATGCCATCGCACAATGGGCGGCCGATGCGATCGCCGAGGAGGCCAACCCCATGCCGCAGGGCCTGGGGACTGGCAGCCTATTCACCAACAACCTTCCCTCTCCACTGGTGGTGGCCGGGGGCACGTTGCGCCTGGACCAGCCGGAAGCCCAAGCCAATGGCACGCTCCGAACGTGGGACCTCAGCGACCTCCTCGGATGACCGACTTCTGGCAGTTTCCCGGACCAACCGACAACGCCCCCGAATGGGTGCAGCCCTTCCTGGACGCCGATGCCGATTGGACGCAAGGCCGAGCCCGAGCGCACACATCGGGCAGCACCGGAGAACCGAAGGCCATCGACTTTGACCTTGAGGCCGTCATCGCCTCGGCGCAGGCCACGGCTGCGCATTTCGGATTGGACGGCTCCGACCGCCCCATCAGAGCATGGTCAGCGCTCCCTGCGGCCGGAATCGGCGGACGCATGATGTGGTGGCGCGCCCGCATCCTCGGATGGCAGCTGACACAGAGTCGACCGACCGCCCGTCCTGTGGTCCCGGAGCGTCCCGACGGCGACCGGTTCGACTTTGCCGTAGCCACCCCCCAACAGGCCGAAGCCCTCGCTCAGAACGGAGGCCTCGGCGTCTTCCGCACCCTGCTCCTCGGCGGAGGACCGGTGTCTTCCGGCCTGGAGGACCGGTTGTTGGAAGCCGGAAAAGCCTTGGGGTGCGAACTCCACCACGGATTTGGCATGACGGAGACCCTGACCCATGTCGCCACCCGCCGGTTGGGCACGGCACTGTACCACGCCCTGCCCGGGATCAAGTGGACCGTGGGGCCGGACGGCGGACTCGTCTTGGAGGCCCCTGAACGGGGCGTCCACGCGCTCCACACCCGCGACGCCGTGGAGCCCGGGACGGAGGCCACCTCTGGCCTGCCGGGATTCCGTTGGCTCGGCCGCCTCGACGACGTGATCAACACCGGCGGGCTGAAGGTCCATCCGGCTGACCTCGAACGCCGCCTCGCCCCCTTGGTCCTTTCCCTAGTGGGCGCACGCCGATGGCATCTGGCCGGACGCCCCCACGCGGTCACCGGCCAGCAGGTCACCCTCGTCGTCGAAGGTGAGGAGGATTCTGCCCTGGGACTGACCCTTCTGGAGCGGCTGGCCGAGGGCCATCCGTACCCGGACCGGCCGAGGGCCGTGGAATGGCGAGAGCGGTTCGAGGAAACCGCCACCGGCAAAGTCCGGCGCCGTTGATCCTTCCGAACTTCGCCCCATGTCCAAGCCTCAACTCGTCTTCGCCACCCGCAATCCCGGAAAGGTGCGGGAAATCGCCCAGATGCTCTCCGACCACTACGACATCGTCGGACTCGACGCCATCGGCTGCACGGAGGACATCCCGGAGACCGCCCCGACGATTCCGGGCAACGCCATCCAGAAGGCGGAATACGTGCTCGAACACTACGGCGCCCATTGCTTCGCCGACGACACGGGACTCGAGGTGACCGCGCTGGATGGGGCGCCCGGGGTTCACACGGCACGCTATGCCGGTAACGCCAAGAATGCCGACGCCAACATGGCCAAGCTGCTCGACGCCCTGGACAGGGAGGCGAACCGCACGGCCCGATTCCGGACCGTCATCGCCCTGACCACCCCGGAGGGCACCCAAACCTTCGAAGGGGTCTGTGAAGGGCACATCGCGGTGAAGCGCAGCGGGGCCGAGGGCTTCGGTTACGACCCGGTCTTCGTCCCCGAAGGCGGAACGGTCACGTTTGCCGAAATGGACGCAGCCGACAAGAACGCCATCAGCCATCGCGGTCGGGCCGTGCGGGCCATGGTCGAGGAACTCAAGGCCCGAGGTTGAGAATCTGCAGGGCATGGCGGCGGAAACCCCGCGGTGCCGCTGTAGGTTTGCGGTTCGTCTGACATCCCGAAACGGAATGCCCATGAACTACCTCGATTTCGAAGAGCCCATCCGGCTGCTCAGGGAGCAGATGGAGCAGGCACAGGATATCGACGGCCAAGGTCAGGTCGACATGCAGAGTACCGTGGCCGACCTGGAGAAGAAGATTGCCGAGGTGAGCCAGGAGATCTACTCCAACCTCAGCCCCTGGCAGCGCGTGCAGGTCTCCCGCCACCCGGACCGCCCCTACACCCTCGACCACATCGAGGCCCTGACGGACGGCCGGTTCATGGAACTCCACGGGGACCGCAACTGCAAGGACGACAAGGCCATGGTAGGCGGACTCGGCATGATCGACGACCTGCCCGTCATGTTCGTCGGCCAGCAAAAGGGCGCCAACACCAAGCTCCGCCAGTACCGCAACTTCGGCATGGCCAATCCGGAAGGCTACCGGAAGGCGCTCCGCCTGATGAAGCTCGCCGAGAAGTTCAATCGCCCGGTGGTCTGCCTCATCGACACCCCGGGCGCCTACCCCGGACTGGAGGCCGAGGAGCGCGGACAGGGTGAGGCCATCGCCCGGAACATCATGGAGATGATGCAGCTCCGCGTGCCGGTCATCTGCGTGATCATCGGCGAGGGGGCCAGCGGTGGTGCGCTCGGCATCGGCATCGGCGACCGCGTGCTCATGATGGAGCACACGTGGTATTCCGTCATCTCTCCCGAATCCTGCTCCAGCATCCTCTGGCGGTCCTGGGACCACAAGGTCGAAGCGGCCGAGGCCCTCAAGCTGACAGCCGATGACATGCTGGGCCAAAAACTCATCGACGGCATCATTCCCGAGCCGCTGGGCGGTGCCCACAACGACCGGGAAGCCGCATTTGCCGCGGTGAAGACCGACATTCTCAAGCACCTGCGAAAGCTCCGGGTCCAAAATCCGGACAAGCGCATTGACGCCCGTATTCGAAAGTTCTCCGCAATGGGGGTCGTCCAAGCCTGATTGGCGTCTCCCGACGCATTAAATTCGCCCCGAATCCGATTCATCGACATGCAGTACATCTTCCGCCAGCCCCTGGCGATTCTGCTCCCCGCCTTCGCCCTCCTGCTCACTCTGCCCGGTTGTGGCGGACTCGGAAAAATGGAGAAGGCCATCGAGGAGCTCAACCTCCAAATGGACCCTGAACCCCTCGTCCTCCGCGGCGATGAGGTTCAATTGAACCTCTCCGGCACCTTCCCGGCCAAGTACTTCGCCAAGAAGGCCATCATCGAAGCCACTCCGGTCCTCGTGTGGGACGGCGGAGAAGCCGCCTTCGAGATGCAAGGCTTCCAGGGCGAAGACGCCGCCGGCAACTACACCGTGGTGCCGTCCAAGACCGCCAAGTCCTTCGACTACACGGCCAAGGTGCCCTACCAGGAGGGCATGGAGGATGGTGCGCGCCTCGAACTCCGCATCAGCGGAGTGATGGGCAGCAAGTCCATGGACTTCGAGCCCGTCGTGCTCGGAGACGGTGTCATCACCACGCAGAACTGGGTTCGCTCCGACGACCGATTCGTCCTCGGTGGGGATGCCTTCCAGCGCATTGTCTCCTACACCGAAGAGGCCGAGATCCACTACGCCTACAACCGCTCCAACGTCCGCTCCGCCGAACTGCGGGATGACGACATCGTCGCCCTGAAGGAGTTCATCGGCTTTGCCGCCGACCACGACAGCGTGATGCTCAAGGGCACCAGCGTGAGCGCCTACGCCTCCCCAGAAGGCGAGATTACCCTCAACGAGGATCTCGCCATGGAGCGGGCCGAGAGCGCCAATGCCGCCGTCGCCCGCATGCTCCGCCGCGAGAAAATCGAGGTGGAGGACGGCTTCTACGGCAACAACCCCAAGGGAGAGGACTGGGACGGCTTCCAGACCCTCATGCGCGCCTCTGAGATCGAGGACAAGGACCTCATCCTGCGCGTGCTCTCCATGTACAGCGACAAGAACCGCCGCGAGGAGGAGATCAAGAACATCGCCAAGACGTACAAGGAGATCGAGAAGGAGATCCTGCCCGCCCTGCGCCGCTCCATGGTCACCCTGCGCTACGACATCGAGGGCTACACCGATGAGGAGCTCACGGATCTCGCCATGTCCAACCCGGACATCCTGACCGTGGAGGAGGCCCTCTACGCCGCCACCCTGTTCGAAAGCAACGACGACCAACTGAAGGTCTACCAGGCCGCCAGCCGCGTCCACGCCGACGATTGGCGCGGCCCCAACAATGAGGGCGTGGTCCTTATGGCCATGGGCAAGCTGAACCAAGCCGCCGACCGCTTCATGGCGGCCGACGAGCGCGGGGACAGCCCGGTCATCAACAACAACCTCGGTGCCGTGGCCCGCATGAAGGGCAACCTCTCCGACGCCAAGCGCTTCCTCGGAAGTGCCTCCGGCGCCGGTGACGCCGTCAAGTACAACAAGGGCATCCTGGCCATCCAGGAGGGCAACTACAGTCAGGCCATCTCCAACTTCAGCGGAGAGAACACGGTCAACGCCGCCCTCGCCAAGCTCCTCAACGGCGACGCCAACGGGGCCAAGACCATCCTCGACAATTCCGGTGATGACGGCGCTGTGGCCCACTACGTGATGGCCATCTGCTACGCCCACGTCGGAAATGACGCCGAGGCCAAGCGCCACCGCGACCTCGCTGTCCAGAAGGATGCCGGTCTGTCCGGAAAGGCCAGCGCTGACCTCGAGTTCCGCGACCTCGACTGATCGCACGCTAAGCTGCATTCAAAAAGCCCCGGCCGCTGACGCGGACCGGGGCTTTTTCATGTTTGGGCAGAATGAAAATGAGTCGGCGGAGTCAGGAACCTTCCGGCGCACCCATCGACCGAAAGGCCTGCCAGCAGACCATGCCGGCCGCCACGGACACGTTGAGGCTGTGCTTGACCCCGAACTGCGGAATCTCCAGCACACCATCGACGGCGTTGAGGACGTCCTCGGAGCACCCGCGCACCTCGTTGCCCAGCACCACTGCCCAATGCACACCAGCAGCTGGAGACCACTGATCCAGCGCCGTGGACGCCGAGGCCTGCTCGAGGGCGAAGACTTTTATCCCCTCTTTTTGGAGACTGCGAATGGCCGCCACCGCGTCGACATGGCCGCGCCACGGGACATGGTCAGTCGCCCCAAGGGCCGTCTTGAGGATGTCGCGGTGCGGCGGGCGGGCGGTGTAGCCACAGAGGTCAATGCCCTCAAGGCGGAAGGCATCCGCCGTGCGGAAGACAGAGCCCACATTGAGGCCGCTGCGCAGGTTGTCCAACACGAAGCGAAGGGGCAGCTTCCCGGCGGCCGCAAAAGCCTCCGGGGACAGCCGCCCCAACGCGTCCATGGAGGTGGCACGGTGCCCCTCTCCCATCAGTAGAGCCGGATCGTGTAGGGCATGCGCGCCTGAATGCGATCCTGTGGCGAGGCATTGACCAATGCTTCGACCTCCATCAAGGGCGCCAACAGGTCGTCGTCCAACCCTGCAGCCTGCGCCACAGCCGTGGCTGCACTCACGCCAGCGAAGTCCTCAATGAACTGCTCGAAGGGGTCCACCGCTTCGGGCAATTCCACCAGCTCGGGCCCGCTGATTCCGGCCAGATCCGCCGCGAGGGCCACGGCATCCTGCAGGTTGCCCATGCCGTCGACCAAGCCGATGTCCATGGCATCCTGTCCGGTCCAAACCCGGCCTCGGGCGACCTCATTGACGCCCTCAACCGTCATGCCTCGGCCTTCGGCCACGCGGGCGACGAAGGCGTCATATACCTTGATGACACTCTCGTTGATGGCCGCGAGGGCCTCGCCCTGGACAGGTGTGTGACCATTGAGGGCGTCGGCGTGTTGGTGGAGTTTAACGCCATCGAAATCCAATCCAATGCGCTCCCGCATCAGCTTGCCCGCGGATGGCAGAACGCCAAAGACGCCGATGCTGCCCGTGATTGTATTGGGCTGGGCGAGGATGTGGTCGGCGGCGCAGCTGATGTAGTATCCCCCGCTGGCGGCCAGATCGCTCATCGACGCCACGACAGGCTTGCCCGCCTCCTTCAGCAGCACAGTCTCTCGCCAGATGACATCGCTGGCGAGGGCACTGCCCCCGGGAGAATTGACACGGAGCACCACGGCTCCGACCTCCGGGTCCAGGCGGGCTTCACGGAGGGCACCGGCAATGCGGTCCGAACCAATCGTGGCATCGTCACCTTGTCCGCTCTCAATGGCTCCGACGGCGAAGACCACGGCCACAGCATTGGCCTCGACCTCGTCTCCGTTTTCATCTTCGTCGTCTTCGTCGCTGCCTCCTTCCATCTCTTCCTGCAGGGTCGTGATGAAGTCCTCGAAGAAGTCGGGGTTATGGTATTGCTTCAGGTTCACGAACTGGGCGTGGCTCTCCTCGTCCTCATCTTCGGATGCCCCCTTTTCGAGAAGCATGGCGTGGAGTTCGTCCTCGTACAACAGTCCGTCCACGAACCCCAGGGAAAAGGCGTCGGCTGGCGTGCGCATGGCCAGGCCATTGATGTCCGCGTCGAGCTCGGCCATGCTCTTGTCGCGGGCCGTGGCGATGTCCCCGCCCATGCGGGCCCAGAAGTCCTCAAGGAGGGCCATGTTCTGCTCCCGGTTGGCTTCAGACAAACTCTCCCGGAAGAAGGGTTCCACCGCGCTCTTGTACTTGTTGTCCGGTCCGCGGACAATGGTCATTTCGATGCCCACGTCCTCCAGCATGCGCTTGTAAAACATCGTTTCCATGCCCATGCCGCGCATGTCAATGCCGCCCTCCGGATGCAGGTACACCTCATCGGCGACTGTGCTGAGCCAGTAGGCGCTTTGGGTGTACACCTCGCTCCATGCGACGATCCATTTGCCCGACTCCTTGAAGCCCACGAGGGCATCGCGCACTTCGCCCAGCATGGATGGATAGCCGGACACCATGTCTGCCTGAATGAGGATGCCCTCGATGCGGTCATCCTGCGCAGCACGCTCCATGTCAGCGAGAAAGTGGTTGAGGCCGGTCTGGGATTCAGTGTCAACCCCACCGAAGCCAAAAGAGAAGGCCGGGACCTCCATGCCGCGCTCCACAAAGGGAGCGTCGAAGGTCAAATGGAGGACGGAGCCCTCCTCGATGTCCACCCCGAAATCGAAGTCGGATTCGATGTCCTCCCCGGCCTCCGCGAAGGCCGAGCTCAGGCCGCCAACGAGGGCGCCGACAAAAATGAAGATGAGAATGGTGCCGGCTGCGATGAGCGCGACGGTGGAGCCAAGCAGGCTGGCGAGGAATTGCTTTCCGAAATTCATGGTGGTGTTGTGGATCGCGTGACGCGGGGTCAAAGGTGAGAAAAAAGAGGGGGTCGAATGGTGTGAATGCGGTCAGAAGAGGCCGTTGAAGCCGACGGCCGTGGACAAGATGAACGCCCCCAGGACGAGCACCGAGAGGATGGCGATGGCCAGCAGGGTCCAGAGCACACCCTTGCCGAGGGCCTGCAGGGCTTCCGGGAGGGTTTGGGAAACGAAGTTTCGCCAGCGTTGGACCCACGGACGTTGGGTCTGTCCGTTCCGGCGAGACCGGATTTGGGACTCCATGCTGTAAATGATGGACTCGAGCGTGACCGGGTCGCCTTTCATGGCGAGGCGATCGCTCGCCGTTTTCGCGACAGGCATGATGGCGGCGAGGATGGGATAGAAGAGCACGCCCGTTCCCGTGAACACGAACAGGGCGATGAACAGGGCCCGGATGACGATGGGGTCCACCCCGAATCGGTAAGCGATGCCCGACGCCACACCCGCGAGCACACGCTCATCGGGATCGCGGTACCAACGACGGCGTCCGCGCTGCTGGCCTTCGTCGCCCGCACGCCGGCGGCCTGGGTCCGCATCCTCGGAGTCCGGAGCCTCCTGGAAATCGGATGGATCCCCAAGTTGGGCACAGATTCGTTCGACATCCTCGAGCTGGAGAGCCCGGGACGCACCGGCCAACGCGTCCTGGAAGAGCTCCGCCATGCGGTATTCGACCTCCTTGACGATGTCGTCGGCCCCGTCCGAACCACGGAGGGCGAGACGAAGGGCGTCGAGGTAGGCCCCCAGCCGCTCAAAGGCGGGAAGCTCCATTTGAAAAAGCAAGTTGCCCAGGGATATGCTGCGGGTCTCCATCATGATGTTCGGGAAGTTGAAGGGGTGGAATCGAGGGAATTGACCGAGGCCACGAACTGGTCCCATGCCGACTCGAGTTCGGCCAGCAGGGCCTCGCCCTCGGGGGTCAGATCATAGTACTTGCGCGGGGGGCCGGATGAACTCTCCGCCCAGCGGTACGTCAACGTGCCGGCATTTTTCATGCGGGTCAACAGGGGATAGATCGTCCCCTCCACCACGAGCAGGTCGACCGCCTTGAGCGCATCCACGATGTCGGAGGTGTAGGCCTCTCCCTTCCGCAGGATGCGGAGGATGCAAAGCTCAAGGACGCCCTTGCGCATCTGCGCTGTGGATTTCGATGCTGCCTGTGTCATGGAAGGACAAACATATTTCCTTGACCCGTTACTATGCAAAACAAAGTACCAAGATTTGCAAAGGACCGGATGATTTCCACAGGTCGGCTGCCCGGATTCCGCGCACGACCTTTGCCGTCGTGATTGTCCACATCGCTACCGGATCCAACCTCGGAACCCGCATCGACCAACTCGACCGGGCCGACGACGAACTCAGCCGTCTCGGCCGCGTGCTCCGGGTTTCCCCCACCTATGAAACCGCCGCCGTGGGCATGGCACATGGCACACCCGACTTTTTGAACCGCGTGGTCGAGGTGGAATTGGACCCCGTCTGGGCGGAGAATCCGGAGGGCACCATGCAGGCCCTGCTCGACATCGAACGCGAGATGGGCCGGACGAGGGTGGCCGGCGCCGTCCGCTCCCGTCCCATCGATTTGGACATCGTGTTGTGGGGCGACCGCACCCTGGACCTGCCCGGTCTGCTCGTCCCCCACCCCCGGATGCTCGGCCGCCGTTTCGTGCTTCAGCCCCTAGCCGATTTGGTCCCGGATGCTCCCGTACCGGGGACGGACCGTTCGGTCCTCGACCATCTGCGCGGGCTTCCGGTCGACGTGCCCGACATTGCATCCTGGCCGACCGCATGAGCATTCCCTACAGACACATCGCCATCGAAGGCGGCATCGGGGCCGGCAAGAGCACACTGGCCACAGCGCTCGCTGAACGGTTGGGCACCGAGCCGCTCCTCGAGCCCTTCGCCGACAATCCGTTTCTCGAGCAGTTCTACCTCGACCCCGAGCGCTATGCCTTCCCTGTGGAACTGAGCTTCCTCGCCCAGCGATACAAGCAGGTCAAGGCCGCCCTGTCCGCCCGCACCCTGTTTCGGGACGCCCTCGTGTCCGATTACCTCTTTGCCAAGAGCGACCTCTTTGCCAAGATCACCCTGCCCAAGACCGAGTACGCCCTGTTCCGCAACCTCTACGAGGTCATGGCGGAGGGCATGGCCAAACCGGAGCTCATTGTCTACCTGCGGCCGGGTGAGGAGCGTCAGCTCGCGCAAATCGAAGCCCGGGGCCGCAGCTACGAGCAGGACATCGACATCGACTACTTGCGGAAGATTGAGACCGCCTACGAAAAGCACTTCAAGGCCGCGCGCGGCAGCCGGGTGCTGTGGGTCGACACATCGGAGTTGGACTTCGTGGCCCATGCAGACGACCTCGCGCGGCTCGTGACTGTGCTCAGCCAACCGTGGAAGGTGGGCGTGCACCACGTCAAGCCTTGACGGCCGAAGGTCAGGCGTTGACGCCCAGGGCCTCGACCATCTTGGCGCCGATCTGCGCCGGGCTGTCCACCACATGGATGCCGCACTCGCGCATGACGGCCTTCTTGGCCTCAGCGCTTTCCTCCTCACCGCTCACGATGGCGCCGGCGTGGCCCATGGTACGCCCCTTCGGCGCGGTCACGCCCGCGATGAAGCCGACCACCGGCTTGGTGCCGTTCTCGGCGATCCAGCGCGCGGCCTTGACCTCGAGGTCACCGCCGATCTCGCCGATCATGATGATGCCGTCGGTGTCGTCGTCCGCCATGAGCAGCTGAACGGCTTCGAGCGTGGTGGTGCCGATGATGGGGTCACCGCCGATCCCGATGGCCGTGCTCTGACCGAGACCGGCCTTGGTGATCTGGTCCACCGCCTCGTAGGTCAGCGTGCCGCTCTTGGACACGATGCCGATGCGGCCGGGGTTGAAGATGAAGCCGGGCATGATGCCCACCTTGGCCTCGCCCGCCGTCATGACGCCCGGGCAGTTCGGGCCGACCAGCGTGCATCCGGGCAGCGTGTCGAGGTGGGCCTTGACTTTGACCATGTCGGCCACGGGGATGCCCTCGGTGATGCAGATGATGACCTTGATGCCAGCATCCGCCGCCTCCAAGATGGCGTCCGCGGCAAAAGCTGGGGGCACAAACAGGATGCTGGTGTCAGCGCCCGCCTCCTTCACGGCGTCCTCCACGGTATTGAAGACCGGCTTGTCGAGGTGGGTCTGACCGCCCTTTCCCGGGGTCACGCCGCCCACGACGTTGGTGCCGTACTCGATCATCTGGCTGGCGTGGAACGTGCCCTCGGAGCCGGTGAAGCCCTGGACGATGATGCGGGAATCCTGGTTGACGAGAACGCTCATGGGGACGGTGGATCGGGGTTCGTGGTGTCGTTGCGCACGGATGTGCGGCGCAAAAGTAACGCGGCGCAGGGCACCTTCGGGAAGGGCTTCGGGCTAATTTGCCCCCATGCCCGCGCACCCTCTCGACGGCACGACCATCTGCGCCCTGTCCACCCCTCCCGGACGTGGGGGTGTGGCCGTGGTCCGGGTCAGTGGTCCCGCGGCCTGGACCGTGGTGGACGGCCTGTGTGAGGGCACCCTCGCCGGGGTCACCCCGGGTCGAGCCGCCCTGCGCGCCCTCATGGACGGCGATCGCCCCCTTGACGAGGCGCTCATCTTGCCCTTCCGCGGGCCGAAGAGCTTCACAGGAGAAGACGTGGTGGAATGCCACATCCACGGCAGTCCCTTCATCGTCCGACGGCTCATGGAGTGTCTGATCGACGCGGGATGCCGGTCCGCCCTGCCAGGAGAGTTCACCCAGCGCGCTTTCCTGAATGGCAAACGGGACCTCGCCCAGGCCGAAGCCATTGGCGACCTCATCGATGCGGACCACGCCGGGGCCCATCGTCTCGCCTTGCAACAGCTGGGGGGCGGATTCAGCGAGGAGATCAACGCCTTTCGCGCCGCCCTCATCGAGTATGCCGCCCTGATGGAGCTCGAGCTCGACTTCGGCGAGGAGGACGTGGAATTTGCAGACCGCGAGGGGTACCGCCGGCACGTCACCACACTGCTCGCCCGCATCGATGAGCTCGTGCTCGGCTTCTCGACCGGCCGCGCCATTTCCGAGGGCGTGCCCGTGGCCATCCTTGGTGCTCCCAACCGCGGGAAGTCGACCCTCCTGAACGCCCTCCTGCGGGAGGACCGGGCCATCGTTTCGGATACGCCGGGCACCACCCGAGACACCCTCGAGGAGGCGCTGACCTTGGAAGGCATCCGCTTCCGGTTCATCGACACGGCCGGCCTGCGGGACACCGCGGATGACATCGAGGCGGAGGGCATCCGCCGGGCTTGGGGCAAGGCCGCTTCGGCCCGGTTCGTGCTCTACCTGATCGATGCGCGCGATGTGCAGGACGAGGCCGGCCGGTCCGCCGCCGATGCCGAAGTCCAAGAAGCGGCCAACAAACTGGCTGATGCTGCGGAAGCCGTCGGCGAACCCGTGGGCGTTGTGCTCGTGCTCATCAACAAAACGGATCTGGCGACCGCGCCGGAAGGGTGGCTGCCGTCCGGGGCCGAGGATGTCCTCGCCATCAGCGCTGAGGAGCGGCAGGGTTTGGAGCAATTGGAACAGCGCCTTGGCCGGGACTACCGGAGTGCGCTGGCTGACGACCGGATCCTCGTCACCAACCTTCGCCACCGCGAGGCCCTGCAGCGCACCCGTGAGGCCCTTCAGCGCGCCCTCGACGGCCTCGATGCCGGACTCAGCGGCGACCTGTTGGCCGTCGACCACCGGGAGGCTCTGGAGCAATTGGGCCGCATCACCGGGGCCATCACCCCGGATGACCTCCTCGGCCACATTTTCGGCCACTTCTGCATCGGCAAGTGAACCCGGGTCCCGGCCCAACAGTTCCCCCGACATGGCCTTCCTTCGCTCCCTCCTCGGCGCTGCCCTGATCACCGGGGCCTGTTCGACCCCGTCCGATGTGCCCACCGAACCGCTTACCCTCGATTTCGGCAAAGGCGACGTCCATGGCTGGCGTGCCCTGAACGATGGCGTCATGGGCGGCCGCTCCATCGGCGTGGTGGACTATGCCCGCAACACCATGACGTGGGCAGGCACGGTCTCGCTGGAAAACAACGGTGGCTTCAGTTCCGTTCGCTCACCCTGGGGTTTGCGGGACCTCTCCGGTTTTGGCTCCCTGACCTTCCGTTGTCGAACCACCACCGGAGCACCCGACACCTTCACCCTGACCATGGAGACCAACGAACAGTGGTGGATGCCCTACTGGAAGGCCAACTTCACCGTAGCGTCAGAGTGGAGCGAAGTCACCCTCGACTTCTCCGACCTCAAGAAGAGCAGCGCCATGACAGGCGACTTGCCCAAGCACTGGTCGTGGGGCGCGCTGGACGACATCCTCCGCATCGGCATGATGAAGTACGACGGCAAAGCGGGAGACTTCGGGCTCGAAGTGGACTGGATCCGGTTCAATCCGGCCTGACCGTGGTCAGAAGGACAGGTTGAACCCGCCCGTGATCGTGCGGGGCAGGCCCGGGCGGAGACCAGCCGGGCGGGCTGACGCCACGTAGACCGCATCCAACAGGTTGCGCACACCCAACTCAAGGGCGAATCCGTTGCCGAGGTGGCATCGGCCCGTGGCATCGAGAACGGTGCTGCCGCCCACAGTGAAGATTGCGTCCATGGGTTCCTGACCCGCTGCAGTACGCATGCCTTCCGTGCTCCGGGCCGAGGCCTCCACCGACCAAGGGCCGCGGGCCCAGGCCATCCGCACTGTGCCCTGGTGCCGGGCGAGGTAAGGCAGACGATCTCCCACTTCTACTTCGCCCCAGGCGTCGTAGTCGCTGTCGAAGGCGGACGTGAAACGGCCATCCGTGAACGTGTAGGTCAGGCCAAACTCCCAGCGGGAGCCTTCGTCGGGGTTGGCTCCATTGGTCCAATCCAGCAGGGTTTCGACGCCGGACACCCGGGTAGTGCCTCCATTGTAGACCTCCCCCTCGCCAGAACCCCCGCTGGAGGCAAAATCAGAGCCTTGCAGGTTGCGGCCAACATGGGTGAAGGCCACGGCGGTGGCCTCGAACCGGGGACGGATCCAGCGCACGCCGGCCTCTTGGTTCCAAGCGAATTCCGGCTGGACCTCCTGCGAGCTCCCCGGGGGCAGAAATCCCCGGTGGACCCCTCCGAACACACTCCATTCCGCACCGAAATCCTTCTGGAAACCCACACCGGGCAACCAGGCCAAGGTCAGGTTCCGGCGGCTTTGAAGATTCAGTCCCGTGCGGTCCACGTCGGCGGTGCCGTAGTCGTCGCGGCCCGCCACGATGTGCTCCATGCGAATTCCTGGAATCAGACTCCACCCACTCCGGGCCCAGCGACCGCGCAGGTAGCCGGCGGTGGCGTGGCTCCATTCAACGCGGTTGGACTCGGTCCCCGGTGTGCCGAGGTCGGGTGCAATGAGCTGTCCGGAGGCCATCGTCCAATCGTCGACCCATTGGAACCGGTCCATCCCATCCCCATGGCGCCGGATGGAGGCCTCGAACCGACGCCAGCCGGACCACTCTCCATCCCAGCTCACCTTGGACTCCACCCCGCGGGAGTGGTAGACCCGGTTGTTGGCCTTGAGGCGGACGACGCCATCGGCACCATCTCGGAACACCGAGAGGGCCTCGGAGATCGTGGAGTCTCCTTCTTCGCCGCCGAGGAGCGGGCCGAGCTTGACCCA
>PKDZ01000048.1 GCA_002862785.1 Flavobacteriales bacterium
GGTCTCCCGTCACGTCTCCCGTGATGCCGCCGTTGAAGGTGGCCGCACCGGTGAAGGTGGAAGCACCCGTCACGGAGAGGGCATCGCCGACAATCACATCGTCTCCGGCGATGACATCTCCACTGGTCTCGATCTCGGCCGTAGAAATGGAGCTCACCTCGAGCGTACCATTCACGTCCACGTCATCCAGTGTCGTGCTGCCCGTCACGGAGAGAGCGGGGACCAACAAGGAGGTCACGCTTCCTTCAGCGGTCACGACACCAGCTCCGTTGTCATCGAAGTAGTCGTTGGCCTCCACCTCGGCAGCGATGGCGGCCGGGCTGGTGGGAAGGTTGTCGATCTGACTCTGCAGGCTGCTCACATCGCTGTTCGTAGCAGCGATTTCGTCGGCGAGGTCGGACTCCAACGTGCTGATGTCAGCCGTGTTCGTGGAGACGGACGTGTTCAACGTGGTGATGCTGGCGCTGTTCGTCGCACCGGTCACCGTGTTGTTCGTGATGAACTGGTTGAGCAGGACGTCGCCCCCGATGCGGGCCGTCTCCTCCGTCTTGAGGGCGGCATCAAGATCATCGTCGGCATCCGTCAGGCTCGTGCTGGACGCGATGTAGTTGGCACTGCCGTTGGCGGAGTAGGATCCGTCGGCGCCGAGACCGGCACCCGTCTGGCTGGCGTCGAGCTCGCTCTGCAGAGCGCTCTCAGCGTTGTCGCTGGCCAATTCGTTGGCATCCACGTCGTCCTGAAGGGCCTTGATGGCGGCATCGAGATCCTCATCGGCGTCGACGAGGCTGTTGCTGGACGCGATGTAGTTCGTTCCGGCATTGGCGCTGTAGCTGCCGTCGGCACCGAGACCGGCACCCGTCTGGCTGGCATCGAGCTCGCTTTGGAGGCCGCTGATGTCGCCGTCGTTGGACTGGATGGCCGTCAAGTTGGACGCAATGTTGGACGCGTTCGTGCTGATGTCGCCGTCGTTGGACTGGATGGCCGTCAGGTTGGACGCGATGTTGGACGCGTTCGTGCTGATGTCACCGTCGTTGGACTGGATGGCCGTCAGGTTGGACGCGATGTTGGACGCGTTCGTGCTGATGTCACCGTCGTTGGAGGTGATCTGCACCTGGAGGTTGGTCACGTTCGTGTTGGTGGCGGCAATCTCGGCGTCGAGGTTGCTCTGGACGAGGGCGATGGCCGTGTTGGCCGCCGTCTCGTTGGCGTCCACGTCCGCCTGGACCGTGTTGATGTTCGTCTGCAACGTGCCGTCTGCCGCGTCGCTGGCGAGTTCATTGGCGTCCACGTCGGACTGGACCGTGTTGATGTTCGTCTGCAGCGTAGCGTCAGCGGCGTTGCTGGCCGTTTCGTTGGCGATCACACCCGCGGTGAGCGAGGAGATGGCCAGGTCGGCGTCGGCCTCGTTCTGATCCACGTCGGCTTGAACGGCAGCAATCGCCGTGTTGGCCGCCGTCTCGTTGGCGTCCACGTCGGACTGGACCGCGGCGATGGCCGTGTTGGCCGCCGTCTCATTGGCGTCCACGTCAGACTGCACCGCGGCGATGGCCGTGTTGGCCGCCGTCTCGTTGGCGTCCACGTCGGACTGGACCGTGTTGATGTTGGTCTGCAGCGTGGCATCGGCCGCGTCGCTGTCGATCTCATTCTGGTCCACGTCGGACTGGACCGCGGCGATGGCCGTGTTGGCCGCCGTCTCGTTGGCGTCCACGTCGGACTGAACCGTGTTGATGTTGGTCTGCAGCGTGGCGTCAGCCGCGTCGCTGTCAATCTCATTCTGGTCCACGTCGGACTGGACCGCCGCAATGGCCGTGTTGGCCGCCGTCTCGTTGGCGTCCACGTCGGACTGGACCGTGTTGATGTTGGTCTGCAGCGTGGCATCGGCCGCGTCGCTGTCGATCTCATTCTGATCCACGTCGGACTGAACCGCAGCGATGGCCGTGTTGGCCGCCGTCTCGTTGGCGTCCACGTCGGACTGAACCGCGTTGATGTTCGTCTGCAGTGTGGCATTGGCCGCATCGCTGGCGAGTTCATTGGCGTCCACGTCGGACTGAACCGCGGCGATGGCCGTGTTGGCCGCCGTCTCGTTGGCGTCCACGTCGGACTGGACCGTGTTGATGTTGGTCTGCAGCGTGGCATCGGCCGCGTCGCTGTCGATCTCATTCTGATTCACATCGGCCTGGACAGCATCGATGTTCGTCTGCAACGTGGCATCAGCCGCGTCACTGTCCAGTTCATTCTGGTCCACGTCAGCCTGAACGGCGTTCACCCCGTCGAGGTATCCCTGAATCTCGGTCCCCACGATGTTGTCGACGTAGCCTTTGTTGGCCAGGTGGTCGTCTGCGATAGGAGCCTCCGTGCTCAACACGTTGCCGGTGAAAGATGCGCTTCCGGCCGTGATGTTGTCGCTGACGGTCAGGTCATTCTGGACCGTCATGTTGGTCGTGAGGATCTTGCCCGTCACCTGGAGCTGCGTGCTGGATGCTGCAGACGCATTCATGGTGATGGTCGATCCGACCTTGAGCTGGTCCACATCGGCTTCGGTGCTCAGGGTACCCGCGTCCATATCGAAATGGTCGTTGGCTTCCACGAGGGCTTCGAGATCGGACAGGTCACTCTGAAGCTGGGTCACGGACGTGTTCAGTGCGAGAATGTCACCGTCATTGCTCTCGATGAGGCCGAGGAGCGTGGCGTCCTCCGACTGGCGAGCGGACGTCTCAGCGGCGAGATCCGTCTGCAGCTGGGAAATGGCACCGGCATTGGTGGACACACCCGAAGCGTTCGTGGCAATCGCACCCGCATTGGTGGACACACCTGAAGTGTTCGAAGCAATGTCTCCCGCATTGGCAGACACACCCGAAGCGTTCGTGGCAATGTCTCCCGCATTGGTGGAGATGTCCGAAGCGTTCGTAGCAGTCGCACCCGCATTGGCAGAAACACCAGAAGCGTTCGTGGCGATCGCACCGGCGTTGGTGGACACTCCCGAAGCGTTCGAAGCAATGTCTCCCGCATTGGTGGACACGCCCGACGCATTCGTGGCGATGCTCGAAGCGTTCGTAGCAATGTCTCCCGCATTGGTGGATACGCCCGAAGCGTTCGTGGCGATGTCACCCGCATTGGTGGAGATGCCTGAGGTGTTCGTGGCAATCGCACCAGCGTTGGTGGACACACCCGAAGCGTTCGTAGCAATCGCACCGGCGTTGGTGGACACACCCGAAGCATTGGTGGCGATATCGCCAGCGAGGCCGGCGTCGCCGGCTGCCCGATCAGCAATCTCTTGGGCGAGGGCCACAGCGAGGCTGTCGGCGGTACCCTCCGGAGCGTTGGCTGCGAACAGGGCGACCGGAACGGCCGTCACGGCGATACTGCCGAAGGATTCAAATCCACCACCGCTGTTCACTTCCACCAGGAAGCTGTAGCTGCCGGCTGACCAATCGATGGCCGCGAGGCCGTCAGCACCTTCGACACTGCCGATGGTGAGGTTGATCAGACCGAACTCGTCGGTGAGGTAACCCGGGTGGGTCTCAGTCCAGACGGCGGTAGCCGATCCATCCTGAAGGGTAAAGCGAACGTCCAGGGTTGCGTTTTCCAAGGCGTCGCCACCCGCGTCGCGGGCTACGGCCTGGTATGCAATCCCATAGTTTTGCTGGGCTTGAGCGGCGAAAGCCGTCATCAGCAGAACTGCGGACAGAAGGAGTGAGCGCATCAGTTTCATCTCGGTTAAGATTTCTCGAAGCATGAAGATAGTAATAAACTTCGATAAAACACCAAATTTCTTCGTCGAACATAAATTTTCTCACAATTCATCGATGAATTACCCCTATCTATAATGACAGAAACACACGTTATATATAATGTGACCGTGAGCGTAGACCCCCCCATTCAGGCCCAGTGGCTGTCGTGGATGCTCGAGGTCCACCTCAGGGAAATGCTCGCTACAGGCTGCTTTCTGGGCTTCCGGTTCTCCGAATTGCAAGGGCCGGAGGACGCAGGACCCACGTACACGGTGCAGTACGAACTGGCGTCCGCAGAAGACCTCGAACGGTACGAGAAAGAATTCGCTCCGACCATGCGCGACAAAGGAGTCCAAGCCTTTGGAACCAAGGCGCTTGCTTTCCGCACCACGATGCGCGTGATTGCGGCCGGCGCGCTGCGCGATCAATGAAACGACACTCCTCCCATCGCGATGACGGGGTTGCCGCCAAGAAGCACCTCGGGCAGCATTTCCTGAAGGATCCCGCCGTCTCCCAACGCATTGCTGCGCTCCTGTCCGAGGAACTGGACACGGCCATCCTCGAGGTGGGGCCCGGAACGGGCGCCTTGACCAAGCCGCTGTTGGCCCGGTTCGGCGAAGCGGTCCATGTGGTCGAGATCGACCGCGAATCGGTGGCCTATCTGCGGTCCAGCGACTGGATGGACCCGGACCGCATCCACGAGGGAGATCTGCTCAAGTCCAGCCCCGAAGACCTGGGCATGACCGGGCGCTTCGCCGTCGCCGGCAACTTTCCCTACAACATCAGCAGCCAGATCCTCTTCCGGGTGCTGGACTGGCGGGACCGGGTCCCGGAATGCGTGGGGATGTTCCAGAAGGAGGTCGCCGACCGGGTCTGTGCCGAACACGGCTCCAAGACCTATGGCATCCTGTCGGTCCTGCTCCAGGTGTACTACCGTTGCGACTACGCGTTCACCGTCGGTCCCGGGGCCTTCCTTCCGCCACCCAAGGTGCAGTCCGGCGTCATCCGGCTTGTCCGCACCCCGGACGAGGATCCGGACATCGACTACGACCTCCTGCGGCGGGTGGTCAAGGCCGGGTTCGGCCAGCGCCGGAAAACCCTGCGCAACGCCCTGCGCGCCGGCGGATTTGACGCCGACAGCATTCCAGAAGCGTGGTTGGGCCAACGGGCGGAGCAACTCTCTCCCCGCGACTTCGTCGAGCTCGCCCGGGCCGTGCGTCCAGTTCAATGAACCGCCCAAGGGCGATTCCTACAGACAGAAGGGAGCACAATTGAAACTGGGAAACGGCCTGTCCGTTTCCGGTATGTCTATCTTCATCCCAAGCTCTCTGCAATGATCGGAGCGAACACGCTACAAGAATTCGTTGTGGCGCGTCAGGCTGAATTCGCCGGCGCCACAGGTGACCCCTCACGGCTCCTGACCGACATCGGGACGGCCGCCAAAATGGTCAACCGGCACGTCAACCGCGCCGGACTCTCGGGCATTCTGGGTGCCCACACCTCCGATGGAAACGGCAGCACCAACGTGCAGGGCGAGGCCCAGCCCCTTGCCTTCCTCGCCCACCAGGCCGGCGGGTCCACCCGATGCCACCACCACGACCTGCTCTACCGCACGCCCACCTCGCTCCACGAGCGCACCCCACTCTTCACAGGCAACACCGAGGAGGTAGGCCGCCTTGTCCGCTCCATGGAGGCGGCCGTGGAGAACATCCCCTCCTGAGGCCAGCCCACCCGTTCCACAAGCTGTCGGGCCGTTGTAGCCTTGTGGTCACAATTGACCAGCATGACGATCCGGTATCCTCTCGCCCTGCTTCTGCTTGCCCCGTTCTTCCCAGCCTTTGGCCAAGACACCCTCTCGATTCCCGAGGCGGTGATCCAGACGACCTTCAGTGAGACGGCGGCCGCCTCCCCCCGCAACTTGGTGACCCTCAGTCCTGAGGTCATCGCCGGAGCGGCCCAACCTTCCCTCGACGGACTTCTCGAGACCGTACCCGGCATCGACGCTCGCCAGCGAGGCCCTTGGGGTGCCCAGACCGACCTCAGCATCCGAGGCGGGACCTTCGAACAGGTCGCGCTCTGGGTGGACGGCATCCGGTGGAGTGCCCCACACACCGGCCACCACCTGCTCAACCTGCCCCTCGATCCCGAGGACATCCAACGCGTGCAGGTCGTCCGCGGCGGCAGCGGCGCCCTCGGCAGCGGCGGCGTGACCGGTGGCATCGTCCTGCACACTGGTCCCGGCAATGCGGATGAGACGGCTGTCTCCGTCGAAGCTGGATCCTATGGTTGGAACCGCATCCGCGCACGCCACGACTGGGGCGAGGACCAAACCCGACATCGCATCAGCATCAGCAGGGCCGCCACAGACGGATTTCGCGACAACACCGACCTGACCATGACCCGCGCCCGCTACGCCGGACGCACCGTGACCGACAACGGCACGTTCGGCCTTCGCATCGGGGGCATGGCCTCCGCCTTTGGCGCCCAAGACTTCTACACGGCCAACTTCCCCCAACAGTTCGAGCAAGTAGGCCTCTGGCAGGGACAATTGACCTGGCAGCACAAACTGCGGGGCTGGGAGGTCGACGCCGGACTCCATCACCGGAGCCACAGCGACCGGTTCGAGTTGTTCCGCGAGGGGGAGGGCCATTACGTCGAAGACGCCGACGGTGTGCTGACCTCGGACAGCGGTCCCGTTCCCACATGGTACCAGGGCGCCAACCAGCACCGTTCCGCCGTCTCCGGAGCCCGGGCCGGAGCCCGCCGGGTCAGCGATTGGGGGGAAACCCTTCTGTCCGCCGATTTCCGTCGGGAAGGCGTGGTCAGCAACCGGCTCGGCTTGGCCGAATTCGGCCGCGGCGACAGCAGCATCTATGCGTTGGGAGACCGCCGCATGAACTTGGACGTCGGCATCGGGCAACGGGCCGAAATCGGCCGCCTCACCGCCAGGGCCCTCGCCGCATGGAACGTGAATTCCGCGGCGGCCGGCCCCCACTTCATCCCCGAGGCCTCCCTGTCCCTGCGCATCGACGAGACCGGCCGGGCCGTGGCCTTCGCCTCCGCCAGACGCTCCGTGCGCATGCCCTCCTACACCGACCTCTACTACACGGTGGGCGGCGCGCAGGGCAGCCAGGACCTCCTGCCGGAGGAAGCCGAACACCTCGAATTCGGCTACCGCCTGACCGGCGACCTGAGCGACGGGCACCGGTTGGTCCTCTCCCAGCACGTCTTCCACCGCTGGGGGCGCAACCTCATCGACTGGGTCCGTTTCAATGGGTCCTCCATCACCGAGGCCACCAACCTCCGGGAGGTCAACTTCTCCGGCCAGGAATTCTCCCTGTCGGCTCAAGCCACGGAAGACGAGCCGGCCCTTCGCTACTTCACCGTCAGCCTCGCCTTCATGGAAGCGGACGAGACCAGCACCGGGTTCGAGAGCAACTACGTTCTCGACATCCTCAACACGAAAGCCGATGTCATCCTCGGCTTCCGTCCGCTCGACCACTGGGTGGTCGACGTGCGCTGGAGCGCGCAAGACCGCAACGGCGGCTATTACGACCCGGTGGCCGGTGCGGAAATCGAATTCGAGCCCGTCCAACTCCTCGGCGCCACCGTGCGTTGGTCGCCGGAATCCCTGCCCGTCGCCGCCCACATTCGGGTCGATAATGCGCTCGACGTCAACTATGTGGACATCGGCAACGTCGACCAGCCCGGGCGCTGGATCCGCGCCGGACTCACCTGGACCTCCGGTCAGAAATAAAGGTCAGTCCTTCTCGACGACGAATTCCCCGGGTCCCTGCGGCCGTGGGGCCTTGAGCTTTGCAGGAACAGGGGCTCCACTCAAGCGGCGGAGGATGCCCATCGCCGCCTCGAGATCCTCGACCGGCTCGACCCGAAGGCGCAACGCATTGTTGCGCTGGTACATCTGCACTCCCTTCGGATTCCGCTGCATGAAATCGAGCACGCGCTGGAAGCGCACCCCGCGGTAGTAGTCGCTGCCCTCCTCGTCGTGGAAGACGCCGATGAGCTTGCCGCCCTTGAGCACCAGCTTGCCGAAGCCCACCATCTGGGCCATCCACCGCAGGCGAATCGTCTCGAGCAGGTCCGCGGCCTCCTGCGGCAAGGGGCCAAAGCGGTCCACCAGCCGCGCCTCATAGGCCTGCAGGCCCTCCTCCTCCACCATCTCGTCGAGCTCGCGGTACAGGGCAATGCGCTCGGCGATGTCCGAGATGTAGTGGTCCGGCAACAAGAGGGCGAGGTCGGTTTCGAGCACCGTCTCCTCAACGTAGTGCTCACGGGAATCGGCCTCCTGCTTGGCGAGTTCAGCAAACTCCTCATCCTTCAATTCGTTGACCGCCTCCTTGAGGATCTTCTGGTACATCTCGAATCCGATGTCCGAGATGAATCCGCTCTGCTCCCCACCCAGCAGGTTGCCCGCCCCCCGAATGTCCAGGTCGCGCATGGCGATGTTCATTCCACTGCCCAACTCACTGAACTGCTCCATGGCCTGCAGGCGCTTCCGCGATTCGGTCGGCAACGCATGCAGCGGTGGCGCCAACAGATAGCAGAAGGCCCGCTTGTTGGACCGGCCGACACGGCCGCGGAGCTGGTGGAGGTCGCTGAGGCCGAAGGTGTGGGCCTCGTTGATGAAGATGGTGTTGGCGTTGGAGATGTCGATGCCGCTCTCGATGATGGTGGTCGCCACCAGCACGTCGTACGCGCCCTCGATAAAGTCGGTCATCACCCGCTCGAGCTGCTCCCCGTCCATCTGGCCGTGTCCGATGCCCACCCGGGCGTCTGGCACCAGGCGGTTGATCATGCCGGCCACGTCGCGGATGTTGGCCACGCGGTTGTGCACGAAGTAGGCCTGGCCGCCGCGGGACAGCTCGTAGGCAATGCCATCCCGGATGAGCTCCTCATTGAAGGAGCCGATCTCGGTCTCGACCGGATACCGGTTGGGCGGCGGGGTGGAGATGATGCTCAGGTCGCGGGCCCCCATCAGGGAGAACTGCAGCGTCCGCGGGATGGGTGTCGCGGTCAGCGTCAACGTGTCCACGGTCGCCCGCAACGTCTTGAGTTTGTCCTTCACCGCCACCCCGAACTTTTGCTCCTCGTCGATGATGAGCAAGCCGAGGTCCTTCCATTGGATCCGCTTGCCCACGATGGCGTGCGTGCCAATCAGGATGTCAATCTCCCCGGCCTCGAGCGCCTTGACCGTCTCGGTCATCTTCTTTCCGGTCTTGAAGCGGTTGACATAATCCACCTTGACCGGAAATTCCTTCAGCCTCCGGGAGAAGCTCCGAAAATGCTGCATCGACAAGATGGTCGTCGGAACCAGCACCGCCACCTGCTTGCCGTCCGTGGCCGCCTTGAAGGCCGCCCGGATGGCGATCTCCGTCTTGCCGAACCCGACGTCCCCGCAAATCAGGCGGTCCATCGGGACCTCCTTCTCCATGTCCTCCTTGACCGCCTCCGTCGCCGTCAACTGATCCGGGGTGTCCTGGTACATGAAGCTCGCCTCGAGCTCGGTCTGGAGGTAGGTGTCCGGCGTGTAGGCAAAGCCCTGCGAGGCCCGGCGCTTGGCGTAGAGCTTGAGCAGGTCGTAGGCGATCTCCTTGACCCGCTTCTTGGTCTTGCTCTTGGTGGTCGCCCAGGTGGACGAGCCGAGCTTGTGGACCTTCGGCGCCATGCCTTCCTTGCCGGTGTACTTGGAGATGCGATGAAGCGAATGGACGCTGACGTAGAGGATGTCGCCTCCGCGGTACTTGAGCCGGATGGCCTCCTGCTCCTTGCCCCCGACATCCACCTTCTGCAGACCGCTGAACTCGCCGATGCCGTGGTCGATGTGCACCACAAAGTCGCCCGGCTCGAGGCTCATGAGCTCCTTGATGGTCAGCGCCTGCTTGTTCTTCTTGAATCCGTCCTTGAGGCGAAAGCGGTGGTACCGCTCGAAAATCTGGTGGTCGGTGTAGACGGCCAGCTTGATTCCCTCGTCCACGAAGCCCTCGCTGAGTTCGGAGGGAATGGGCTGGTACTTGACCTCGTCGCCGCGGTCGGCGAAGATGTCATGCAGGCGCTCGAGCTGGGTGCCCTGGCCCGCCACCACGAACGTGGCAAACCCGTCCTGATGCCGGTGCTTCAGGTGCTCGGCCAGCAGGTCAAAGTTCTTGTTGAACCCGGGTTGATCCTTCTGGCCGAAGTCCACCGTGATGCGGTCCGTGAAGCTCGTGCTCCCGCTGAACTCCACCACCCGGTGGGCTTCCAACCGGCGCTCAAAACGCAGGCCCGTCGAATACAACTCTCCCGGGCGCAGGGCCTCGGTCAGGCCGGTCCGCTTCTCGAAAAACGCCTCCGCCTTCTCGACCTCCTTGTCCAATTGGTCCACCACCCCGCGCACATCCCACGCCCAGACACAGCACTGCTCCCCGAGGAACTCGAGGAAGGGCTCGCGCGCCTCCTTCACCAGCTGGTCCTGCACATCCGGCACAATGACCGCCCGGTCCATCTTGCCCACGCTGAGCTGATCCGCCGGATCGAACTTCCGAATGCCGTCCACCTCATCCCCGAACAGCTCGATCCGATAGGGGTGGTCGAAGGCGTAACTGAAGATGTCGATGATGCCCCCGCGGATCGCGTATTCGCCGGGCTCATAGACGTATTCCACCTTCTCAAAGCCATAGTCGATGAGCAGCTCGTCGATGAAATCCTGTGAAATCCGGTCGCCCCGCTGGATGGTGTAGGTGTTGCCCTTGAGCTGCTTCCGCGTGGTGACCTGCTCCGCCACCGCTTCCGGGAAACTGACCACACACACTTTGCCGCGCAAAGCCTCGAGCTTGTTCATCACCTCGGCGCGCATGGCGACGTTGGCATTGTCGGCGCCCTCCTCTTGATACGGCACCCGGGCGCTGCGAGGATAGAACAGGACCTGGTGCCCGTCCTCACCGAGGAGGGTCTCGAGGTCATTCATGAAGTAGGCCGCGCGCTCCTTGTCCTCGAGAAGAAAGAGGTGGTCTCCCCCATTGCGCTTCACGGCCTGTGCCGCGAGGAAAGCCCGAGCCGAGCCAACCAGGCCGCGCGCCTCCACCTTGGACTTGGGCGTATCCAACGCCTCCACGACGCGGCCCGTCCGGGCGTCTTGGTCGTAGAAGGCGAGGAGGTCCTGAAGGGTCATGACGCGCGCGAAGATAACCGTCCCCACCCCCTCGGGTTCGACTTCGGGCTCCATGCCGACCTTCGCCGCATGGACGCGTGGCCGGTGCACACCTTCACGACCTGGGAGGACTTCCAAGAGGGGCAGGTCCTGCTCATCGACAAACCCCGCGAATGGACTTCGTTCGACGTGGTGAATAAGGTGCGGTACGCCATCCGCAAGGGAGGCGGGTTCCGCAAGATCAAGGTGGGCCACGCCGGCACCCTCGACCCGCTGGCCACCGGGGTCCTCGTGGTGTGCACTGGAAGGATGACCAAGCGCATCAACGAGCTCACCGCAGAGGACAAGGCCTACGACGGCCACATCACCTTCGGCTCCACCACCGACAGCCACGACCTTGAAACGGAACCCCAGCCGTCGGGCGATGCCTCCGGATTGACACGGAAGGCACTCGACGAGACGGTCACCACCCTGACCGGCGACCTCCAGCAAATTCCGCCCCGGTTCAGCGCCAAGAAAGTCAACGGCCAAAAGGCCTACATCGCCGCACGGAAGGGCCAAGACATCCAGATGCGCGTCGCAGAGGTGACCGTCAAGCGCTTCGACATCACCAACTGGACGAGCCCCGTCATGGGGTTCGACATCCTCTGCTCGAAAGGGACCTACATCCGGGCGTTGGCCCGGGACGCCGGAAAAGCAACTGGCGTCGGCGCGCACCTGTCCGCCTTGAGGCGTACGGCAAGCGGGGATTTCCGGCTGGAAGACTGCCTCACACTGGACGCCTTCCTCTCGCAACTGGACACCCTGCCTACCCCCCCTCCGAAGACCGATTGAGCCCAGCCGAAATCCCGAATCTCAAGGGGCTTGAACCCCGTCGGGGCTTTGCCTAACTTCGCCCGCCCCTGAAGCCCCCCCAGAGATGAGTGTAGAGCGGATGAAACTCAGTCAGTTCAAGTTCGAAGTCCCCCAGGACCTCGTGGCCCAATACCCGCTCGACAACCGGGACGAGAGCCGCATGATGGTGGTCCACAAGGACACGGGCGAGATCGAGCACAAGCATTTCCGGGACATCATCGATTACTTCGATGAGGGCGACGTGATGGTGATGAACAACACCCGTGTCTTCCCCGCCCGCTTGTTCGGCAACAAGGAGAAGACCGGAGCTGTCATCGAGGTGTTCCTCCTCCGCGAACTCAACCGCGAGTCCCTCCTGTGGGACGTCCTGGTCGACCCCGCCCGGAAGATCCGGATCGGCAACAAGCTCTACTTCGGAGAGAATGAAGATCTGGTGGCCGAGGTCATCGACAACACGACCAGCCGCGGCCGCACGCTGCGCTTCCTGTTTGACGGCACCCACGACGAGTTCCGCGAGAAAATCTTTTCCCTTGGCGAAACCCCGCTTCCGAAGTACATCGACCGCGAAGTCGAGCCGGAAGACGCCGAGCGGTTCCAGACCATCTACGCCAAGCATGAGGGCGCTGTGGCCGTGCCCACCGCCGGACTCCACATGAGCAAGCAGCTCATGAAGCGCTTCGAAATCAAGGGCATCGACACGGCCTACCTCACGCTGCACATCGGCCTGGGCACCTTCCGCGAAGTCGAGGTCGAGGACCTGACCAAGCACAAGGTGGACAGCGAGCAACTGATCATCCCGGAAGACTGCGTGGAGACCGTCAACCGCAGCATCAATCGCGGCGGAAAGGTGGTCGCCGTCGGCACCTCCGTGGTCCGCGCCATGGAGAGCACCCACAGCACGATGCGTCAGCTCAAGACCTACGACGGCTGGACCTCCCGCTTCATCTTCCCCCCGTACAAGTTCAAGTTGGCGGATGCGCTGGTGACCAACTTCCACACGCCGCAGTCCACCCTCCTGATGCTGACTTCCGCCTTCGGTGGCTATGACCTCATCATGGAAGCCTATCAGACGGCCATCAAGGAGAAGTACCGCATGCACGCCTACGGCGACGCCCTGCTGGTCATCTGATTCCGGTCCAAACCAGACCCACGAAAAAAGCCGCCCTGAATGGAGCGGCTTTTTAGTTGGCAGACGGTCCGAGCCGCCATGAAATGAGGTTCAGCTCATGCGCTTGATGGAGCATCCAATCGCCTTGGTGATGGCAGGCTTGACCTTCTTGCCAGCCACCATTTTGGTGATGGCGTCCTCGAGGTAACGCTCCTTGACGTCAGCCGCGGAGTTGACGCTGTCGTCAATCGACCCGCGATAGACGAGGCGGAAGTCCCCATCAAACAGGTAGATGTGCGGAGTGGTGCGGGCACCGAATCCATCGGCCAACTTGTGACCGGCATCCACGACGTAGGGGGCGATGTAGCCGGCCTCGCGGGCATGCTGCTTCATCTCCTCCAGGCTGTCGTCGCCCTTGCGCTTGGCCTCGTTAGAGTTCACGAGCACGGAACCGATTCCGTTCTCACGGGCGAAGGCAATCACCTCATTGTAACGGCCTTCCCAGCCTTCGCTCTTGCCTTCACGGCCGACCACGAACGGGCAGGTGTTGCACGTGAAGATGACGAGCGTGCCGTTCTCTCCGGCGAGGTCGACGAGGCTCCAATCCTGACCATCGATGTTGGTCATCTTGAATTCCGTCAGGGGCGCCTTGTCTCCGATGGCCAGCTCCTCCTGAGCGGAGAGCGGAGCAGACAGGGCGAACATCAGGCCGCCGAAGAGGGCGGCGAAGGTGAGCTTACGAAGCATGGTATTGTGTGTTGTGGTGTCAAGTTAACCCGGAGCGAGGGCCGGGTGTTCCCAAAAAATTGTCGGCGTCAGAGGGGCAGGTTGCCATGCTTGCGACGCGGACGGCGGACGGCCTTGTTCTCCAGCATCGCGAACCCCTTGATGAGGCGGGTTCGGGTGTTGGAGGGGACAATGACCTCGTCGACGTACCCCCGGGCCGCCGCACGGTAGGGATGGGCAAAGAGCTCGGCATACTCCGCCTCCTTCTCGGCCAGCTTGGCCGACGGGTCGTCCGCGGCGGCGATCTCCTTGCGGAAGATGATCTCCGCCGCTCCCTTCGCCCCCATCACCGCGATCTCGGCCGTCGGCCACGCAAAGTTCAGATCCGCCCCGATGTGCTTGGAGTTCATCACGTCGTAGGCCCCACCGTACGCTTTTCGGGTGATGACCGTGATGCGTGGCACCGTGGCCTCGCTGAAAGCATAAAGGAGCTTGGCGCCGTTGGTGATGATGCCGTTCCACTCCTGGTCGGTGCCAGGCAGGAAGCCGGGGACATCCTCCAGGACGAGGAGGGGCACATTGAACGCGTCACAGGTCCTGACGAAGCGGGCGGCCTTGGTCGAGGCGCCGATGTCGAGCACCCCGGCCAGCACGGCCGGCTGGTTGGCCACCACCCCGATGGACCGGCCGCCCAGGCGAGCGAATCCGACCACGATGTTGGCGGCGAAGTCCGGCTGGATCTCGAGGAACTCTCCTTCGTCCACCAGTTCCTTGACCACGTCACGCATGTCATAGGGCTGCTGGGCGTTCTCGGGAATGATGCCGTCCAGCTTGGGTCGCGTCTCGTCGCCGCCGGCATAGGACTTGGACGCTGGCGTCTCCTCGCAATTCTGCGGCAGATAGTCCAACAGCTCCTTGATCCGGTCGATGGCCGCCACCTCGTGGGGGGCAGTCAGGTGCGCGACCCCGCTCTTCGACGCGTGAGTCTTGGCACCACCGAGTTCCTCTGCGGTCACCTCCTCATGCGTCACGGTCTTGACCACATTTGGCCCGGTCACAAACATGTAGCTCGTGCCTTCCGTCATCAAAATGAAGTCGGTCAAGGCTGGGCTGTAGACGGCCCCTCCTGCGCAGGGACCCAGGATGGCGCTGATCTGCGGGACCACGCCACTGGCCTGCACATTGCGGTGGAAAATGTCCGCATAGCCCCCGAGGGAGACGACCCCCTCCTGGATGCGGGCGCCGCCGCTGTCGTTGAGGCCGATGACCGGCGCACCGTTGTCCAGGGCCAGGTCCATGATGCGGCAGATCTTCTCCGCGTGGGCTTCCGCCAGGGAGCCGCCCAAAACCGTGAAGTCCTGGCTGAAGACATACACCAGCCGACCGTTCACCGTGCCGTATCCGGTCACGACACCATCGCCCAAGAAATGCTTCTTGTCCAGACCAAACAGGTTGGACCGGTGCGTGACGAGCATCCCCATCTCCTCGAAACTGCCGGGGTCCAGCAAGAGGTCAATGCGCTCGCGGGCGGTCAGCTTCCCCTTGGCGTGCTGGGCCTCCATGCGCGCTTCGCCTCCACCCTGCTGGGCCTGATCCTTCATCGCCTCGAGGCGCTCGAGCGGGTTCTGGTGTGCGTCTGCCATGTCCCGAAACTACTGCGCAGGAGGCAAGAACCGGTTGTGGAGAGCACCTTGCAGGCGGGGGGCCTGCGGTGCCGGCACGCCGTACCTTTGCCGCGCGGAACCGGCACCTCCGGCCGCACCACTCGACATGCACCGTTCCCACACCTGCGGCGAACTCCGCCCCGACCACATCGGACAGACCGTCACCCTCAGCGGCTGGGTCCAGCGCGCCCGCGACCTCGGCGGCCTCACCTTCGTGGACCTGCGCGACCGCTACGGCATCACGCAGCTCGCCTTCAACATGGACACCAATGCCGACCTCTGTGGCCAAGCCCGCAAACTCGGCCGCGAGTTCGTCATCCAGGCCATCGGCACCGTCTGCGAACGCGAGTCCAAGAACCTGCAGATCCCCACCGGCGAGATCGAAATCCAGGTCAACGAACTGAACATCCTGAACGCGGCCGACACCCCACCGTTCACCATCGAGGATGACACCGACGGCGGCGACGACCTGCGCATGCAGTACCGCTACCTCGACCTGCGCCGCGGCCCGGTCCAGCGCAACCTGTTCCTCCGCCACCGCATCAACATCGAGACCCGGAAGTACCTCGACAGCATCGACTTCATCGACGTCGAGACGCCCGTCCTCATCAAGTCCACGCCGGAGGGCGCCCGCGACTTCGTGGTGCCGAGCCGCATGAACCCCGGCCAGTTCTACGCCCTGCCGCAGAGCCCGCAGACGTTCAAGCAGCTGCTGATGGTGAGCGGATTCGACAAGTACTACCAGATCGTGAAGTGCTTCCGCGACGAGGACCTGCGCGCCGACCGCCAGCCCGAGTTCACCCAGGTGGACTGCGAGATGAGCTTCGTCGAGCAGGAGGACATCCTCAACACCTTCGAGGGCCTCGTTCGCCACCTCTTCCAGACCGTGCTCGATCGGGAAATCGGCGACTTCCCGCGCATGACCTACGACGAGGCGATGGAGAAGTACGGCATCGACAAGCCGGACCTCCGTTTCGGCATGGAGTTCCAGGACATGGCCCCCGTCACGCAAGGGGTGGGCTTCAAGGTCTTCGATGACGCTGAAGCCGTGCTCGGCATCGTGGTGCCCGGCGCCGCGGAGTACACCCGCAAGCAACTCGACGGCCTGACCGATTGGGTCAAGCGCCCGCAGATCGGGGCCCGAGGCCTCGTGTACTGCAAGGTCAATGCTGACGGCTCCTTCAAGTCGAGCGTCGACAAGTTCTACGACCAAGACGCGCTGGCCAAATGGGCCGCCCACACCGGCGCCCAACCCGGTGACCTGATGCTCGTCCTCTGCGGCGGCATCGACACCACCCGCAAGCAGCTCGCCGAGCTCCGTCTGCACATGGGCTCCGAGCTGGGCCTGCGCGACCCCTTCGACTTCAAGCCCCTTTGGGTGGTGGACTTCCCGCTGCTCGAATGGGACGAAGACACCGAGCGCTATCACGCGATGCACCACCCGTTCACCTCGCCCAAGCCCGAGCACATGGACCTCATCGATTCCGACCCGGGAGCGGTGCGGGCCAACGCCTACGACATGGTCATCAACGGCGTGGAGATCGGTGGTGGTTCCATCCGGATCCACGACAAGGCCGTCCAGGCCCGCATGTTCGACCTGCTCGGCTTCACGCCGGAGGAGGCCGAGGCGCAGTTCGGGTTCCTGATGAACGCCTTCCGCTACGGCGCTCCACCGCACGGCGGTTTGGCCCTGGGCTTCGACCGTTTGTGCTCCCTGCTCGGCGGCGTGAACACCATCCGCGACTTCATCGCTTTCCCCAAGAACAACCAAGGCCGCGACGTCATGATCGACGCTCCGAGTGTCATTCACCAGGAGCAGTACGACGAACTTTTCTTGGCTTCCACCGCTTCCGACAAGGAATAACTTTGCACCATGTATCCCGCTGAGATTGTCAACCCCATGAAAGCCGACCTCGTCGACGCCGGCTTCTCCGAACTTCTCGATGCCCCCGCCGTCGATGCCGCCCTCGCTGAGGACGGCACGGCCATCGTGGTGCTCAACAGCGTCTGTGGCTGTGCCGCCGGCTCCATGCGCCCCGGCGTCAAGGCGTCCTTGGACAACGCCAAGCTGCCCGGCCGCAAATACACCGCGTTCGCCGGCTTTGACGTCGAGGCTGTGGAGCGCGTTCGCAAGCACACCCTGCCCTACCCACCGAGCAGCCCGTCTGTCGCCCTGTTCAAGGACGGCAAGCTGGTCCACATGGTGGAGCGCCACCACATCGAAGGCCGCACCGCCGAGATGATCGCGACCCACCTCAAGGCAGCCTACGACGAGTTCTGCTGATCCGCCGCTCCAAGAAGCCAGGAACACCATGGCCCGCATCCTGACCGGCATCCAGAGCACCGGCACGCCCCACCTTGGGAACGTGCTCGGCGCCATCCGTCCCGCCATTGAATTGGCACAGGACACCACCGACGAGTCGTTTCTCTTCATCGCGGACCTGCACAGCCTGACCCAAATCAAGAACGGCGCCGAACTGCGGGCCAACACCTACGCGGTGGCGGCCGCCTGGCTGGCTTGCGGACTCGACACCGACAAAACCGTCTTCTACCGCCAAAGCGATGTGCCGCATTGCACCGAGCTCGCCTGGTACCTCAGCTGCTTCTTTCCCTACAGCCGACTGACCCTGGCCCACAGCTTCAAGGACAAAGCCGACCGGCTCGAAGACGTCAACGCCGGACTCTTCAGCTACCCCATGCTGATGGCCGCCGACATCCTCGCCTACGACGCCAATGAAGTCCCAGTCGGCAAGGATCAATTGCAGCACCTCGAGATGGCCCGCGACGTGGCCGGACGCATCAACCACAAAGTGGGCCGGGAAGTGCTGGTTGAGCCGGAGGCCCGGACCAATGAAGCCACCATGTACGTCCCCGGGACGGATGGCGCCAAGATGTCCAAGTCCAAACGCAACATCCTGGATCCCTTCGCCGACGAAAAAGCGTTGAAGAAGGCCATCAACAAGCAAATCGTCACCGACGCCACCCCCTTGGAAGAGCCCAAGGATCCGGAATCGTCTGTGGTCTACCAGCTGTACAAACTGGTCGCCTCCCCAGACGATGCCAACGCCATGGCGAGCCAATTGATGGCGGGCGGTTACGGCTGGGGCCATGCCAAGAAAGAATTGCTCGGTGCCCTCATTGACGGGTTCGCCGAGGAGCGGGACACGTTCAACCGCTACATGGCCGACCTGCCGATGCTCGATGCCGAACTGGCCAAGGGTGCCGCCAAAGCGCGCCTGGTGGCCGATGCCACAGTCGGCCGACTCCGCGCCGCCCTCGGTTACTGAGTCCTGTTAACCTCAGTGCCTCAATACAGCAGGTGCTGCTTGCTCTTGTTGCGCCATCCCGCCCGGCTCTCGTAGTCCACAAAAAACACCTTGAGGTCCGCCCTCGATTCGTAGTCGACGAAGAAAATCGTCTTGTCAGCGCGGCTATCGTACTCCACGAAAAACCAGTGGCCGTCATTGCCATCGGCCGCGTCGAGTGGGACCTCATCGTCAAGCCCGGCGTCCAAGAAGACCTCAAGTTCAAGTACAGCGTCCAAGCCCCGCGCGAAACGCCCATCCGCCTGGACAGTTGACGACGCTTCCCTGCGATTCACGAAAAAGGCCCTCCAATGTGGAGGGCCTTTTCCATGCTCGTTAAAACAGGATTCAAAGTCAGCGGCCGTCCGCGGCGCGCTGAGCGTCATACTTGGCCTTGTACTTTTCGTAGAGCTGAATCTGCTTGTTGTCGAGGACCACATCGCGGCCCTGCACCCACGCGTGCTGAACTTCGTTGCCCATCATGTCGAGGGCGTCTCCGCCGGAAATGAAGAGCGTCGCATCCTTGCCCGGCTCGAGGGATCCGCAGACATCGTCGATGCCGAGGATGCGGGCCGTGGAGAGGGTCAATGCGCGGATCGCCTGCTCGTACTCGAGGCCATGGGCCACGGCTGTGCCGGCGAAGAAGGGCAGATTCCGCGTGTTCATCTCGGGCATGCGGCCCTCGCCTTGGAGACAGTACTCGACACCCTCGTCCTCGAGTAGCTTGGGCAGCTTGTACGGCAGGTCGATGTCGTCCTCGGCAAAGCGCGGCACCGAGTGGGTCCGCTGGACCATCACCGCGATGTCATTCTCGCGCAGGGGATCGGCCAACATCCAGCTGTCCACTCCGCCGACCAACACGACGCGGTCAAGGCCCTCGGCCCGCTTGAACCGGATGACCTCGGCAATTTGCTTGGCGTCGTTGGCGTGGATGTAGAGCGTCGTTGCCCCGGCCGCCTTGCGGTCGCCGTCCACAAACAGGCCCTTCATGGCCTCCATGCGGAGGTCGCGCTTGGTCGGTTCGCCATCCGCATACGCCCGAGCCCGGGAAAAGAAATCCCGGATCTCGTGAAGCTGCTGGTCGTAGGTCTTGCGCTTGCGGAGCTGCGCCCGGCCATCCTCAAAGTGCTTGTGGTGGGTGGACGGCCAATAGAGGTGGATGCCATCGTCCGCGCGCACCACGGCGTCCTCCCAGTTCCACGCGTCGAACTGGACCACGGAGCTCGAGCCGCCGATGACCCCACCGCGCGGCGTGATCTGGCCCATCAGGACCCCGTTGGTCCGGACCGTGGGCGTGATGTCGGAGGCAGCGTTGTACGCGATGACGCTGCGGACGTTGGGCTTGAACGTTCCGACCTCCGCGTAGTCCCGGGAGGCGCGCACTGCGGCGATCTCCATGAGGCCGAGCGTGCTGTTGGGCGCGATGAAGCCGGGGTAGATGTGCTTCCCCTCGGCGTCCACCACACGGGCATAGCGCTTGGGGTCGACATCGCGGGCCGCACCCACATAGTCAATAAAGCCGTCTGCAAATCCGATGGCGGCGTTCTCGAGGACCTCACCAGTGCCCAAGTGGGCCGTGCCCCCGAGGACGAGGATGCGCTCCGTCTGGGGGGCGCCTGGCGTGAGGTTGGGCTGGGCGAACGCCGTGACTGCAAAAGCGAGAAAGGCAAGAAGGAAAGGGGCTTTCATGGCGGAGGAATTCAAAGTCAACATGCGGTTCATCGGTTCTCCTCGGTCATGGTGTCACAATGGTAATGGGGCGGAATTCGCTCCATGGGTCGTCGTTTGTCTGCCCCTGGCGCATCCAGCATGAGCTGGATAAGGCGCGCCCGCTCGGAGCGCATGGCCTCGCGCATGGCGAGGTCCTCCTCCTGGTCGAACAGCCGGCGGCCATCCACGTAGGTCTGCTCGCACTGGGCATAGACCGAAAGCGGGTGGTCGCTCCACACCACCAGGTCGGCGTCCTTGCCGGCCTCGAGGGAGCCGATCCGGTCGTCGAGGTGGAGCAGGATGGCCGGGTTGAGCGTGACGAATTTGAGCGCCTCTTCCTCGGGCACCCCACCGTACTTGACCGCCTTGGCGGCCTCTTGGTTGAGGCGGCGCGCCATCTCGCGGTCGTCGGAGTTGAAGGCGGTCACCACCCCGTTCTCCCAGAGCAGAGCCCCATTGTACGGGATGGCGTCCTTCACCTCGAACTTGTAGGCCCACCAGTCACTGAAGCTGGAGCCGCCGGCCCCGTGCTCAGCCATCTTGTCGGCCACTTTGTAGCCCTCGAGGATGTGGGTGAAGGTGTTGAGCGTGAAGCCCATCGAATCGGCCACGTGCATGAGCATGTTGATCTCGTCCTGCCGGTAACTGTGGCAGGTGACGAAGCGCTCGGACTCGAGGATCTGCAACAGCGTCTCGAGCTCGAGGTCACGGAGGGGCGTCTTCGGGCCCTTGCCCTGGCGAATCAGGCGGCGGGGCGTGGCCTTGACGGCCGCGCGGTAGGCATCCCATTCCTCCCCGTACTCCCGGGCACGATGGAAGTGGTCGTAGTAAACCTGCTCCACACCCATCCGGGTCTGTGGGAAGCGCACCGTCTGGAAATCACCCCAATTGGACTGCTTGACATTTTCACCCAAGGCGAACTTGATGAAAGGGTCCGCATCCTGAATCTTCATCTCTTCCGGGGTCATGCCCCAACGGAACTTGATGATGCCGCTCTGGCCACCGATGGGGTTTGCTGAACCGTGCAGGATCTGGCCCGCGGTCACCCCGCCGGCGAGGTGGCGGTAGATGTTGACGTCCTCGCTGTTGACCACGGTGCCGATGCTGACCTCGGCACTGGAGGCCTGTGTGCCCTCATTGATTCCGCGGCTCGCCGCAATGTGCGTGTGCTCGTCGAGGATGCCGGGCGTGATGTGCTTGCCTTTGGCGTCAATCCGGGTCAATTCGGGGACCATTTTGCCGAAGACCTCGGCCGGATCCAGCGTCTGGCCAACGGCCGCGATGCGGCCCTTGTGCAGGATGACCTCCCCGTTTTCGATTTTGCCTTCCGGCCCGCAGGTCCACACCGTGGCACCGACAAAATGCCACGATCCCTGGTCCGGCAATTGGGTGCGGCCATAGGCGGTGAACGGATACGTTACCCGCCCCGGTCCCACCGGCTCTTCCTCCACGACCGCCTCGGCCACCTCCTCCTCACCTTCGTCGGACTCCAGGTCGGTGGTGACATCGGCTTCCGCTTCAGGCTTCTTTCGGTCAGCATCACCCTGGCGCAATGCGGCCCATTCAATCCAAGTGCCATCCGGCCGCTCTCCACGGCCTTCGATGATGCGGCTTCCTTCATACACGTTGCCCACCAAACGGTAAGCGCCCGCCTCATCGTCGAGCAGGCGGAGGACCAAGTCGCGGCCATCCAAGCTCACCTTGGCCTTGCCGGCCAAGGAGTCGATCTCTTCCTCCGTCGTGCCCACGGGCCACCACTTGCCACGGGGCCCCTTGTCCCCGGTCTTGAGCTCGAGGACCAGGTCTCGGCCATCGAGGTTGAGGCTGTACCGTCCGGCCACATCGGCCTCCGGTTCGGTGTCGATGTCGTGGCGGACCCCCTGAACCACCGTCGCCCGCAAGGCCGTGCCCGACTCGAAGAGCGGACCATCAGCGAGGATGAAGTTGGCTTCCATGCCGGGCGCCAATCGGCCCACCCGGTCACCGACGCCGATCATGTCCGCGGGCACGGACGTCAAAGCCGACAGGGCGGCGTCCGCCGACAGACCGTGGTCGACCGCCTTGCGCAGGTTGGCTAAGAAATCCCGACCTTTGTCCACACCGTGCATCGTGAGCACCATGGGAATGCCGGCCCCGGCGACCATGCCAGGGTTGAAGGGGGCCATTTCCCAATGCTTCATCTCCTCCAGCGAAACGAGGCGCGCCAGGTAGGGGTCCGACACGTCGATGGCCGAGGGGAAATCCAGCGGCACGATCACCGCCCCACCAGACGCCGCCACCTCATCGAGCCGGCGGTAAGTGTCACCCCCACCGAGGAAGGCGTATTGCATTCCGAACTCGTCGCCAATGAGATCGGCCCGCAGAATGTCACGCCAATCCCCGGCCTCGAAAAAGTGGGGCAGGTCGGCCACCGCGTTGAATGCCTCGAGGGAAAGGTTCCGCTCCTCGGGGGCCTCGAACTGGCCATACCAATCCGCATCGCAGAAAGTCTGGCGAAGCAGGGCGATGCTGCCCATGAGGGAGCTCGGATAAGACTGGGCGGAAGAGCCCTTGGAAAAGCTGTGCCACGCCGCCACACGGGGCTCGAGCACGGCGTCATGCGCGTCCTCGGACAGGGCGACCAACGTGGCCGAGCCCCGAACGATGCCATCCCGACGGTGGGTCAGGACGGCGCCAAATCCGGCGTTGCGGTACTGTCCCACCTTCTTGCCGTCCGGCACGAAGGCCTGGGCCGCATCGAATTCGGGATGCAGGGCGCTGTTCCAACCGAGCGCCGCCTTGGAGTCTTCCCGCTCATCGTGCGGCTTGCCATCCCAGCGGGCGCGTTCTCCACGCTTCAGGCCCCAGCCAGAGTAGAGGTCGACAAACGCGGGATAGATCTCATGACCCGATACGTCGTGCCGGACCGCCGGCTCCGTCGTGGAATACGCCCCGGCCCCGACTGCCTCAATGCGGCCGCGGCGGACCACCACATGTCCTTCGGAGAGTACCGCACCGGCCTCGGTGTGGATGCGGGCACCCTCATAGACGTGAAGCTCGACGCGGGCATCGGGCGTGCCGTTCACCGGAAAGGTGGAGCCCGACTGGGCCAAGATGCCGCCAAAGGCGAGGGTCAGCAGGGAAGTGGAAAGGAATCGAAGCATGGGAATCGAAGTCTCGGTTTCGGAAGGAGCAAGATATCGGGTCGAAGCGGAGTCTGCCCAAAGACGGACATGGGCAGGGAACGTCTTGCTGTTCGATATTCGCTCCATGAACACGCCAACCAGTGTCTATGCGGAAATGACCCCGAACCCGGAGGTCATGAAATTCGTGGCGGACCGCCCCCTGATTGATGGCAACGCCCAGGCCGAATTCACCTCCAAGGCCGACTGCGCCGGACACTCCTCCCTCGCCGAGGAACTCTTCAACTTTCCCTTCGTCACCGGTGTTTTCATCAGCGGCGGCTTCGTGTCCGTCACCAAGGACGACACGATTGGCTGGGAGATGATCGCCATGCAAATGCGCGAATACATCCAGCAGTGGCTCACCGAGCACCCCGTCGCCGTGGAAAAGGTTCCGCCCCCCAAGGCGGCCAGTACCATGCCGGAGGCGGCCCCCACCGTGGGAGAACCCGTTGTGGCCCTGGCCGATGACGACATCGTCCCGACCGAACACGACGAGGCCATCGCTGCCCTGCTCGAGGAATTCGTTCGGCCAGCCGTCGAGGCCGACGGCGGCGCCATCGACTTCCGCGCGTTCATCAACGGCACGGTCCATGTCCGCCTCCGAGGCGCCTGTGCCGGATGTCCCTCTTCCACCGCCACGCTCAAGGACGGCATCGAGCGCCTGCTCACATCCAAACTCGACGTGGTCCAATCCGTCGTGGCCAGCACCTGACATGCCCGAGTCCACACGGATCGGTTCCCAGTTGAAAGCCCTGCGCAAGGAGCGCGGGTGGACGCAATCCGACCTGGCCGAAAAGGCGGGACTCAAGCGCACTGCTCTGGGGGCGTACGAGGAAGGCCGGGCCGAACCCCGACTCGGCGTACTGGTCCGGTTGGCCCACACCCTCGACGTCTCGCTCGACACCCTCGTGCTGGGCGGCGCATCCCATCCCATGGAACAAGACTTGCGCGTCCTGCCAGTGCCCGTTGACCGGGAATCGGACCGGGAGCGCATCACGGCCGTGAGCACCAAGGCCGCCGCGGGCTACGCGGATGGCTTCGGGGATCCGGAATGGGTCGGCTCGTTGCCCACCTTCGACCTGCCCCTGCCCGGTGTGCCCCGGGACCGCACCCTCCGGTTCTTCCAGATTGACGGCGACAGCATGCTCCCCATCCCGAGTGGATCGTGGATCCTCGGCACCTACGTCGAGCGATTGGCGGACGTGGGCAGTGGACGGCCGTACATCGTGGCCACGAAGGAAGACGGACTCCTGTTCAAACGGGTCGAAAACCGCATGGACCTCGAAGGTGACCTCTGGATGGTCTCGAACAATCCGGGCTTCGCCTCCTACTCCATCGATCCGGGAGAGGTCAAAGAGGTATGGCGCGCGATTGGCTGGTTCTCAACCGATTGGCCTGGCGGGTCCGCCGCCACCGACCGGAC
>PKDZ01000031.1 GCA_002862785.1 Flavobacteriales bacterium
AGCAGGAGGCCGGAGCCGAATTGTTCGTAGAAGTTGCCGAGGGTGACCTCGAAGTTCTCCTTGGCGTAGCTCGCGTAGCGATAGCCGACGCCGGAACCACGGAAGCGGCCGGGGTAGCCGAGAATGGGGTCGAGGTAGCTCTCGTATCGCATGCCGGCGGAGAAGTCGCCGCGCGTATAGATGAGATTTCCGAACGCGTTGAATCCCGTTTTACCGGGAGGGACCTGTGCGCCAATCAGGGAGTCCTCCTGATAAGTCTGGAACAGCAACTGGACGTTGCCGGTGATCTGGCCGGCGTCGAATTCGTCCGCCTGCGCGGTGGCGGCGCGGGGGATGAGCAGGGCGACCACGGCCGCCGCGAACAGGAAACGCTGCATCATTCGGCCAGCTTCAGCAGCTCCTCATAGAGCTCTTCCTCGTCGCCGTCGGCGTAGTTGTTGTGTTGCCAGACGACCTCGCCCTCGGCGTTGACCAGGAAGGTGTGGGGCACGTTGTTGACCTGCATGGCGCGGGCAAAGGCCTTGTTGGGGTCGAGCAGGACGGTGTAGTCCCAACTGACGCTGTTGACGTAGGGCTTGACCCGCATCATGCTCCTCGGATCGTCGATGGAGACGGCCACGAGCTCCACGCCGGTCTCGTCCTGCCAATCGGGATAGAGGTCGGCGTAATTGTTCAGCTCCCGTTTGCACGGGCTGCACCAGGTGGCCCAGAAACAGAAGAGGACCGGTCCCTCGGCCTCCTCCACGAAGGCACGCGTGTCCACGGTCATGTCGGCGAGGTCTTTGAGCTCGACAGAGGGGATGTCTTGGGCGGACACCGCTGCGGTCCAGCCGAGCAGCAAGGTGAAGGAGAGGAGTCGATTCATGTCCAATGTCGATGCAGGTTCTGCAAGAAAAGAAAGACCGATGAGGCAGGGCCCCATCGGTCTTCCAAAAACTGTATCCGAAGAGTTACTTCTTAGTCACGCGCAGCGTGGAGACAGTGTCACCGGCGGTGACCGTCACCAGGTAGATGCCGGACTGCAAGCTGCCCAAGTCGAGCGGCATGCGGGTCTGACCGGCGCTCAGCGTGCCGAGATCTTGGCTGACGACCTTCTGGCCGATCAGGTTGACCACGTCAAGGCGGACTTCCTCATTGCCGGCGAGGCTGAGGTCGATCCACGCGACGTCCTCCACCGGGTTCGGGTAGACGTTGAAGGTGGTCACCGTGGCTTCCTCCTCGACGCTGACTGCGGTCTGCACGTCGGCAGCGCGGGTCTCGCTGGAGAAGTTGTAGTCACCGTTGTACATGTAGACGTAGCTGAACGTGTTCAGGCCATTGTCCACGGAGGTCACGTAGCAGTTGCCGTCCACGTTGCCCCACTGGCTGCCGAAGAGGCCGTCGCCGTAAGTGTCGGTCAGCGTGAAGGTGTAGCAACCGGTGCTCGGCACGCCCACGTACTCCTCGTAGGTGGTGGTGCTGGCGTAGCTGCCGGCGGCAGCGTCGGCCACCACGGTTCCATTCTGGTCGCGGATCTCCCAGCCGGTCTCCTCACCCCAACCGTCGGTGGTCAGGTAGATGTAGAAGAGGGTCGTGGACTCGGTGGCGCCGTCAACGCTGGCGAAGATCTCGTCGTTGTCGGCGTTCTCGTCGCTGCTGGTGATGCGGATGCTGAAGTCCGTGCTGCCATTGAATTGGTAGCTGCCCATCTGGACGTCCTCCATGCCGTAGGTCTCGAGGTTGCCGCTCCAGTTGTAGGAGAGCACGCTGTTGCCGCCGACGATGAGGTCGAGGGTGGCGTTGGTCAGGTTGTCGATGCCGAGGTTCATCAGCGTGGCGCTGATGGCGGACGGGCTGCCGCTGCAGGAGATGGTCTCACCGGTGTAGTTCAGAACGGCGGCGTCGTTGGCCTGGGTGGCGGCGGCGCAGTCGTTGGCGAACAGGATGGCGGCGTGATCCTCAGCTGAAATTTGACTACTCTCCACTAGCATGCGGTTCGGGCAAATCGTGTAGATGGTGGGGTAGTAGGCTCCGGCATAGTCGTCGAAGATGCTGCCACCATTGTCGATGATCGGGTAGCCCGTGCCTTCGATCCAGTTTCCGGTCGTGGCCGTTCCCGTTCCCTCCAGGTCAGCCTGGGTGGTGGTGTCGTCGCCTTCGATGAAGAACACGTAGGCTTCATCGGTTCCGTCGGGACCGTAGGTTTCCCAGATCTCTTCGAGCGCGCCGGTGTTGTGGTAATTCCAGCAGGGACCGCACCAGGTGGCGGAGAAGTCGATGATGACCTTCTTGCCTTGGTCAAGAAGGCTATAGAGGTTGTGCTCGACGCCGTTGATGTCTTCAGCGGTGAAGTCGGGGGCAATGCTTCCGTCGGGCAGCTGGGCTGCGGCGGAGAAGCTGATGAAAAGCGCGAGGAGCGCAGTGTATAGGTGCTTCATGGAGCTTGGTTTGGGTATTCGATTTCAGTCCGTAGAGGGCTAAGATACACTTCGGGACAATTTATCCACTTTGCTGACGTTTGCGGGCGTTCTATGGTTGCATGCACAGCGGTCCCGGTTGGGTTATTTTTGTGGCATGAACATGCACATCAAGGTCCTGTCCATTGTGGGCGCTTTTGCCTTTGGCATCCTCCTGTCCCTGCCGATGGCGGCACAGGGGCCGACCTTCATCGATCCGGTGTCGGTTGTGGAAAGTGACAATGTGGACAGTGTGATGGTGGCCGAGTGGCTCGTGACCAATGCCACGGAGAACACCATGACTTTGTATGTCGAGCGCAGCGTGCTCCAATCCGTCGACCCCCTCAATCTGCCCTACGTCTCTGGAGGGGAAGGCGCCTACGAGCGGTTCTGTTGGGGAGGCACCTGCTATCCATATGGCACCGCCTCCAGCGTGTTGAACTTGGCTTTGACCCTGAATCCAGGGGACACCACCGGCCTCAATGCGTTTGGTGCAGAGGACTGGATGATCTCCGACTACTATCCCAATGGTGTGGCCGGTGCCACGGCCTTGGAGTACTGTTTCAAGGCCACCGAGCAAGGGGTGCCGACTGTGTGCCACACCGTATTGTTCTGCGCGGCCACCGAGCCGGGCGAATGCGTGTTGTCCGTGGACGGGCCGGAAGGCCTCCAGCTGGGCGCCCTAGCCCCGAATCCCGTGGTGGGCATCTCCGCTCTGCCTTATCTCGCTCCGCAAGGGGGCATTCTTCGCATTGTGGACTTGACGGGCCGCACATTGAAGTCGGTTCCCCTCGCGCCGGGAAGCGGCAGTGTGTGGATTGACGGGGATGAATTCGCCCCCGGGACTTATCTCTATGCCCTCGAGGCCAACGGCCGCATTGGCCAGGCCCGCAAATTCAGCGTCTCCCGCTGATTTCACTGTCGGTCCGGTCGCCTTGTCCGGGCCTGTCGTCGACGCCATCTTCGCATCGCAGGACCCCCCGATTCCATGAGCAGCATCCGCAGGAAAGAGGCGCTGGATTACCACAGCCGAGGCCGTCGAGGCAAGGTGGAGGTCATCCCGTCCAAGCCGTACAGCTCGCAGCGTGACTTGAGTCTCGCTTATTCACCGGGTGTGGCCGAGCCCTGCCTGGACATCGCCAAGAACCGCGATGACGTCTACCGCTACACGGCCAAGGGCAACCTGGTCGCCGTCATCTCCAACGGCACGGCGGTCCTCGGTCTGGGCGACATTGGCCCGGAGGCGAGCAAGCCGGTCATGGAAGGCAAGGGCGTTCTGTTCAAGGTGTTTGCCGACCTGGATTGCTTCGACATCGAGGTGGACGCCTCCGATGTGGACACGTTTGTCCAGACCGTGAAGGCCATCGCGCCCACCTTCGGGGGCATCAACCTCGAGGACATCAAGGCTCCGGAAGCGTTCGAAATCGAGCGCCGCCTGAAGGAAGAGTTGGACATCCCGGTGATGCACGACGACCAGCACGGCACGGCCATCATCAGTGGGGCGGCGTTGATCAATGCACTCGAGCTGGCTGGCAAGAAGGCGGAGGACGTCAAGCTCGTCGTGAGCGGAGCCGGGGCCTCGGCCATGGCCTGCCTCGACCTCTACATGCAGTTTGGGGTGCGCCTCGAAAACATTGCGGTCTTCGACAGCAAGGGCCACATCCACGCCGGTCGTGAAAGTCTGGGGCCGCGCAAGCAGGCCCTCGCTCACGCCTCGACGCCTTTGGCCGACCTTACCGAAGCTTTGAAGGGGGCGGACGTCTTCGTCGGCCTCAGCCGGGGCGGCCTCGTGCAAGGCCACATGATCGAGGGGATGGCAGAGAACCCGATTGTCTTCGCTCTGGCCAATCCCGACCCTGAGATTCCCTACGCTGAAGCCAAGGCGGTCCGTCCGGACATCATCATGGCCACCGGCCGGAGCGACCATCCCAATCAGGTCAACAACGTCCTCGGATTCCCCTTCATCTTCCGCGGGGCCATGGATGTCCGCGCCACCGCCATCAACGACGAGATGAAGATGGCTGCCGTTCGCGCCATCGCGGATCTCGCGAAGGAGAACGTGCCGGATGAGGTCAATGAGGCCTATGATGAGCGCGGCCTGGGATTCGGGGTGGACTTCATCATCCCCAAGCCGATGGACCCCCGCCTGATCACCACCGTCGCTCCGGCCGTCGCGCAAGCGGCCATGGAGAGCGGGGTCGCCCGCGAGCCCATTCGGGATTGGGAAGACTACAAGCGGGTGCTGGCTGGCCGCCTCGGACAAGACAACACGCTCATCCGGAACCTGAGCGGCCGCGCCCGGCGCCATCCACAGCGGATTGTCTTCACCGAGGCAGACCATTACAAGGTCCTGAAGGCGGCGGAGACCGCCCGCGATGAAGGGATCGTAAACCCGATTCTGCTCGGTTCCCGGGACCGCATCCTCGAGATGATCGAGGAGCACCGCATCGAGTTGCCGGATGTGCCCATCATCGACCTGATGGATTCCGGACAGCGCGAGCGTGTGGAGGAGTTTGCCGCCCACCTGCTGGCCAAGCGCCAGCGCAAGGGGTTGACTCGGGAGGAAGCCCTCGGCCTCATGCGCCGCCGCAGTTACTTCGGCTCCATGCTCGTGGAGACGGGCGAGGCCGATGCCGTCATCAGCGGATTGACCCGCAACTACCGCGAGAGTCTGCTCCCTCCGCTCCAGATCCTTGGATTGGCGGAGGGGGTGAAGAAGGTGGCCGGGATGTACATCGTCCAGGCCAAGAGTGGCCCGATGTTCTTCGCGGACACCACCGTGAACCGTGACCCGAGCGCCCGCGAGCTGGTCGACATCACGCTTCTGGCGGCTGAAGCGGTGCGCGCCATGCGCATCGTGCCGCGCATTGCGATGCTCAGCTACAGCAATTTCGGTTCGGCCAACGGCCGGGACGCCGAAAAGGTGCGAGAGGCCGTGTCCATCCTCCATGCTGAGCATCCCGATTTGATCGTGGACGGAGAGATGCAGGCCAATGTGGCCCTCAATGGGGAGCTGTCCGAGGAGCTGTTTCCCTTCAGCAACCTGCGGGGGCGGAAGGTCAACACCCTCATCTTCCCGAACCTCGCCGCGGGCAACATCTCGTACAAGCTCATCCAGGAGATGGGGGGCTTTGAAGTGGTGGGCCCCATTCTGCTTGGACTGCGCAAGCCGTTCCACATCCTCCAGATGGGATCGAGTGTGCGTGAAATCGTGAACATGGTCCGCATTGCGGCCGTGGATGCCCAGACCAACCGATGATCCATCACCTCACTGGAAGCCTCGTCGAACTGACGCCGACCCACGCCGTGGTCGAATGCGGTGGCGTCGGCTATTTCGTTCACCTGAGCCTGCACACGTCGTCTGCCCTTGCCGGCAAGACGGAAGCCAAGGTGCTCATCCACGCCGTGTACCGGGAAGATGCGCAGCTGCTCTTCGGATTTGCCGAAGACACGGAGCGTCGTCTGTTCGTGATGCTGACCAGTGTGAGCGGCGTCGGAGCCCAGACGGCCCGGATGATCTTGAGCGGGCTGGGCCCAGCCGAATTGGTGGAGGTCATCACCCGGGGCGATGTCGCGGCCCTGAAGGCCGTGAAGGGCATCGGTGCCAAGACGGCCCAGCGCATCTTGGTCGACCTGCAGGACAAGATGGGCAAGGATCCGTCTTTCAGCGGAGCCCCCTCGTTGTCCGGCACCGGAGCCTCTGGCGGAAATGAATTTGCAGCCGGAGACAATACCGCTCGTTCTGATGCGTTGGCCGCCCTGTGCAACCTCGGTTTCGACCGTCGCCGCGTGGAATCCGTCCTCGATCAATTGTTGGGGGAGGGCCTGTCCAGCGTGGAGGAACTCGTCCGGGCTGCCCTCAAACGACTCTGACCGAGCATCACTGACCATGCGTTCTTCGATCGCCTCCAGCACCTCCACGGCCCGCCCCCTGCGGACTGGCTTGGCCTTGCTTCTGGCGTGCGCATGGATGACGCCCTCTGCGGTCCTCGCCCAGGATGAGCTGGCCGATACGGTGGACGTGGACCTGCCGCTGCCCCACGGTGCGGATGTCCCGAACCCCACGGAAGCGCCGGGTGGCGTGAGCCTCGGTTTTCCCGACGTCATCGAGTATGGGGTGGATTACGACGAGACCACGGGCCAGTATGTGGTGCGCCAGCGCCTCGGGGATACCCTCGACTTCCGGAATCCGACCCACCTCACGCTCGATGAGTTCCTCGAATACAACATCGATGAGAACCTCAGCGAGTTCTGGGATGAGATGCAGGATGAGCTGGACGAGGAGGAGCGCGGCTTTGCTCCGAAACTGACGGTTGACTCAGAAATCTTCGAGACCATCTTCGGCTCCAACGAGATTGAAATCCGGCCTCAGGGTTCGGCCGAGCTCAACTTCGGTTTGCGCTACAGCAAGACCGAGAATCCGCGCCTCGCCGAACGGGATCGGGCCATCACCACCTTTGACTTCGACCAGCGCATCCAGCTGTCCATCGACGGCAGCATCGGTGAGAAGATCAACCTCGGAACGAACTACAACACCGAGGCCACCTTCGACTTCGAGAACCAGATGAACATCGGGTTCCAGGGCGAGGAGGACGACATCCTGAAGAACATCGAGGCGGGCAACATCAACATGCCGCTGCAGAGCACGCTCATTCAGGGCAGCCAGTCCCTCTTCGGCTTGAAGCTCGAGACCCAATGGGGCAAGGTGTACAACACCACCGTTTTCAGCCAGCAGAAGGGCGAGCGGAAGGAAATCGAGGTGCAGGGTGGGGCGCAAACGCAGGAATTCGACATCCGGGCGGACGACTATGAGGCCAATCGGCACTATTTCCTCTCCGGCTATTTCCGGGACCGGTATGACGATGCCATGAGGAGCCTGCCCGTGGTCAATTCGGGGGCGCGCATCACGCGGATCGAGGTCTATGTGGTCAATACGCAGGCCAACACCCAGGACGTCCGGAACATCCTCGCCTTCACGGATGTCGGTGAGCACCCGAACTACATGTCGAGCGACTTGCCCATCGCCGACCTCACGGACGACCCGGGCATCGGCATCAATCTGAACAAGGCGCCGAGCAACTTCAACAACGACCTCTTCCTCGACCTGACGGGCAATGCCGATGTCATGGGCTTCAGCGGGGCGGGTGCCGCCATCGGGGCCTATGTCGGTCCGGACGGGTCGCCCATCTATTCACCGGGCATCCACTATGAGCGGGTGGGCAACGCCCGCCGCCTCGCCCAGACTGAATTCACCTACAACGATCGGCTTGGCTTCATCAGCCTCCGGCAATCGCTCAACAACGCCGAGGTGCTGGCGGTGGCCTATGAGTACACGCTCGAGGGCGAGACCTATCAGGTCGGTACGCTGAGCCAGGACGGGTATGCTGCACCCGGGGCCCTTCTGCTGAAGATGCTGAAGAGCTCCGTCACGCGGGTGGAACTCGAGAACGGCGAGCCGGCTCCCTTGTGGGATCTGATGATGAAGAACGTCTACTCGCTGCAGGCATTTGGCTTGAGCCCGGAAGAGTTCCGCATCGGCGTTTGGTACAACGACCCCTCCACCGGGGTGGACCTCAACTACATCCCCCGCGCCCCGCTCGAGGGAGAACTGCTGATCCAGGTGCTCGGCATGGACCGGATTGACATCAATGGTCAGGCTCAGCCGGATGGTGTGTACGACTTCGTGGACAATGCGGCCACGATGGGCGGCACGATGAACAGCCAGAACGGCCGGGTCTTTCTGCCGTCGGTAGAGCCGTTCGGCAAGACGTTGCGGGACCAGATTCTCAATCGGGTGAGTGATCCCGACCAGGCGGAGTCACTCATCCAGACCGTCGTCTTCCAGCCGCTCTACGATTCGACCAAGACGGCCGCCCAGCAGATTCCGTCGCTGAACCGGTTCCGCATCAAGGGCCAATACCAGAGCCAGATCAGCTCTGAGATCATGCTCAATGCGCTCAACATTCCAGAGGGGTCCGTCACGGTCACCTCCGGAGGGGCGCGGCTCATCGAGAACCAGGACTACACGGTCGACTACAATCTCGGCCGGGTGCGCATCATCAATGACGGATTGCTCGAGAGCGGCCAGCCCATCCGGGTCTCCCTCGAGAGCAACAGCCTGTTCAACATCCAAACCAAGACGTTGCTGGGCACCCGCTTCGATTACTCGCCAAGTGAAGACCTGGCCCTCGGGGCGACCTTCCTGAACCTGCGGGAGCGCCCGTTGACCCAGAAGGTCAACATCGGCGACGAGCCGGTGAACAACACCATCATGGGGGCGGACTTTACGTACTCCCGCTCCAGTGAGTTCATCACCAACATGCTGGACAAGCTGCCTTTCCTCAAGGCGTCGGCTCCATCCAACATCAACATCAGTGCGGAAGCGGCCTACCTGATTCCTGGCCACAGCCGGGCGGTCGGCAAGGAGGGCAACGCCTACATCGACGATTTCGAGGGCTCCCAGAGTGCCATTGACATCCGTTCGTGGACGCAGTGGAGCCTGGCCAGTACGCCGAAGTTGCAGCCCGACCTGTTTCCGGAGGGGGACGTGGAGGACAGCCTCCTGTTCAACTTCAACCGGGCCCGTCTGAATTGGTACACCATTGACCCGAGTTTCTTCGGTGGCGGTCTCCCCGACGGGGAGGTGGACGTGGAGGTTCGCTCCAACCACTTGATGCGCCTGGTCGAGAACAAGGAGGTATTCCCGAACCGCCAGCTGCCGCTCGGCACGCCGGAGAATCTGCCCACGTTCGACCTCACGTTCGATCCGACCATCCGAGGGCCCTACAACTATTTGCCGGCCGAGGGCATCGGTCCCATCCCGGGCCTGAATCCCGACGGCACGCTGCAGGCGCCCGAGGAGCGGTGGGGCGGCATCCAGCGCGCCCTGCTCACCACCGACTTCGAGCTCTCCAACGTGGAGTACATCCAGTTCTGGGTGATGGATCCCTTCAACGAGGACAGCGAGAACGACACGGGAGGGGAACTCTATTTGAACCTCGGCTCCATCAGCGAGGACCTGCTCAACGACGGTCAACTTGCCTTCGAGAATGGCCTGCCTTCGGCCAACCAACCGGCGCCTGTGCAGGAGTCGAATTGGGGTCTGGTGGCGGATCCGTCCACCTTCAATGTGGTCAACGCCTTCGACAACTCCACGGGAGACTACAGCCTGCAGGACGTGGGCTTGGACGGCCTGAATTCGCAAGAGGAGCAGGAGTTCTTCGGGGACTGGCTGAGCGGATTGCAGGACGACCTCGAGCCGGAAGCGTATGACGCCTACCGGGCCGATCCCTCCGCCGACGACTTCCGCTACTTCCGCGATCCGGTGGCCCAGGCCAACGAGGAAAATGTGCTCGAGCGCTACCGCTTCTTCAACGGATATGAGGGCAACTCGAGCACGGCCCAGCCGGAGGGCTACCCCATCGCCTCGACCACCCTCCCCAACACGGAGGACCTCAACGAGGACCTGACCCTCAGCGCAATCGAGAGCTACTTCCAGTACCGCATCCCCCTTCGCCCAGGCGATTTGACGGAGGCCAACATCGGCCGCAACTACTTGTCCGATGTGTTGGTGGCGAGCAAGACCATGCCCAACGGGGAGACCAAGGAGGTCAAGTGGCTGCAGTTCAAGGTGCCCATCCGCGACTTCGAGCAGCGCGTGGGCGGCATCAGCGATTTCCGGAGCATCCGGTTCATGCGGATGTTCATGAAGGGGTGGCGCCAACCGGTGACGCTGCGGTTCGCGCGACTTGAGCTCATTCGGGGTGAATGGCGGAAGTTCGAGGAGAGCCTGGCCGGCCCGCAGGAAATTGAGCCCGACGACCCGTCCGACACCCAGTTCGCCATCTCCGCGGTGAACGTTGAGGAGAACGGATACCGCCAGCCCATCAACTATGTGGTGCCGCCTGGCATCATCCGGGAGATCAACGTGGCTACGGCCAACCAGGCCCAGCTCAACGAGCAGTCTCTCCAGCTGGAGATTTGCGGGCTTGAGGACGGGGATGCCCGCGCCGCTTACCGAAACATCAACTTCGACATGCGGATGTACAAGCGCCTGCGCATGTTCGTCCACGGTGAGGCCTTCCGGTCTGATGAGCCGCTCGAGACCGGGGACCTGTCCGTCTTCGTGAGGCTCGGCTCTGATTTCGTCGACAACTATTACGAGTACGAGATTCCGCTCACGGTGACGCCTTGGGGGGTGTCCGAGGAGACGGAGATCTGGCCGGTGGCCAATGAGGTGGACCTCAGGTTCCAGGACCTGCAGAACCTGAAGATCAGCCGTCCCGTGGGCTACCCGCTCTTCCAGGAGTGGACCAACTTCGTGGACGGCGCTCGCTTTTCCGTCCGAGGCAATCCAAACCTCGCCAACGTCGTGACGGTGATGATCGGCGTTCGCAATCCCGACAAGGACACGAACCCCTTCGCGGTGGACGATGACGGCCTGGAGAAGTGCGCCATCGTCTGGGCCAATGAGCTTCGCCTCGCTGAATTCAATGAGGAGGGCGGATGGGCCGCCACCGCGCAGATGCAGGCCACGCTGAGCGACCTTGGCAACCTGAACGTCGCCGCCAACATGTCGACCCCGGGCTGGGGTGGGCTGGAGCAGCGGGTGCAGGAGCGGCAGCGGGAGACGATTCAGGGGGTGGATGCCAACACCACCCTGCAGCTCGGAAAGTTCCTCCCGGATTTCCTTGGAGTTCAGCTTCCACTGTACCTCGGATACAGCGAGACGGTGTCGACTCCGCAGTTCGATCCCCTGTCACCCGACGTGGAGATTGCCGATGCCGGACTCAGCCGCGAGCGAGAGAAGAAGTCCCAGCAGATCAACCGCATTCGCAGCCTCAACTTCTCCAACATCAAGATCGATCCGCAGATCGGCGGCAAGGGGAAGGGCAAAAAAGACAAGTCCGGTCGCAAATCCGAGAAGGAGAAGGAGGAAGAAACTGCGCGCCGACTGAAAGGGGCTGACGATGTGACCCGGGACCGGGAACTCGCGTCCCAGCGCGGGGCGGCGGGCCGACCAGCGGCCGGTGGGGGTGGCAACAGTGGGGGCTTCCTGGGCTTCCTCGATCCGGGCAACCTCAGCGCGAACTTCTCCTACACGGAGAACTACCAGCGAGACATCAACACCGAGTTCAACATTCGCCGTCAGTACCGTGGTGGTCTTCGCTATGACTTCACCAATCGGCCGAAGGAGATCAAGCCGTTCTCCTTCCTCGGGCGGTCCAAGGCCCTCCGCTGGCTGACCGACTTCAACTTCTACCCCGGCCTGAAGCAGGTCTCGGTCAACATGGGCATGGACCGAACGTACGAGGCCAGCCGGGTCCGCAACAACACCGCCGAGCTGCTCGGCATCGAAACCGGGGTGCTCGTCAGCACGCAGGTGCTCAAGCAATGGAACTGGAATCGGGATTATGTCGTCAAATACGACGTGACCAAGAGCCTCAAGCTGGACTACACCGGTCGGGCCACCGCCCTCATCGGGGAGCCGACAGGCGTGATCGACCGGAACGACGCCGAATCCTATGCCCAATACCGCGACACGGTGCGGGCCAACATCGAGAACTTCGGAGAGGTCACCAGTTATGACCATCAGATCTCGGCGACCTACCGGTTGCCGCTGGACAAGTTCCCGTTGATCGATTTTGCTACCGCCGACATCCGGTACCAGAGCACCTACCGGTGGGACCGCGCCCCATTTGCCCAGGACAGCCTCGGCCACACCATCCAGAACAGCCGGAACATCACGCTGAACGCCGCCGCCCAATTCAAGAAGCTATACGACAAGGTGCCGATCCTGAAGGACATCAATTCCGGGAAGCGCAAGCGTGAGTGGGAGAAGGAGCAGGAGAAGAAGCGGAAGGAGATCGAGAACGAGGACCGGGATGGCTTCGGCAATTACGACGACGACGAGAAGCCACCGTTGTACATCGACCCCGTGTCCTTCGTGCTCAAGGCGATGATGTCGGTGAAAAGCATCAACGTGAGCTATTCCCGCAATGAGGGCCTCCTGCTTCCGGGCTTGGCGACCAGCCGCAAGGCGCGCTACGCCGGATTCGACAGTGCGCTTGAGGCACCTGGCCTGCCGTTCCTGCTGGGCCACCAGAACACCGACCTCTATGGAAACCGCACCGGCGACTTCGCCCTCGATGCGGCAAGCCGGGGTTGGTTGAGCGACAACCCGTTCCAGAACCAGACCTATCAGGAGAACTACAGCGCCAACCTCAACATGCGCGCCCAGCTCGAGCCGATTGACGACCTGAAGATCGACCTCGAAGCCACGCGCAACGAGAGCCGGAACCAGCAGAGCTTCTTCCGCTACGATGAGGCCATCGGTGACTGGCAGTTCGAGTCGCCGCAGGACGGAGGCAACTTCACCACGACCGTCTTCACCTGGCCGACCGCCTTCGTCCAGGACGACGAGGACTTCGACAGTGAGACGTGGCGGGAATTCAAGTTGACTCGACTGGACATGAGCGAGAGGCTCAATGCACAGAACTACAATTTGCCCGACAGCGAGCCCAATGGCTATTACGCCGGATGGGGCCCGACGAGCCCGGCAGTGACCATTCCGTCCTTCATCGCGGCCTACACCGCCCAGCGTCCGGATCAGGTGTCGCTCGACCCGTTCAAGACCCGCCTCGCTCCGAACTGGCGTGTGAGCTACGATGGCCTCTCCAAGGGCAACCTCTTCAAGAACCGCGTCAAGCGCTTCAGCCTGAACCACGCGTACCGGTCCACCATGACCACGAGCTACGTGACGAATCTCAGTTACGAGGCGGATGAGTTCGGGCGGCCAACGTCGTTCGACCAGAGTCAATTCGGCAACTACATCAATGAGCGCCAATACAATCAGGTCACCATCTCCGAGCAGATGTCCCCGTTGATCGGGGTGGATGTGACGCTCAAGGCCAGCGGCAAGAATGAACCCCAGTTCAAGGTGGAGATGCGCCGGGACCGGACGATCAACTTCGGATTGACGAACAATCAGATCACCGAGACGAAGAGCAGTGCGTTGGTCATCGGCACCGGGTACCGCATTGCCAACGTGCCCAACCCATTCCTGCGGACCCGGGGCAAGCTTCCGATCCAGATGCTGAAGGAGACCGATGTGGTCCTGCGATTGGACATCACCGTCCGGGACAATTCCACGATCATCCGGAAGCTCGATCCGCTCAGCGCCGTGCAGCAGCCAGGGCAAGGCGACGACTTCAACCGCGAGAACCAGGTGACGGCCGGTCAGAAGGTGGCCAGCATCAAATTCAGTGCGGACCTCGAAGTGTCTCGAAAGCTCATTTTGCAGGCCTTCTTCGACGAGCAGATTACCCGCCCGAAGGTGTCGACGAGCTTTGCGACGACCAACGTAAAGAGCGGAATCGCGCTCCGCTTCAACCTCACGCAATAAGGTGGGCGCGGCATCGCGCGCTGCGCTAATTTGCGCGCCATGAACATCCCTCAGGACCTCCTTTATTCCAAGGACCACGAATGGGTGCGCGTCGAAGGTGACGTGGCCACCGTGGGCATCACCGACTTCGCGCAATCCGAGCTGGGCGACATCGTGTTCGTCGAGGTGGAAACGGTGGACGAAGATCTGGATGGGGAGGAGGTCTTCGGCACGATTGAGGCCGTCAAGACCGTGAGCGACCTGTTTATGCCGTTGGCCGGTACGGTGGCCGAGTTGAATGAAGGACTGGAGGACAACCCCGCCCTCATCAATGAGGATCCCTATGGCGAAGGTTGGATCATCAAGGTCAAGCTGGCCGAGGGAGCCGACCTCTCGGGCTTGCTCAACGCCGAGGCCTATGCCGCGGAGGTCGGCTGACACCGCCGCATCCTACGCGTTTCGCCTGGGCTTGCCTTGGGCGGCCATGACTTCGGTGCTTGTGGCGTTGCATGCGCTCCCCGGTCGCGAATTGGACGGCCAGAATTGGTGGATGGAATGGAGGCTCGACCTTCTGCTTCACGCGCTTCTTTTCGGAATCTGGTCGATGACAGGCCTTGTTGCCCTGCGGAAATCGGGGGGTGTGTCCATGGCCTGTCGTCAAGCGTGGCCTGTGGTGGTCGTCATCGGTTGTGCCATGGCGATGGGACTCGAGTGGGCGCAATCGGCCCTACTCGAGGGTCGGGGGCAGGATATCGGGGACGGATTCGCTGATGTTTTTGGTCTGATTGCCGGTGGATTCGCATTTCGGGCATTGTATTTGGAGTGGCCTGTGGGCAAGCGCATCCTTTAGATTAATTTGGCCGCCCATTGGCACGGCCCAGCAACACGCCACCCATGCAGTCACGCAAGACACCCCAAGCCGACCTCGAGAACAAGCGGGGAACCTGGAGGTCCGTTGGATTCACTTCCGTTCTGGCCCTCCTCCTCGCCGCCCTCGCCTGGACGAGCTACGACGTGAACATCATTCGCGCCCTCGATTTTGAGGTCGACCTCCTCGAGGATGAGGTCATTCCCGTGAATGTCATCCCGCCTCCCCCGCCTCCCCCGCCTCCCCAGCAGAACACAGTGATAGAGATCGTCGATGATGAGGAGGAGATCGAGGAGGAGTTGGAGATCGAGGACATTGAAATCGACGAGGACACGGAAATCGAGATCATCGAGGTCGAGGAGGAGGAAGTCGTTGAGGAGGACATCCCCTTCATGATCGTGGAGGACATGCCCGGATTCGGCCCCTGCAAGAGCAAGACCGGCCCGGAGCGCGACCAATGCACCCAGCTGGAGATCATCAAGTACGTGAGCTCCAACACCAAGTACCCGCCCATCGCCAAGGACGCGGGCATCCAGGGCACCGTGTTCGTCTACTTCGTCGTCGGAAAGGACGGCAAGGTGCGGGACGGCCGCGTGCTGCGCCCGGTGGACCCCCGTCTCGACGAGGAGGCCCTCCGCGTCGTGAGCTCCCTGCCGGATTTCGAGCCCGGACGCCAGCAGGGCAAGCCGGTGAGCGTGCAGTACACGATTCCGGTGAAATTCATCATCCGCTGAGGCGGACGGTTCAGAGTTCGAACCACCCCATCACGGCCATCACGAGATAGATGGCGTAGAGCGCGGCCCCGAAAGGAAGGCCGCGCTTTGCGTAGAGGACGATGGCCACTGCATCAATGGCGATCCAGTACGCCCAGTTGGCGTGGTGGTTGTTGACCATCAACCAGGTCGCCCACAGGCTGAAGACGGTGGTGAAGGCATCCGTCAAGGGCATCGCGCTCCGGGTCCACCGTTTGAGGGCCCAGGCCGTGGCGAAGGTGGCCGCGGTGGTGATGGCGATGGCGGTCAGGTGCCAGGAGAAGGGCTCGGCTTGTGGGGTCCAGGCCTGCGTTCCGGAGGAGAGCCAGGCGCCGTAGGCGGCGAAGGCCACGTAGAAGAGTTGGAGGGCGGATTCCGCCAGGATGTTGCGCCGCCAGCACAGCCAGGCCAGGAGTCCAGCGCCTACAGCGGCGGGGAGAAAACACCAGGGGGTCCACTCCTGCAGATAGCCCCATGTGTAGCCCAGGCTGAGGAGCACGGCGAGGCCCTCGGTCCAGCGTTCGCCTGGGGTGGCCTGCAAGGTGGTTTCGGTCGTGCTCATCGGTGCTGGGCAATCGCTTGATGGGCCCATTCCACACGTTCGGCGACCGGGGCCACCGGCAGTCGGGCCCAGGGTCGCCCGCTCCGTTCCAACGCCTCAACATATTGGGCTTGGAGCGCTTGACGGTCCTCCCACCGGGGCAATGATCGCAGCGGGTCGGGCTCCCAATCCGGCAGGGTGTCGCAGAGGAGGAAGAGGTCCACGTCGTTTCGGACGGCCTCCACGCCTTCGAGGGCGTGGTTCCAGACCGCTTTGGCCCAGATGTCCAGCACGATGGGGCCGGTGTCGAACAGAGTGTCCTGCCCAACGTCAAGTGCGCTGCGGAATCCATCCAGCAGCCGTTGGAGGTCGTCCGGTGTCGTCCGGCCCTCCCTCACGGCGGCCTCGGCCCGGGCGGCCTCCGGGACGAGGGGCCAACCAAGGGTGTTGGAGAGGGAGTGGGCCAGGGTGCTCTTGCCGGCGTTCTCGACCCCGGTGATGACCACGCGGCGGGGGGTCAATCGTCGAACCGGCATCGGCAGGGTTCGCTGAAATGCAGGGTGGCGTCGGGCAGCAGTTCCCGAACCCAAATCTGCTCATCCACCGACATTTCGTTGTGGAGCAGGTCCAGTTCCCCAAGCCGTTCCAGCCGGCTGAGGGAAGGGGGGAAGTGGCCAATCATGTTGGACCAGAGGATGAGGCGCTCGAGGTTTTCCAGTGCGTCGATGTCTTCGGGGATGCCCTCGATCTCATTGTCCGCGAGGTTGAGTTCGCGCAAAGCGGACAGGGCGAGCAGGGAAGGAGGGATGGTCCGGATCCGGTTGGCCTGGAGGCTGAGGCGCTCCAAGGTGTGGAGTTCACCGAGCCAATCGGGCAGGGTGTCGATGCGGTTGCGGTCCAGGATGAGTTCGTGCAGGTTTCGGAACCGGCGCAGCCGGTGGTCGACCTCCTTCCATTTGGACCGGGTCAGATCGAGACGAAGGACCCGTTCTGGCCGTTGGAGGGCCGCCTCGAAGTCCGTCCAGACCCGGGCTGTGTCCCATGTGGCCTCCGATTGTGCCGTGGCGGGCACGGCGAACAGGAGCCATCCGGCGACGAACCAGAGACCGAAGAGGACTGTGCGGGGGGATGGGGTGGACCGCATCATGGACTCAACGCGAAGAGGGCCCGTTTCGTTCGCCGAGGTGGGCCCGGGCGGCCCGCGCATCCTGTTCGAGCTGGGCCACGAGCGCATCGGGTCCGTCGAATTTCGTCACGTCCCGGAGCCGGGTTTCGAAGTGAACCGACAGGACGGAACCGTACAGATCCGGGGCATCATCGAAGAGGTGGACCTCCACGGTGGCCGGTTCTTCCCCGGTGTCGAAGGTGGGGCGGGGTCCGACGTGGGCCATGCCCTTCCACTGGCCCTTGTCCCCTTCGACATGGACCGCATAGACGCCGGTGCCCGGGGTGAGTTGATGGTCCCCGACCGGGACGAGGTTGGCCGTCCGGAAGCCGAGGGTGCGGCCGCGGGCATCGCCGTGGACGACGCGACCCGACCAGGCGTGGGGCCGGCCCAGCAGGAGACGGGCGCCGTCACAGTCTCCGGCGGTGAGCCGTTGGCGGATCTTGGTGCTCGAGACGGTCAGCTCACCTTCGATGTGGGCTGGAATGTGGACCACGTCGAAACCGTAGGCCTCACCGCAGTCCCGCAGCAGGTCGATGTCGCCTTCCCGACCGGCGCCGAATCGGTGGTCGTGGCCGACCACGACGGACGTGCAACCGAGTCCCTCAACGAGCACATCGCGCACGAAGTCCGTGGGCTTGAGCCGGGCGAAATCCGGGTCGAAGGGCTGGATGACCAAGTGGTCGAGGCCGGTACCGGCGAGCGCTTCGATGCGTTGGTTGAGGGTCTGGAGCAGTTCAAGTCCGCTGTCGGCTCCGAAGAGGACCTGGCGGGGGTGGGGGTCGAAGGTGAGGACGATGGACTCCGCGCCTTCCGAACGGGCCCGATCGACCATCCAATCCAGCAGGGCGCGGTGGCCGAGGTGGACCCCGTCAAAGGTGCCCGTGGTCACGATGCGCTTGGTGCCTCGTGGGAAATGGGGAAGACTGCGGTGAACGTTCACTGTGACCAAAGGTAGAGGGGCGGTCCGGCGGCCCCTCGGAAAGGGGTCCGGGACGCGAGTTGGGCGCCGTTGAAAACTCCCCGGGGGCGCTCCATTCCATTGGGGGTGACCGGGTGGATGATTTGGGTTAATTTTGCGCCCAAATCAGGGCCCATTCGAGCCCGAACACACGCGTCAATTTTCGCTGCAATGAGCCAGAACGTCGGTTCCATCCAACAAGTCATCGGTCCGGTCGTGGACATCAGTTTTCCCGCGGACATGGCCCTCCCCAAGATTCTGGAAGCCCTCGAGGTGGATCGGGAAGGTCAACCCCCGCTCGTCATGGAGTGTCAGAAGCACATCGGTGAGGACACCGTCCGTGCCATCGCCATGGACGCTACGGAAGGTTTGCGTCGCGGCATGCCCGTGAGGGTCATGGGCCGTGCCATGAGCATGCCGACGGGTGAGGCCATCAAGGGCCGCCTCTTCAACGTGACCGGAGATGCCATTGACGGCATCGCCGGCGGCAAGGTTGAGTCGGCTGGCCCGCGTGAGATTCACCAGGCCGCTCCGAAATTCGACGAACTCAGCACCTCCACCGAAATCCTCTTCACGGGCATCAAGGTGATTGACCTGATCGAGCCCTATGCCAAAGGGGGTAAGATTGGCCTCTTCGGTGGTGCCGGTGTGGGCAAGACGGTCCTCATCATGGAGCTCATCAACAACATCGCCAAGGGACACGACGGTCTGTCGGTGTTTGCTGGTGTGGGAGAGCGCACCCGGGAAGGAAACGACCTCCTCCGTGAAATGATTGAGTCCGGCGTCATCAAGTACGGTGAGGCGTTCGAGAAGAGCATGGAAGAAGGCGGTTGGGACCTGTCCAAGGTGGACATGGACGAGCTCGCCAAGAGCCAGGCCACCCTCGTGTTCGGTCAGATGAACGAGCCTCCGGGATCCCGTGCCCGTGTGGCCTTGAGCGGTCTGTCTGTCGCCGAGTACTTCCGCGATGGCGGTGGTGAGGGCGCTGGTAAGGACATCCTCTTCTTCATCGACAACATTTTCCGCTTCACGCAGGCCGGTTCCGAGGTGTCCGCCCTTCTCGGCCGGATGCCGTCCGCCGTGGGGTACCAGCCGACGTTGGCCACCGAGATGGGCGCCATGCAGGAGCGCATCACCTCCACCAAGAAGGGGTCCATCACCTCCGTGCAGGCCGTCTACGTTCCCGCTGACGACCTCACCGACCCGGCTCCCGCCACGACCTTCGCCCACCTCGACGCCACGACGGTGTTGTCCCGGAAGATTGCCTCCCTCGGCATCTACCCGGCTGTGGACCCGCTCGACTCCACGTCCCGGATCCTCACCCCGGAAGTGGTCGGTGACGAGCACTACCGCACCGCCGAGCGCGTCAAGGAGACCCTCCAGCGCTACGTCGAGCTGCAGGACATCATCGCCATCCTCGGCATGGACGAGCTCAGCGAGGAGGACAAGCAGGTGGTGCACCGCGCTCGCCGCGTCCAGCGCTTCCTCTCCCAGCCGTTCCACGTGGCCGAGCAGTTCACCGGCATCCCGGGTGTGCTCGTCTCCATCGAGGACACCATCAAGGGCTTCAACATGATCCTCGACGGGGAACTCGACCAGTACCCCGAGGCCGCCTTCAACCTGAAGGGCAACATCGACGAGGTCATCGAGGCCGGTGAGAAGATGCTTGCCGAAAGCGCCGCCTGATGAAAGTCGAAATCCTCACACCCGACGCGGTCCTCTTCGAAGGGGAAGCCCGCCACGTGTTCCTTCCGGGATCGGATGGGGCGTTGGGTGTGCTCTCCAACCACGCCGCCATGATCACCACGCTCGCCAAGGGCACGGTGAAAGTGGACACGAGCGAAGGGGAGAAGGCGTTCGAGCTGAACGGAGGCACGGTCGAGGTCCTGGACAACAAGGTCCTCATCCTCGCCAGCTGATCATTCGTGGTGATACGGCTCGCCGCGCAGGATGGTCTGCGCGCGATAGAGCTGTTCGACGGCCAGGAGCCGAATCATTTGATGGCTGAACGTCAGGGAGCTCAGTGCGAGCTTTTCTGAAGCCTTGGCCTGCACTTCTGGAGCAAATCCATAGGCGCCCCCCACGACGAGGGCGAGGTGCCGGATGCCCCGGTGGTGTCGGTCCTCGATCCATTGCGCGAGTTCCACGCTGCGCGGTTGCTTGCCGCGGTCGTCGAGCAGGACCACGTGGTCGGCATCGCCGATGGATTTGAGGAGCACGGGGGCTTCGGCCGCCTTGAGCTGGTCCTGGGTGATGCGGGCGTTGCGCAGTTTCACATCGGGCAGTTCCACGTATTGGAAGGGGGCATAGCGGGCGAGCCGCTTGACGTATTCGTCAATGCCCTGTTTCAACCACGGTGTGGACGTCTTGCCGATGACGATGAGGGAAATGCGCATGCCCGAAGGTGCGTCGAATTAACTTGCCGCCGATGACGGATTCACGACCGTTGGAGACCTCGCCCTTTTCGGCGTTGCCCGAGCTGATGCGCCGGGCCATTGAGACCGCTTGGACGGAGGATGTGGGCCCGGGGGACATCACCTCGGAAGCCTGCGTGCCGTCCGATGCCCAGGTGTCGGCTGGATTTCTCGTCAAGGCCCACGGGGTACTCGCCGGGTTGGACGTCGCTGAGGCCGTCTTTGCCTACGGGGCGCCGGACGTGGCTTTCCACAAGCTGGCAGAAGACGGGGACCGCGTATCGCCCGGTGTTGTGGTGGCGCGGGTGGAAGGACCGGCTGCGCAGATTCTGACGGCGGAGCGGCTGGCCCTGAATTTCATGCAGCGCATGAGCGGGGTGGCCACGGCGACCCGCCAAGCGGCCGACGCTTTGGACGGCACTGGCGCACGGGTGTTGGACACGCGCAAGACGACTCCGGGCTTGCGGCTCTTCGAGAAGCGGGCCGTGGTCATCGGCGGTGGGGTCAACCACCGCATGGGCCTCTACGACCAGATCCTCATCAAGGACAACCACATCGACTACGCGGGAAGCGTGCAGGCTGCCGTCGAGGGGGCACACCGCCACCTCGCGTCCTTGAGCCGGACGGTTCCTGTCGTGGTGGAGGTTCGCGACCTCGATGAGGTCCGGGCGGCCCTCGAGGCCGGCGGGGTGGACCGGCTCCTGCTCGACAATTTTTCTCCGGCCCAGGCGGCAGAAGCGGTGGCGTTCATCGCCGGCCGTGTCCCGACCGAAGCCAGTGGTGGACTCACCCCGGACACCGTTCGGGCGTATGGTGAAGCCGGAGTGGACTTCGTGTCGCTCGGTTGGCTGACTCACAGCCCGGCGTCCTTGGACATCAGCCTCAAAAGCGCGGCCGCCCTGGCCGCCCTCCAGCAATGAGCGAGCAGCCTTGGGAAGCCTGGATGAAGAAGACGCCCCTGAGGTGGCTCCTGGTGGTGCCGCTCGAGCGCATCCACCCTTGGGGATTCGAGGGGATGAGCGCGTGGAATGTCTTTCGCTTCTTCGTGGTGGGCGTCGCGGAAGGGGCACTTGGCATCCGGGCGGCGGCCATCGCCTTCCAAGTCTTCGTGGCCATTTTCCCCGTCATCCTCGTCCTGCTCAGCCTGCTGCCCCTCGTTCCCATCGAGGACTTTCAGGTGAGCCTGTTCGACGCGCTTCGGTCGTATTTCCCCGGGGACACCTTCGGGCTCGTGGAGAACACGGTGGCGGATTTGCTCGCCAACGGGGTGCACCCTGAAATCGCCAGCATCGGCTTCGTCCTCATGCTGTTTTACGCCTCGAGCAGCATCAATGGCATCCTGTCCGGTCTCAATGAGGCCCACCACCTCGAGCGCAAGGGCAATTGGCTACTCCTGCGCGCCATTTCCATGGTGCTCATGGTGGTCTTTTCGCTGTTTCTCATCGTGGCGGTGCTGCTCATCATCTTCAGTGGCACGGCACTCGATTGGCTGACGGCGAAGGGGCTGGTGGCGCTGGAGGACCTGCCGCTCATTCAGCTCATCCGGTGGGGCGTGACCATCGTGCTGCTCTATGCGACCATTGCGGCCCTGTTCAACGCGGCGGACTTCTCCAAGGAGCGGTGGCGCTTCATCACGCCCGGGGCGGTGGTCACGACCTTGCTCATTGTGCTGACCTCCGTGGCCTTTGCGTGGTTTGCCAATTCGCTCTCGAGCTACAACCGGTTGTATGGTTCGCTGGGTACCTTGCTGCTCCTGCTCGTTTGGCTCAATGTGAACTGTTTCCTTCTCATTCTGGGCTTCGACCTAGACACCGCGCTGAACAAGGCCCGCAAGGGCGGTGAGCGCGCCGACTGGATGGATGGAGCTTCCGACGAACCCGCTTAATTTGACCCCATGATTCGCATAGTCTTGACCGCCGCACTGACGGCCCTGACCGTTTCCCTATCTGCTCAGAGCCTCACCGGCAAGTGGAAGACCATCGACGACGAAATTGAAGGCCGGGTGAAGAGCATCGTGGAGATCACCGAGGAGGACGGGCGGTACTTCGGCACGGTCGTGGAGCTGTTCCGCTTGCCGGACGAGGACCAGGATCCCCATTGCGAAAAGTGTGGGGATGACCGCAAGGACCAGCGTGTCCTGGGCATGCAGATTGTCCGCGACATGGTCGCCGAGGAGGGCGAATGGAATGAAGGCACCATCTGCGACCCGAAGAACGGTCGCATCTACGACTGCAAGATGTGGTTCGAAGAGGGAGAGCCGGATGTGCTCAAAGTCCGGGGATATTGGGGGTTCCTGTACCGCACGCAGGAGTGGATTCGTCAGTGATCCTCGCTGGATTTTCCAATTGACTTCATGAGGAAGGCCGTGGCCTCCGGGGCCAGGTTGAGACCCTGTGCGGCTCCGGCGGCCCAGAGGGTCAGGCCCGCACTTTTCACAAAGAGGGAGACAAGCGGGTCAAGTCCGGGCGTCCAGCCCATGAGAAGTCCGGCTGGAACGGCCAGGCACAGGACGATGCCCAGGGAACGAAGGTCTGGGGTGAATCGTTTCCAGATTCGCCAGACGACCCATTGCCGCAAGGTGATGGAGGTGCCCATGGCGATGAGGGTGGCCAAGGCGGCGCCGTGAAGGCCGAGGCCCAGACCGGTATCCGGGATGAACACCAGATTCAGCGGGATGGCCAGGGCCACCATCGTCCAGTTCAGCGTGATGAGCCATCGGAAGTGGTCTGATTGGCCAATCAGGATGGAGCTGCCGGCGGCACTCCCTTGTATGAGGCGGAAGCACCCCACCGTGAAGATGACAGCTCCAAGTCCCTGGAAGGCGTCCGGCAGAAGGTGGTCGAGCTCGGGCAGGCAGGCGGTGATGCAGGCGAGGATCCAGCCGGAGGTGAGCAGAATGGTGCGGTGGTTGAGTCGGACGAGCCGCCAGGCCTCCCTGTGGTCCTTGCGGTCCATGGCCTCGGCGATGAGCGGTTGCCAGAGCCGGGTGATGGCCCGTTGCGGAATCTGGGTGACGGCCGCGATGAAGGAGGCGATGGCGAACAGCGGCACCCACTCTGTGGACATCAGCCGGCCGACCATGATGATGTCGATTTGGTTCAGGATGACCCAGGCGCTGTTTCCGAGGATCATCGTTCCGGAATAGCGGCGAAGTGAACGAAGGAATTCCCGGTCCCGCAAGCCCCGCAAGTCGATGCGGAACCGGTTGGCCATCGCCTGCGCCACGAGGACAGTCAGCACGAGGACATACAGGCCGATGAAGGCGGGGAGGAATTGAGGCTTGGTGACGATGCCGTAGCCGACGGCCAGCGCGAGGAGCAGGTAGCCGACCTTGAACAGGGTTTCCTTGGCGAAGGTGGCCAGCGCCGTCTTCAACCGGGAGGTGAGGAATCCGATGAAATAGATCTGGGCCGTCTGCAGTCCGGTGAGCAGGGCAATGGGTCGCACGGCATTCCGCTGGTTTCCCTGCAGGCCGAACAGGTCGGCGGTGGTTTCCGGGAAGAGCAAGGCGGGGACCACGATGAGCACCGAAAACAGGAGCAATCCGGGCTGGGCGAGCGAGCCGTAGAGCTGGGAGAGGGTGCCGCCCCGGCCGCACCGTCCTTTGAATCGGTTCATCGAGGAGGACGAACCGAAGGCCAGGATGGGGCCGAGGGCGGTCGCCCAAGCGGCGGAGAATCGGACGAGGCCCCACGTGCTGAAGTCGCCTGCGAAGGCCCACGGCAGGATCACGAGGTTGTTCAGCCCGCCCATGGCGAAACCGAACAGGATGCTCATGAAGTTGCGCAGGGCTTGGACGGGGACGCGGTG